>CAKQGD010000011.1 GCA_934232845.1 uncultured Oscillospiraceae bacterium
GGGTAAATCGAAAGATTTACCCCTTTTTGAAAACGATTTCTTCTCCGGCGAAACGCGCCGGGGGATTTTTAAGCTTTTAAAAAACGGCGTTTAGTCCTGCGCGGAAGAATTGGCGGGCGTCTGTCCGGCCGGTTTCGGGCGGTGGCGCACGCCTCCCCTGCGGTGACAGCGGCGCGGCTTGTGCTCGCCCTCGGGGGCCGCCCCCTTCTCCTGCCGTGCGGACGGCGCGGGCTTCGGCTGCGCCTCGGCGGGGACCTTTTTGGCGGCGGGCTTGGCGGGACGGCGCTCCTGCTGCTGTCTGCGGGGAGAAGCGGGCCTGCCGCTGTCCTGCTGCGGCCGGCTGGCGGCCGGGGCCAAAGGGGCGCTCTCTTCGGCCGGGGAAGAAGAGGATTCCTCCCGGCGGCAGCCCGGGCAGCGCGTGCTGCCGTCGAGCTGAGACTTGTGATAGACGCGGATCTCGCTCATTTCGCCGTCGAGGCGTACCTTGAGCATGCCGGTCAGTAGGCTGACCTCGGTTACGACGCCGCGTCCGTCCGGCGTATTTACAACGGAATTCTGCCGGGGGGTCGTTTTGATCAGATCCTCATAGGCGGCCTGCTCGTATTTGAGACAGCACATCAGCCGCCCGCAGGTGCCGGAAATTTTCGTCGGGTTGAGAGAGAGCCCCTGCTCCTTCGCCATGCGGATGGACACGGGCTGAAAGTCTCCCAAAAAGCTCGAGCAGCAGAATTCGCGTCCGCAGATGCCCAGTCCGCCGAGCATTTTGGCCTCGTCGCGCACGCCGATCTGGCGCAGCTCGATGCGGGTGCGGAATACTCCGGCCAGATCCTTGACCAGCTCGCGGAAATCCACACGTCCGTCCGCGGTGAAATAGAACAGAATCTTGCTGCCGTCAAACGCGTATTCTACGTCGACAAGCTTCATTTCCATCTTGTGGTCGATGATTTTCTGCTGGCAGACGGTGAAAGCGCGTTCCTCTTTGAGGCGGTTTTCCTGTGCCTGGGCGATATCTTTTTTGGTGGCGATGCGCAGCAGCCGCTTGAGAGGCTTGACGATTTCGCCGTCGGGAACCTCCTGCGGGGGCATGGCCACGACGCCGCACTCGACGCCGCGCGCGGTCTCGACGATGACGGACTGCTCCGCCGCGGCGTCGATGCCGCAGGGGTCGAAATAATAGACCTTGCCGCCGTCCTTAAATTTCACTCCGATTACTTTTGCCATAGGTGGTTTCCTCGTTTTCCGCCCGGAGAGCCGGGCCTCGTTTCAAAAAAATCGCGGAAAAAGTGTCCGCGCTGAGGTTCTTTTCTGCGCGTTTCGCCGGTTTTGCGGCGCTATGCGCGCGCCGGGGAAAGCACGGCGGTCAGCTCGTCCGCGAGCACCGCCGAGAGAATCGGCACGCCGACGTTCTGCCGGATGCGGTTCTGCGCGGTTTCTATTATATCAACAATTCCCGCGCATTGCAACGCGGAAAAATCCGCCTGTCCCGCCGTGAGACGCGCGATGCAGAGCGTTCTGCACAGCGCCAGCACCGAGGAGAGCGCGTCGCGGTCGGTTTCGCGCCCCGCAAGGACGCGCAGAATGCCGTAGCGGTCGCGGCCCTCGACGCAGCGAAGCAGCTCTGCCGCGTCCGACAGCCGCTGCCGTGCTTTTTCGTCCGTCAAAGAGGCCGCGGCCTGTCCCACCGTTTCAAACGCGAGGGCCGCGCTGCGGCGGTCCTGCTCCGACACGCCGGGGCAGAGACGGGCGAGCGCCTCCTCCCGCAGGGGAGCGGTCAGCTCCGCCATGCGCAGCAGGGTCACGCGGGAAAGAATCGTGTCGAGCAGCGCCCCGCGCCCCGAGGCGGTCAGAAGAAACCGTGCGTGCGCGGGCGGCTCCTCGATCAGCTTTAACAGGGCGTTCTGCGAACGGGGATCCATATTCTGCGTCTCGGTCAGCAGAAACACGCGGCAGGCCGATTCGTTCGGCGCGACCCATGCCTCGCGCCGCAGGGCGCGCACGGCTTCGATGGCAAACGCTTTTTTCGCGCCGCCGTCGAGCACGACGAGATCGGGATGATTGCCGGTCGAGAGCTTGTGGCAGGAGAGACAGGCGCCGCAGGGACGGTCCCTGTCGGAACGGCACAGCAGCAGGGCCGCGGCATAGGCGGCGAGGGTGCGCTTGCCGCTGCCGGGCGCGCCCTCGATTAAAAGCGCGTGCGGAAAACGTCCGCCCGCCCAAAGGCGGTCGAGCATGCGGTAGGCTTCGTCCTGATAGAGCAGCTTCTGCATGGCGGTTCCTCCTGTCGTGTGAAATGACGCCGGAATTATCTCTTCAGCCGGCGGCGCAGCGCACGCAGGCGGTCGTTCGCGGCGATGGCGAAATCGACCATGCGGGCCTTGACGGGCCGGTAGGTGCAGTCAAATTCTCCGGCCAGCTCATCGAGCTGCCCGTTGAAGCCCCGCTTGAAGCGGTAGAGTCCGTAGTAGTGATTCCCCTCAGGTTCGAGATTGCCGCTGACGCCCTGAAAGTCGTAGACGGTGCAGCCCGTCTCGACGGCCCAGCGGATCATTTCCCATTGGACGAGATAGTTCGGCATCACATTGCGGTGCTCGTTGGCGGATGCGCCGTAGACATAACAGGTTTTGCCGCCGAAATTCGTCGTGATCGCGCCTGCGATGGCCTCTCCCTCGTAAAAGGCGAGATAGAGCCTCGCGTGCTCGCCGAGAGCGGAGAGAAACCGCTCAAAATAAGCCTTCGGCCGTGTGGCAAAGCCGTCGCGCTCGCCGGTCGTGCCCATCAGGCGGCAGAACTCCCCGAGCATTTCGGGGCCGCAGACGCGGACCTCGACCCCGTGGCGCATTGCCAGACGGACATTGCGCCGCGTCTGCTGGGTCAGGTTTGCAAACAGCTCTTCCTCGGTGCGGCCGTTCAGGTACAGGCGGTAATTAAAGCGCGCCTGAATGGTCTCGAACCCCTCGGGCCCGTAAAATCGGCGAAAGCCCATCTCCTTTGCGATCGCGGCAAACTCGCCGTCGGAAAAAAGCACGTCCGGATCCATCTTAAAGGCGTGCGCATGATGCTTTTCTGCAAGCTCGTCTACGCCGGCCTTCAGGGCGGCGAGCACCTCACGGTCATGCAGATCACAGACCGGCCCGCGCGGGCAGTAGAGAAAGCTCGTGCCGATGAAGGGGATTTTTTGAATCAGAACCGAAGCCGACCCGACGATCTCGCCCGCGTCGTTTCGGCACACGACGGCCTCAAAGCCCCAGTTGGACTTGACGTGCCGCCATGCGCTTATCTGGGTGAAGCAGCCCTGCGGGTGGCTCTCGACAAAGCGGTCGAGCAGGCCGTACTGCGCGGGCGTCAGAATTTCATACTGCATGGGAAAAACCTCCCTGAATGTTCGATGTGGTAGAAGAAGTTCGGAGCATATGGAAATTTGCCCCTGCCGCTTTCGCATTTTGCGTGTTTCGTCCGTCGGTGCGGCCGCAATGGTCTTAAAATCCGCTTTCGCCCATTCCGGAAAGAGCGGGGAAATCGCCGTGCGGCAAAATAAAGAGCGCCCGGTTTGCCGCAGGCGGGCCGGCGGGGGAAAAGGACTGCGCTTTTTGCTTGGCGGTGCGGCCGCGGCGTTTATTCGTCCGGCTTTTGCAGCAGCGCAAGGTTGCGCTCGAGCACGGCCCTGCCGCGCCATGCGAAGGCGCGGTTATGCATCAGCCGGGAAAGATTCGCCGCCGTCAGTACCGGCTCCGTGCCGGAGAGAAACGCCTCGATGGGTGTTTTTTTCGGGTCATGGTTGTGCGGGCAGGCGAGCAGGCAGCAATCGCACCCCCACGCAAGACCGCCCGCCCGCAGGGCAAGGGCCTCCTGCTCGGAGAGTGCGCCTTTTTTCTGTGTGATATGCGAGAGACAAAGCGAGGGGGTAAGGCCGTCCTTTGTCAGGGCGCCCGTCGGACAGGCGCGCACACACGCACCGCAGTCGGCGCAGTGTGCGGTTTTTCGCTTGGCGGGCAGCGAAAGGTCGGTCACGATCTCGCCGAGAAAAACGAGAGAGCCGAAATCCTTCGTAATGAGCAGGCCGTTTTTTCCGAGAATACCTGCCCCGGCGCGAAGCCCCGCCGTGACCTCGTCGACGGGCGACGCGTCGCAGAACGAAACGAAGCGGTTCTCGGGATACGCCGCGCAAAGCCGAAGGCGGCTTTCCTCCAGCAGGGAGAGCACGACGGCATGATAATCGGGGATCACCGCGTAGAGCGACAGGTTGCGGCCCTCCCGCTCGCCCGTGTAATAGGGAAACGCGCGTACCAGCACGCTTTTCGGATCGGGCGGCAGGCGCGAGGCGCTTCTGACGTTGGGCAGCAGCAGGTCGTCCTCCCACGCGCAGACGCAGAACCCGCCGAAAGGTTCATTCCCCATGGGCGGGGGCGCCGGTGCGCACGCAGGCCTGCATTGCCGCCGTAAACAGCAAAGCGCCGCTTTCGTCGCGGATCTCGGCCCGATGGTAGCAGAGCGTGCGCGTCGAGGAGACAAGAAACGCTTCGGCGGTCAGGCGTCCCGCCTTGGCGCTGCGCAGAAAGGCGTACGATCCGCCGCACGACAGCCGCAGCACACCGTCGGTGTTCGCCGCCGCGGAGCAGACAAAGTCCGCCAGCGTCATCAAAGCGCCGCCGTGAACGATATGGGCGCCGTTGTAGTGCAGGGCGGGATCGATTTCCATCACGGCCGCGGCGTGCTCAAACGAGCATTGAAGGAGCCGGCAGCCGCACGCACGGGAAAACGGGTTTTGCTCGGTAAAGCTGCGCAGATAATCGTCGTTCATAGAAAGAAAAGCTCCTTTTGGCTGTGGTTTTAAAAAGAAGGCGCTTCGGGGAAACCGCCGAAAAAAGGTCTGCACAAAAGAGAGCCGGACCGGTGCAAAAAGCATGCGGCCAAAACCTTGCGGCGGTTTAAAAGGGACAAAGGAAAACATCCTCTTCGGGCCGCCACAGGCAGCGGGAAAGATCGACGGCTCCCTCCGGCGTGAAGAGAACGCCCTCCTCCTCAAGTAGGCGGCGCTGCACGGCCTCGCCGCCGAAGGCGAACGCGGGAGCGAGCCGCCCCGTGCGGTTTACGACGCGGTGGCAGGGAATCGTCACCGGCTCGGGGTTGTGGTGCAGGGCCCAGCCCACGACGCGGGCGCCCCGCGGACTGCCCGCCAACAGGGCGATCTGCCCGTAGGTGGCGACAGAACCTCTTGGAATGCGCCGCACCGCAGCGTAGACCCGGTCAAAAAAGCTTTTGTCAGTCAAGGGGATCCTCCTCGGAGAAGGGGGCGTCGACGGCCTCTTCTCCGCCGGGCAGAGCCGGGTCGGGCGGAGAAATCCCGCCGGAGGAGACGCAGCCGCTTTCGGGCGCGGCGGGCTCTGCATTTGTCTGCCCCGCGGGCGTATAAATCGTGGTGTCGTCCGGCGTATCGGCGGGCGGCGCGGGCGGTTTTTTCGCGGAAAGCTTTTTCAGCAGAAAGAGAATTCCCGCGAGCACGGCGGCGATCAGCAGGCAGACGCCGCCCAGTACATACAGGTTGACCGGGCCGAGCATATGGTAGTCGGCCTCTCCGACGGAAATTTCCGCCGCGAGCACGCCGAGCAGGGATTCGTCCGCACCGAAGACGGGCAGAAGCACACACGCCGCGCTGCCGCCCGCGCGGCCCGCAATCAGGTCGGCGGCGGTGCCGCCGTCGGATTTTCCGCTCCAGATTTTATCCAGCAGGCTTTTGACGGACTTTGACGGCGAGAGCAGAGAGCCCGCGGCGTATGTATTCGCGCCGGAATTGAGCAGGCCGTCCGCGGCGCAGAGATATTGCTTTTCGCTTTTGACGATGAAGGTCACGGAGTCAAAGCCGCCCGCGGTGCGCAGTGCGCCGAGCGCGTCGGAAACATAGCGGTACGAGCCGCTTTCCCCCGGGTTGGCGGCGAGCGTCGTCAGCAGGTCGCCGTCGTAGTACGACAGCATCGCGGGCATGAGCTGCAGGGATTCCTCGGCGGCTCCTCCCACGGCCTTGAGAACGTTCTTTTTCTTTGCGGTGGGCTCGGCAAAGGCCAAAAGCGACAGCAGCAGAAAGATCACCGTCAGCAGGGTCAGCAGACGGCGCAGACCGTGAAATTTTTCGGGGGAGGGAGGGCTTTTTTTCTCTTTCATGTCAAAAAACTCCTTTCAGGAATGCACGGCAATCTGCCCGAGCACCTCGCCGATCGGCGAGGAAATCACAAGCTTCGCGCGGCTGTCCATGCTTGTGGCGGAGCGGTTGATCAGAACGATGTCGGCGCGCGTGTACTGCAGAAGGCCCGCGGCCGGATATACCACAAGGCTGGTGCCGCCGACGATGACGAGATCGGCCGCCCGCAGATGAGAGACTGCCTGCGCCATCACGTCGGAATCAAGCGCCTCTTCGTACAGAACCACGTCCGGCCGCACAATGCCGCCGCATTCGCAGCGCGGGACTCCGTCCGTATGCAGAATAAAATCGAGGCCGTAGCGCCTGCCGCAGTCCATGCAGTAGTTCCTCCAGACGCTGCCGTGCAGCTCCAGCACGTGTTTGCTGCCGGCCTTCTGATGCAGGCCGTCGATGTTCTGCGTGATGACGGCGGTGAGCTTTCCGGCACGCTCCAGCTCGGCGAGCTTTCGGTGGGCGGCGTTGGGCTCGGCGTCGGGAAAAAGCATCTTGTCCCGGTGAAAGGCGAAGAATTTCTCCGGATACCGCTTAAAATAACTGTGGCTGAGAATCGTCTCGGGCGGCTCGTCGTATTTTTGATGATACAGCCCGTCCACCGAGCGAAAATCGGGGATGCCGCTCTCGGTGCTGACGCCCGCCCCGCCGAAAAAGACGATGCGGCTGCTTTGATCGATCATCTGCTGAAGCGTCTGGACGTCTTTTGTCATGCTTCATTCCTCCTCGATGCGGGTAAACCGGCGGTACGTCACGCCGTCTCTGGTGACGGTCTCGTTCCACATGGACGCGGGACGCACCCACACGCCGCGCTCGCCGTAGAGCGCGCGGTAGACGACATAGGGTTCAAGCGTCTCGCTGTGTGACGCGGTACAAAGCACCTCGTATTCGTTCCCTTTGAAGTGCCGGTAGCGTCCCGGCAGAATTTTCTCCATAAAAACCTCTTTTCGTTTTTTAAAAAACGCGGCATCGCGTCAGACGCCGTCTCGAAGAGCAAATCGGGATTGAGGGTCTTTGGCCGCTTCTTCGGTTCTGCGCCGACGGAAAGATGCCCAAGTTGAGTTTTTCTTTTTTCTATAAAACAAATACAAATTCCGCAAGAGCGAAATTCCCCCATTTTTGGTATTATACCACCTTTTTTTCAAAGCCGCAATCACGAACTGGCCCGAAACGGCTCTCGCTTTCTCTTGCGCGCAGAAGCCCGCCGTGGTATGCTGAAAAGCAGAGAAACGATCGGAGGTAACACCATGCAGCAGAACGAAACCGTCCTTTCCCTTTGCCCGAAGGCGCGCCGGTGCGGAGGCTGCCAGCTGCAGAACCTGCCGTATGACGAGCAGCTTCGGCTCAAGCAGAGCATGGTGCGCCGCCTGACGGGAAAATTCTGCAAAGCAGAGCCGATTTTAGGCATGGAGAATCCCTACCGTTACCGCTGCAAGGTACAGGCGGCCTTTGCCTGCGGGCGCGGCGGACGCATTGTGTCGGGCGTGTACCAGTCCGGCACGCACCACATTGTGGAGGTCGATTCCTGCCTGCTCGAAAACGAAACGGCGGACCGCATCATCGTCACGATCCGCACGCTGCTCGGGCAGTTTCACCTGACGGCCTACGACGAGAGAACGCGGCGCGGCTTTCTGCGCCACGTGCTGGTGCGGTACGGCTGCCGCAGCGGGCAGGCGCTGGTCGTGCTGGTGACCGGCACGCCGGTATTTCCGTCGAAAAACGCTTTTCTTGCGGAGCTTCTGCGCCGCTGCCCCGAGATCACCTCCGTCGTGCAGAATATCAACCGCGCCGAGACGAGCCTCGTGCTCGGCACGCAGGAAAAGGTGCTGTACGGCCCCGGCTCGATCGAGGACACGCTGTGCGGACTGACCTTTCGCATCTCGCCCCAGTCGTTCTATCAGGTCAATCCGGTTCAGACCGAGGCGCTCTACGAGACGGCCGTCTCCTTCGCCGGTCTGACGGGGACCGAGCGCGTGTTGGACGCCTACTGCGGCGTGGGAACGATCGGACTGATCGCGAGCCGGCATGCCGCACAGGTCGTCGGCGTCGAGGTGACCCGCAGCGCCGTGCAGGACGCCGTCGGCAACGCGCGGCGAAACGGCGTGAAAAACGCGCGCTTTCTCTGTGCGGACGCGGGAGAGTACATGACCGCGCTCGCCGAAGCGGGCGAAACCGTCGACGTCGTGTTGATGGATCCGCCGCGCGCCGGCAGCAGCCGCGCTTTTCTCACCTCGCTTTTGACCCTTGCGCCGAAGCGGGTGGTCTATGTCTCGTGCAATCCCGAAACGCTGGCGCGCGATCTCGGTGTGCTGACAAAAGGCGGCTACGCCGTGCGCCGTCTGCAGCCGGTCGATCTGTTTCCTCATACGCGGCATGTGGAATGTGTTGCGATGCTGACAAAAGAGAACGCCGGGGAATGAAAAACCAAGACATGGGTATGTCTGCTGCTTCAGATAAAGTAGGCAAAAATCATTTCCGTCCGGCTTTCAAAGACCGCCCCCGCACAGCCTGCCGATGAAAGCAGACGGACGGCGCAAGGATCGCACGGATAAGATGCGTTTACCCCTATTGTTATCTTGGTGCCTTTTGAATCATTTGTATTGCGACGGTTCCCACCGCGTTCGCCTTTTGCAAAAACGCGTTTCTGCGAAAAGCGGGTGAAGGGGATCGCATTGCCGATTTTTAAGGGGAAGCATTGACAGGAAGGCGCTTGACCCTCTGAAAAAGGGAAAACAGCACCTCGACCACGCCGAAAAGGCTCTGTAAAATCATCGGCTGCACTCCAAATGATGTCGTGCAATCTTATTTTTCAAAAAAAGCGAGAGTTCCCGATTTGAGGAGCTCTCGTTTTGATTTTGTACAGAGAAAACCACTGGAAGTGCTGGTGGTTCCAAAAAGCTTTCGCTATGACCAGAATAAATAATCCGAGCGAAGCGAGGAACAACTATTCAACCGTAAGCAAGAAAGAATGTCGAGCAAGCTTAGAAGAACTGGGAAAGAAATGCCCTGCCGCTATTTCAACAGCAGGGCATCTCACGCAAGTGAAAGATAATTCGATGAGCCTATAGGCTCGGAGGGCAAAAGGCTCCAAGGGGGCTTGTGCAAACCACCGGCACGGCCGGTGGTTATGATTGTTGTGACGGTCCGGCCTGTCTCTGCCTGATGCAAAAGACAGAGAAAAGCGCTTCGACGCCGATCGGCATGGGCGGATATGCTTTTTCAAAGACATCGGCACAGATGCAGAAGGGCTTTTTACGCGCACCGCCCCGTGAAGCCTGCCGCGCGCAGATAGCGCAGTAAGGTGGGCACGACCGCCGTGTACAAAACGGCTGTCAGAATGCCAGCAATATAGCGCGGCACCAGAGCACCGAATACATAGGCGTGGCTGTAGTAGTGGTAGATCAGACTGTCAATGGCCATGACGGCGGTATTCAGCGTCGTCACAACAATGGAGCTTACGGCGATCAGCACAAGAAGCTCGCCGTGAGAAAGCGCATAATTCTTTTTGTGGGCGGCGGTGCCGACCAGCAGACCGCGCACGCCCGCGGGCAGAATCCACAGGACGGTCGTCGGGGTAAAGCCGTACGTCAGCATCTGTGCGAAAAACGCGCCCAGCAGGCCGATCAGCAGTCCGTCCGCGGGGCCGAACAGAAGCGCGCCGATCAGAATGGGCAGGGCGTCGAACGTGATCTTCATGTTGCCGAGATTGATCGACACGAACAGGCTCAGCACGACATACATGGCGATCAGCATGGCGTTGGTGACAATTCGTTTTGTTTTCATCGGAATCCTCCCTCTGCAAAAGCAGAAAAAGCTCCTCCCTCCGGGTGACAACCGCCGCATGGAAGGAGGAGCCCCCGAAAGATACCGGGGCGTCCGGATGCGGCAGCGGGATGCGGCCGGTCCACGGCACGCTTTTTTTTAAAAAAGCGCTCCGTCCGGCGGACAACTCCCCGTCCCGCCGGCACATGACCCGAATCGGCCTACTCTGCCAAACGTATTTTTATGTGAAAACACCCTGTGACGGGCGTTTTTTACAGAGAAAAAAGAGAACGCACCGCGCCCGCGAGATAGAGAGAACCAAAGGCGCAGACGCCTTCTCCCGCAGCGAGTGCGTCCGCCCGGGCGGCTCCCAAAGAAAGCGTCTCGGCGGCCTCGGCCAAAACGCCTTTCTTCCGCAGCAAAGCGGCAAGACGCTCTGCGGGCATCGCGCGGGGATTCTGCACCGGCACGGTGACGGCGGCGCGCATGACCGGAACAAGAATATCCAGCACTGCGCCGACGTCTTTGTCGGCCATCATGCCCAGCAGAAAGACGAAGCTCTTTTCGGGAAACGCGGTCTTGAGATTTTCGCACAGCGCCTCGGCGCACTGGGGATTGTGTCCGCCGTCAAGCAGAAACACCGGCGAGCGCCGCAGCAGCTCAAACCGGCCGGGCCATTTTGCGCGGGCAAAGCCCGCCTGCACGGCGGCGTCGGAAACGGAAAAGCCGCGCTCTCTCAAAACGGAGATTGCCGTCAGCGCGGCGGCGGCATTTTTCAGCTGATACTCGCCCGCCAGACCGAGGGTGATCGGCTCGCTGTTTCCCCAGGAAAAGACCGTTTTGTCGATTTCGCGCCGCAGCACCCGCAGCGCCGAAAAATCCGCCCGGTAAAGCGGGGCTTTTTTTTCTTCGCAGGCGCGCCTTACGGCGGCTTCAGCCTCGGCCGTCTGCGGATACAGTACGACCGGACAGCCCGGCTTGACGATGCCGGCCTTCTGCGCGGCAATTTGGGCGACCGCGGCGCCGAGCACCTCGGTGTGGTCAAGCCCGATGTTGGTGATGACGCTGACCTCGGCGCGGTCAATCACGTTGGTGGCGTCGAGCAGGCCGCCTAATCCCACCTCGAGCACGACGATCTCACATCCGCATTCGAGAAACCAAAGGAAGGCCGCTGCGGTCATGCGGTCGAATGCCGCGACCGGTACGGAAAGCGACTCTTCGGCACGGCGCACCTGATCGGCGAGACGGGCAATCGCCTCGTTCGGAATCGGCTCGTCTCCCACGCGGATCCGCTCGGAAAAGTGTGAGAGATGCGGCGAGGTGTAGAGTCCCGTGCGGTATCCCGCGGCGGTCAGCGCCGACGCGATCAGGCACGAGGTCGAGCCCTTGCCGTTCGTGCCCGCAACATGGACAAAGCGCAGTTTTTTCTGCGGGTCGCCGAGCCGCTCCATCAAACGGGTCATCCGGTCCGGCGCAGGGTGAAAGTCGCTCTGCCGCTTTTCCAGCAGATAAGAGATCGCCTCTTCGGCTGTCATGGTCTTGCCCCTTTTTTCGCGAAAAAACGCGACATTTTTGCTTTGCTTTCTATTATAGCAGAAAAACGGCGGTTGAAAAGCGGAAAACACCGCCTCTTCTGCGCAAAGTTTACGGGAAAACCGATTGTTTCCTGCACAGACTGCACAAAAGAGAGGATAGCTGCACACGGCTTTGCCCGTGTTTTCTGAGGGGGCTGCCTTTTTCCTTCCCCCTGTGCATGCGAAAACGCCCGAAGTTTTGGCCATATATGGAAGTTTGTTTCAGGATATGATAAAATACACACAGATACAAAGAAGGGAAAAGAATCCATCGGACGGAGGTGTTTTTATGCTGGAACTCTGCGGCGTGGTATTGCTGTTTTTCTCGGCGCCGATCGCTCTTTTTTGTTTGTTTTGGAAATTTAAAAAACCGCTTTGGAGCAATGCGGTTTATTTTCCGCTGCTGCTGTATTCCATCATAAAAAATGTGTTTTGGTACGGGGAATATAGGGGCTTCTGGCAGGAGATAAAACTGTTTATGGGAAATGACTCTGTCATGATGTTTTATTTTTGGTGGCTGCCGAGCATCATAGGTTTTGTGCTGATCCATATCATCTATTTTATTTCCAAGAAAAGAGAATCGAAGAAGCCGGATCTGTGAGAGACCGGTGCGGATAGGGATGATTTCACCCGAGGCCGCTTTGCGGTATTTCGATGAAAGACGCGCGAATATGCATATTAAGAAAAAGAAAAAGTTTTTTGCGCGGCTTGCCAAACGGCGCGGTTTCGGGTATGCTGTTGCGAGAAAGCTTTTCCAAGGAGGAAAAACGGGATGTCAATGACCGAAAGTACGATTGCGGCGTTTTGCGCCAATACCGCTTCCAAGGCGCCCACTCCCGGCGGCGGCAGCGTTGCCGCGCTTGTCGGCGCGCTTGGCTGCGCGCTGGCCGAAATGGTGGCGCAGCTGACCGCCGGCAAAAAGGCCTATGCCGACGCCGCGCCCGAGATGGAACGGATTTTAAAAGAGGGGGAAGCCCTGCGAGGCGAGCTGCTGTCGCTGATCGACGCGGACTGCGCGGCGTTCGGCGGCTATATGCGCGCGCTTGCTCTGCCTAAGGAGACCGACGCGGAAAAGACGGTCCGCCGCGAAGCCCTGCGCGAGGCGGCGGCATCCGCCGCCAACGCGCCCCTGCGGATGGCGCGCGCCTCCGCGCGCGTGCTGCCTCTGTGCGAAACGGCTGTGCGCTGCGGCAACCGGGGCGCGGTGACCGATGCGATGATGGCCGCGATGCTCTCGCGCGCCGCCGTGCGCAGCGCAGTGCTCAATGTGCGCATCAATCTGCCGTCGTTGGGCGACAAAGCCGCCGCGGCCGCGTTGGAGGCCGAGTGCGCCGCGCTGGAAGCCGAAGCCCTCCGCCGGGAAGAAGAAATTCTCGCGCTCGCGGCGCTGTAAGCGTCGGGCGGGGCCGCGCGAAAACGGTCGAACCTTTGCGAAAAAAACTTCTTGCTTTTTGCGCCGCGGTGTGCTATACTATGTTTCGCACTCAAAAAATATCGCGGAGTAGAGCAGTTGGTAGCTCGTCGGGCTCATAACCCGGAGGTCGCAGGTTCAAGTCCTGTCTCCGCAACCAAAAAGCGGCGCCCCAATCGGGGCGTCGTTTTTCTTGCGTAAAATTCGAGAACGAAGCTTTGCCGCGCCGCCTGCGGCGGAAAAAGCGGCAAAGCTGAGAGCGCCGCGGTCGAAAAAACCGAGCAAGCGAACAGCGCGAAGTTTTTTTCGGGCACCGCAAGCAGGAGAACCCATTTGCCGCGCCGCCTGCGGCGGATCAAGCGAGGGATGACAGGTACAGCGATCAAAACTGACAGCGACGAATAGGAGCGCCCGTCGGTTTTGGAAATCGCAAACTGAAATCGAAAGGATTGCAGGAGGGAAAATCTTTTCGGAGCGGCCGCCGGTTTTGGGGACCGCAAGCGGGTGTGTGGTTCAAGTCCCGCCTTTCGCAGCAAAAAAGCGGCGTCCTAAGGGCTACTCCTCACAAGGACATCTTGAGATTAACCCAAGAATGACCGATTGAGAGAAGTCCTGGGGTGTCTGCCCCAAATGTTTCAAATGGGGAAATAGCCGCAAGCCACAACAAGATGGCTTGCGGCTATTATTTATATCATAGGCATGATAGAAATCGAAACAAGTCAATTTGTTGGTTTTGTGCCGCACGGGGATATAATTATACTTGCAATCAGCAAAATATTGTGGTACAATAAATGAAGTGTAAAGTAAATATTAGGCAGATACGATGAGAAACTTGTGTGACACAGGTGCTCTTTATCATAAGCCGGTGAGAGTCCGGCGCGAAAGGCCGTGTTCGTCGTGGGACGTCAGCCGGCAGTGATCGTACATCAGGGAGCATCCTCTTGGGAGGCGTAGGCTGTTTTGTATCCATGCGGTCTTTCCGAAGAGGAAAGACCTTTTTTTATGCCAGAATAAAATATAACTTTTTGTGGCCGCAGAGGAAAATTCGGGCGGCTGAACAAGGGAATCGGGTGAGAATCCCGGACGGTAACCGCCGCTGTATGCGTGATGTCCGCTGCTCGTCAACGAAAGTTCGCCATTGGGGACGTGCCCTGAGAAGGCAGAGCAGACCGGCGAAGGCAGGAATACCCTGCCCCAAGCGCAAGTCAGAAGACCTACAAAAAGAGACAGGCCAGGTGAGGGACGCTGCACTTGGCATTCGTTACGTAGAAAAACGGCTGCGGATCTTGAGACCCGCAGCCGTTTTTTCAGGGAGGGACAGAAATGGCGGAAGAAATCAACAAAAATCAGCTGCTGGAGCAGAAAAAAGCGGTGTTCGACATGATCGTGGAAGGCCCCAAACTCCCCGGAGAGGCGGAGGCGAAAGAGGACGATCAGTACTCACTGGACACCGAGCGAGGCGCGTAACTCTACGCATCTTTTTCTGATGACGAGTTGCTGGAACTTCTGCGCGGAAGCGCCCAGCGTCTGGGACATTCTCCCTCTCAGGGGGAGGTGCATTGGATCCTGCGTGCATATCTCAAAGCTCGTTTCAAAAATTGGCCGAGGGCATTGCGTGTAGCGGAATTGAGCCGGTCGGCGGGTCGGGGCGGAATGTCCTCAGAGCAGATGTCTCAGAAGAACGAGGAGTCCCAGCAGATGCTCAATCAAATTCGCGGCATGGCGGAACAGCTGGGCCGAATCCCACACCCGTCGGAGCTGCCTGAGATATGCCGGAAACTGAAAAAACGCTATCGTACCTGGGGCGAGGTTTTAGCTGCTGCCGGAGTTGAGGAAGCAGTGGCTGTCCATCTGCAGAAAGAAGAAAACCTAAAGGATGATGAGCTGCGTATGCTCCAAGAATTGAGAACCCTCGCGGAAAGGCTGAATCGCTCGCCCCTTCGCGGTGAAGTGGAGCAAAGCCTGTGGGAATCCCTGCTCCGGCGTTTTGGATCGTGGCGGAACGCACTCTATCAGATCGATCTGGAACCGGTTCGGCGCATCACCCCCTTTGTGAATGCTCCGCTGCAGCGGGAAAAAGACAAGCAGAGGGCAACCCACCGGCAGGAACTATACGACTGCCACTACCGGCTTTTGAAGCTGGATCCCCAGACGCAAGCAGATTTGGCGTTGGTACGGAAACTGGCGCAGCAGCTTGGGCATCCTCCCGGCCGCAGAGAGATACCGGCGGAGGTCCGCATGCGCCTGCAAAAGGTCTGCGGCTCCTGGTCAAACGCCCTGTTTCAACTGGGGTTACAGGAAAAGCGCGGCAGATTGCGGCAGAGTTGATTTGCTTTTGCGAGGTGAGGAATGCAGATGAAACGAAAAATAAGCTACCGGCTTGCCCATATTTTTCTGGTGCTGCTGGGCGTCAGCTTTTTAAGTTTTCTGCTGATGTATGTGTCGCCGGGCGATCCAGTCCGGGCCATGTACGCTGTCAGCGGCAGTATCCCGTCGGAGGAAGTGCTGGAACAGACCAGAGAGGAACTGGGACTCAACGATCCGTTTTTCATCCAGTACGGCAACTGGATCTC
Organism: uncultured Oscillospiraceae bacterium; assembly: GCA_934232845.1. Classification (GTDB taxonomy): domain Bacteria; phylum Bacillota; class Clostridia; order Oscillospirales; family Ruminococcaceae; genus Yanshouia. The sequence goes on from CAKQGD010000011.1 coordinate 15,505, forward strand.
CAACTGCCTCCGGGGAGACTTCGGCACATCCTACTCAAAGGGCGAAGCGGTAGCGACCCTTTTGATGGAGCGGGTCATGCCCACCATTCAACTGGCGCTGCTGTCCCTGGTGATCATGGTTCTTGTGGCCGTACCCATCGGCGTATACTCCGCTTTGCGACAGAACAGCATACTGGACTATCTTTTGCGGGGTACCACATTTATCAGCATTTCCATGCCTAATTTCTGGGTGGGATTGCTGCTGCTCTATGTGGTGGCCATGAAGCTGGGATGGCTTCCGGTGGTGTCCAACCAAATGAACTTCCAGCGGTTGATTCTGCCAGCCGTGACATTGGCCATTGCCATGGCGGGGAAATACGCCCGACAGGTTCGGGCGGCTATTTTGGAGGAATTGCGGCAGGACTATGTGGCAGGCGCCAGGGCCCGGGGGCTGTCGGAACGATGCGTGCTCTGGTGCCATGTGCTTCCAAACGCTGTTTTGCCCCTCATCACCATGCTGGGGCTGTCTTTGGGCTCTCTGCTGGGCGGTACCGCCGTGGTGGAAGTGATCTTCTCCTATCCGGCACTGGGCAGCCTTGCGATCTCCGCCATTACCTCCAGAGACTATCCGCTGATCCAGGGCTATGTACTGTGGATTGCTCTGATCTATATGGCGGTCAATCTGGTGGTGGATCTCTCTTATAACCGGCTGGATCCCCGGCTGAGAAAGGAGCTGCAGGCATGACCGCTGCGAAAAAGCGTTTTTTGGTGTTTGGCTTGATGGCCCTGGCCATTCTTCTTGTGGCGGTACTGGCCCCTGTCATTGCCACCCATGAGCCCAACAGCTCCGTTCTGGTGGATGCGGTACAGTCCCCCAGCGGAGAACACTGGTTTGGGACAGACAAAATGGGGCGGGATCTGTTCTCCCGTGTCATTTATGGTACCAGAACCTCCATTTTATCCACCATGGTACTGGTGCTCAGTATTCTGTTTGTGGGCGGTACCCTGGGCATCGTGGCCGGTTATGTCGGCGGCATGGTGGAAACCATCATCATGCGCGTTGCCGACATGATGGTCTCCTTTCCCGGTATGGCTCTTGCCATTGCCCTGGCCGGTATGCTGGGCGGCAGTATCACCAGCGCCATCCTGGCCATTATGGCGGTAAGCTGGACGAAATATGCCCGCCTGGCCCGCAGCCTGGTGCTGAAGGTCAAACACCAGGAATATGTGCTGGCTGCTCGGATCTCCGGGACCCGGGAGAGGGACATCCTGCTGCGCTATATGGTGCCGTCAGCCCTTCCCACACTGGTCATCACCGCTGCCACCGATGTGGGAGGTATGATGCTGGAGTTGGCCGGCTTCTCTTTCCTGGGCCTGGGCGCCCAATCCACCTCCATCGAGTGGGGATATATGCTCAATGAGGGACGGGCCTATATGGAATCGGCACCGTGGCTGATGGTATTTCCGGGACTTGCTATCTTTCTGACGGTGGTGATCTTCAACCTGCTGGGGGACAGCCTGCGGGATATCCTGGATCCCAGAGAGGATGAGGCGCAGCCCCATTCAAAATCAAAGAAAAGAGGAGACAAGATGAAGCGTTTGAAACATGTATCCACAAAATCAAAGAAAAGAGGAAACAAGATGAAGCGTTTGAAACATGTATCCACAAAGGCTGCCGCCCTTCTGGTTGGAGCGATGCTGCTCTCCGGTGTACTCACCGGCTGTGGCGGCACTCCGTCTGCGGAACAGGCGGAGCAGACTCACCTGAACTTCGGTTGTTACAGTTACTCTGACTCTCTGGACCCCATTACCACAGTCAATTCCAGCTGGGCCGGCATGCGCTACGGCATCCTGGAGTGTCTGTTCCGGTTTGACGATCAGGTGGTGGCCCAGCCCTGGCTCTGTGATACCTACGAGGTCTCCGACGACTATACCACCTGGATCCTGCACATCCGGGAGGGCGTGCAGTTCTCCAACGGAAATCCTGTGACTCCCTCCGCCGTCCAGGCCGCCTTTGAGCGGCTGTACGCCGAGACCGACGCCGACCGGGGCGGCACGGGCAACTCCAATCCCGAGGTCTATCTCCCTGAGCCGGAGCTGACCGCCGATGACGAGGCAGGCACGCTCACTGTGATCTGCCAGCGCCCCACTGGAAATCTGCCCGGTATCCTGGCCTATCCCTATTTCTCGGTGATCGATGTGTCGGTGGTGGAGCAGGGCATCGTCAGCACCGGCCCTTACAAGCTGGACAGTATGCAGGCCGGTGTGGGCGCCGAACTCTCCCGCAATGAGGACTACTGGAATGGAGAAGTTCCCTACGATACCGTTTCTATTCTTTTCATCGAGGACAGCTCCACCAAGGCCATGGCGCTCCAGAGTGGGGACGTGGATCTGGTGGAAAATATCACCACCGCCAGCGATCTGGAGAAGCTGGAAGCGGACGAGCGCTTTTATGTTTCCACTGCCGCAGGTGTTCGCACTGGCAACTCCTATATGAATTTCAACGGCCCCCTGGCAAACGACGCTTTGCGGCAGGCGGTTCTTATGGCGCTGGACCGTGAGACCATGTGCAATGTAACGGTGGCAGGTATGTACACCCCGGGCTTTGCGGCACTCCCTTCCTCTCTGGCCTACAACTACGACCAGCTTACCAATCCCTATCCCTATGATGTAGAAAAGGCCAAGGAGACCCTGGATGAGGCTGGGATCGTGGACACCGACGGGGATGGCATCCGGGAACTGGACGGTGAGAATATCGATCTGGTCTATCTGGCCTACACCAGCCGCAATCTCAACGATTTTGCCCAGGCCATTGCCCTCCAGCTGGAGGAAATCGGCATCGGCGTTACGCTGAATGTCAGCGACTATGACACCATCACCGCACTCCAGAACGCCGGAGAGTTTGACCTGGTTACCGCCAACACCACCACTGTGGGAACTGGAGATCCCCAGGATTTTCTGGGTGGATGGTACTCCGGGAATTCTCAGAACTACGGATATTACCACAATGAGGAGTACGATGCTTGCTTTGAGGAGCTGGAGGTGACCACCGATCAGGCACGGAGACTGGAACTGATCACCCGGATGCAGCAGATCCTCATCGACGATGCGGCCACCATCATCCACGGCTATTATAATAGCCGGATGATCAGCTGGGCGGATCGGGTCACCGGCGCGGAGATCGCCACCATCGACTACTATTGGCTCACCAGTGATATTGCACCCGCGGCGGAAGAAAGCAGCAATGCTTGAGATCAATGGGCTGACGGTTGCTTATGGAGAGCGCCTGGCATTGCGGAATTTCTCTCTTTCCATGCAGGAGGGAGAGATCGTAGTCCTGGTAGGTGAGAGCGGCAGCGGCAAGACCACCGCCATCCGCTCTGTTCTGGGGCTTCTGCCGCCGGGAGGAGCCGTGACCGAAGGAACGATCTCTTTTGAAGGCCAGCAACTGCAGGGACTTTCACCCCGGGAGTGGAAAGCGTTGCGGGGGAAGAAACTCTCCATGATCTTTCAGGATTCCGGCGCCATGCTCAATCCCATCCGCACCATAGGCTCCCAATTCCGTGAATATATCCGTACCCACAGCAGTCTGTCCAAAAAAGAGGCGGGGGCGCTGAGCAAGGAAATGCTGGAACGGATGGGGCTTTCCGATCCAGAGAGTATTTTGGGAGCCTATCCCTTTCAGCTCAGCGGAGGTCAACGCCAGCGAGTGGGTATTGCCATGGCTATGACCTTCCAGCCAAAGCTCCTGTTGGCGGATGAGCCCACCAGCGCATTGGATGTGACTACCCAGGCGCAGATCGTCCGGCAGATGCTGGAGCTGCGGGATACCTATGGTACGGCCATTCTTCTGGTGACACATAACTTAGCGGTGGCTGCCTACATGGCCAGTCGCATCCTGGTTATGCGCAACGGCAGCACTGTGGAACAAGGTGACCGGGAGAGCCTTCTGCGAAGTCAGGAGCCATACACCCGCCAGCTGCTCCAGGCAGTTCCGGATCTGGGAGGGAAACGCTATGTCTGAATGCATTTTGGAGGGGCGGGGACTTACTCGCCGCTATCGGCGACCGGATGGGCGGATTCTGACCGCCTGCCAGCAGATCGATCTTCGCCTTTATCCCGGTGAGACGCTGGGGATCGTGGGGGAAAGCGGCTGCGGCAAGAGCACCCTACTACGGATATTGTCCCAGCTGGAGCGGCCTGATGAGGGACAATTGCTGTTTCGTGGGGAAGATGTGACCGGCTGGAAGGGCGAAAACCTGCGCCGACACCGCAGGCATATCCAGATGGTCTTTCAGGACCCAGCCGCCGCCTTTTTCCCACGCATGCGGGTATGGGATGCCGTGACGGAGCCGCTGCGCAACTTTTCCTCCTGCTCCAGAGGAGAGCTGCGGGAAAAAGCCAAGCAGTTATTGGAAATGGTGGAGCTCCCACAGGAGTTTCTGGACCGGTATCCCCACTCCATGAGCGGTGGCCAGCGCCAGCGGCTGGGCATTGCCCGGGCCCTGGCGCTGGAGCCCGAGGTGCTTTTATGTGATGAGGCCACCTCTGCTCTGGATGTCTCCACCCAGGATCAGTTGGTAGAACTGCTGGTGGAGCTCCAGCGGCAGCGGGAGCTTGCCATCCTGTTTGTCTGCCACGATCTGGCCTTGGTCCAGTCCCTTTCCCACCGGATCATGGTGATGTATCTCGGCGTAGTGGTGGAGTCGCTCCCAAGCAGCTGTCTTGCAAATGACGCTCTTCACCCCTATGCAAAGGCCCTTTTGGAGTCTGTCTTTTCTCTGCATGACAACCACGAGAGACCCATCGTCCCTCTCTGCGGGGAGGTGCCAAGTCCCATTGACCGTCCTGCCGGCTGCCCCTTCCACACCCGCTGCCACCATTGCACCGAGCTTTGCCGTACCAGAATGCCGCAAATGACCACTGTGGGGCCGGAGCATTGGGTAGCCTGCCACCGATACAGCGATGGATCACAGGAGGAACCGCCATGCAGATAATTGACAAGAAAGAATTGGAAACCGGTCGAATCACGGGAATACTGCCTGTGCAGGGAGGGCCGGGTCTGCCGGTATGGATGGTCTGCGGTGTGTCGGACGGCCCAACCTTGGTGTTGACCGCAGGTGTCCACGGCTGCGAATATGTGGGGATCATGACGCTGCGGCGGCTCTTTGCCCAACTGTCTCCGGCCAAGATCCGGGGACGGGTGATCCTGCTGCCGCTGGTCAATGGTGAGGGCTTTTATACCGGCAGCAAGCAGGTGGTGCCCAGTGATGGAAAAAATATCAACCGGGTCTTTCCACCGCCGGAGGAAGGCACGCCGGCCCAGGAGGTTGCCCGGACAGTGGTGGAGCAGATCTACCCGGAGGCCGACTTTCTTCTGGACCTCCACGGCGGAGATGTAAATGAGGCGATGACGCCCCTTGTCTTTTACCCGGCCACGGCTGCGCCGGAGGTGACGGCACAGGCCCGGGAGGCCGCACAGCATCTGGAAGTTCTGTACCGCATCCCCTCCACTGCCCAAAACGGATTGTACAGCTATGCAGCCCAATGCGGTATTCCCGCTCTGCTGATGGAGGTGGGCAGCATGGGTCTCTGGACGGAGGAGCAGGTGGAGCTGGAACTGCGCAGCATACAGAGTCTGATGGGATATCTGGATATGGGACCAACTCCTGTCAAAAACAGCCGACAGCAGGAAACGATGGAGATGTGTTATACAGAGGCGGATACCCCGGGTCTATGGTTTCCTGAGGTTAAGGCAGAACAGTTGATTTCCGCCGGGCAGATGCTGGGAAGAATCGAGGATCTGGAGGGCCGCATCCTCCAGACGATACACGCCCGCTGGGATGGCATGGCGCTATACCATACGGTTTCCTTGGGCGTGACAACAGGAGATGCCCTTGTGGCATACGGGAAGATAGGATAAACGAACCGCAATGACAATTTGCTGCAATAATTCAGAGTTCTTTTTAGTAAAGCATCTATTTTCCTGTTCCTTACCCAAGCAAGATAATTTGCTGTATAAAGATAAAAGACCAGTAGATATGTTGGACGTCTTGTGGTATTGTGTGTTGCTACCAGGAGGTGCAACGCATGAAAACATTACTCAAGGACCTGTATGACTGCTTTTATACCCCGCCTGAGTTTTCGGAGCAGAAGCAGGAAGTGGAAAAATGCCACCAAGCACTGATCAAAGCGTTGGAAAAGCCAGAACGGCGGCTGGTGCTTCGAATCATGGATGCCCAGGGTCTGATGGCAGAGGAACGCTCCATCGACAGCTTTATCTCTGGATTTGAGCTGGCGTGGCAGCTCTCCATGGAACTGAATCAATATGAAAAAGAGCGCTCAGTCTCTCGCTGTACGGCGAGGAGATCGGGCGCTCTTTCCATGTCCGGAAAGGAGGAAGCAACATGAAGAAACGAATCATCACTGCCGCAGCGTTCGCCGCCTGTTTGGCTCTGGTTGCCGCTGTGTGGCCCACAGCATCAACCAGCCGGGGAAACACCCGCACTGCCCACGCCAGCCGTTGTAATCGCCACACAGCCCGAAATTCCGGAGATAGCAGAGATGGAAGAAGTCATATCGCCAGAGGAAGAAAAGACGGAAGCAACACTGCCGGAACTGGTCGAGGAAGCTGACATTGTCCCGGAGCCATCGCCTGCTCAAACGCCCCCAGAGAGCGAAGTACAGGCTCCCTCTGAACAGGATGCCACACCACAGCAAGAACCGGAGCCTGCCCCGGCACCGGACAACATGGTCTATGTGCCAGGCTTCGGCTGGATAGAAAGCCAAGGACCCAACCATGCGGAATACGCCGAGGATATGTACGAGAACGGTAATAAAATCGGGATCATGGGATAAATGAAAAGCAGTGCGGTATCAGGACAAAGCATGGTGCCGCACTGCTTATTCTGTTTCCTGCTCCAATGCGTCGCTGAAAATCTCATGGACATGGATCAGCGAAACGACTTCACAGAGAAACCGCTCCGCCAGTTCCTTTTCGTCCAGCCAGGTGGTCTGCGGCGGCACATAGTAACCAGAATCAGTCTCTGCTTCCGCTCTGGCCTTGTGAATGGCTTTCTGGATGGAGAGCCACTGGCCGTAAGCACCATCGTTCAACTGTTTTTTCAGTTTCCGGATGGCGCTCTTATACGTTTTCTCCGCGCCACTGGGGTCGTTGTAGTTGAGCCGGACCGCCAGTTCCTGAAAGGTCATACTCTGCTCGTTGGGCTGGCCGGTCCCCAGATAACAGCGCACCAAATTCAGTTCTCTGGGGCTCAACACCTCCTCCATACGTTGGAGGAGCAGCGTCCGGCGTATGAAGTGGTCATAGGCTTTGGCGGGGTCACCTCCACACCCCAGGTCAAAGACGCCTTCACCCAAAGACTCAATCTGAAATACGGTACGGTATTTTTCCAGCAGACGCTTGGCGACTTTGCTTTTGCATTTTAAGTATAGCAAAAATGCGGCGGCCGCCACAAGGACAGCCGCCGCAAACGAAGAGCCTTTGAAAAAAGCTCTCGCTGATATTAAGGCGCCGGATTTTGATGAATAAATCGATGACAAGACGTTACTTTTCAGCCTTCTGCATATCGCGGGGTTTGGGCGATTTTCTGTTTGTCGTAGGCTGGCCCTGCAGCTCGCGGTGCATATCGAGGACGGTCTGCGAAGCCAGATCGAAGTCGCGTACCTCGCGGTAGCCTTCGACGAGGCTGCTTTCGACCATCTCGCTGTAGACGGGCTTGTTCTTCGGATATACCTTGCGCAGCAGAACGGGCGTCACAATGGCCGTCACAACGATCATCAGAACCACAGAGACAAGATACCGGTCGCTGAGAAGTCCCAGCGTTACGCCCTTGTTGGCCACAATCAGCGCAACCTCGCCGCGGGCCATCATGCCGACGCCGATGCGCAGAGATTCGCCTTTGTCATAGGAGCCGAGCCGCGCGCCGATGCCGCAGCCGACGACCTTGGTCAGAATCGCGGTCAGAATCAGACAAATGGTGAACCAAATGATGTTGGAATCCAGCCGCAGAGAGGAGACCTTCAGTCCGATACAGGCAAAAAAGACTGGAGACAGCAGCATGTAGGACAGGATCTCACAGCGCGACGCCACATAAGTAACACGCATGGTACTGGAAATAATTAAGCCCGCAAGGAACGCACCGGTGATATCGGCGACGCCGAAGACCTCTTCCGCGACGTAGGAATACAGAAAACAGAATGCCAGAGAAATGATCGCGAAGCGCTTGCGGTCCCACGAGGCGGATTCCATCCACCGCTCGATCAGGCGGCGGAAGAAGCCGAACGTCAGCAGGCCGACCGCAAAGAAGAGCACAATCTTAAGAATCACAAACGAGATTTTTACCGAGGGGTCCGAGGTGCCGGTAATGATCGTGAGAAGCACCAGGCCGAGAATGTCGTCGATCAGCGCGGCGGCAAGAATTGCGCTGCCCGAGCGTGTCGAAAGCTTCCCCATCTCCTTGAGGGTTTCGACCGAAATCGAGACAGAGGTGGCCGTCAGAATCGTACCGACGAATAAATAATGGAGAATGTCGTCTCCCGCGCCGAACAGATATGCGACCAGCGTGCCGCCGCCGAGAGGCAGAAGCACACCTGCCAGTGCGATTAAAAACGCGCTTTTGCCGGATTTTTTCAGCTCTCCCAGATCGGTCTGCAGGCCCGCGCCGAACATCAGCACGATGACGCCGAGTTCCGCAATCTGTCCGGTGAAGTCGCTGGGCGAGACGATGCCCAGCAGAGCAGGACCGAGCAGCAGGCCCGCCAGAAGAGAACCGACGACCTGCGGCAGGTCCACGCGCTTGGTCATCATGGCGAATAGCTTGGTGAACAGCAGAATGATTGAGATATCAAATAGAAAACGATAGGATTCCATCAACAAATTCCCCCCAACACAGACGCAGACCGGTTAAAAAACCGGCCCGCAAACTCTTTATTTTCTTTTCTGCTCTCGTACGATATCACTTTATTGCAGGAACGTCAAGTAAAAATTAGGGAAATTTTACGAAAAACCTATTCATTTTTTGGACATATATATCAACGAAAACGAACGATCGTAACGGGTATAATACAAATTGATTTAAGGAAAACTATTTTTGTCAAAAAGGAGGAAATTTTGATGAAAGTCTCCAACCAAGCATATTCCAATTTAGTAAAAAAAGCTTCCCCGCCGTCCAAGAGCGCGAAAACGATTCCGATGGCGTTTTTGATCGGCGGCCTGATCTGTGTGCTCGGGCAGCTTCTCATCGACGGCTATACGGCGCTGGGACTGCGCGAAGAGTTCTGCGCGCCTGCGGCGTCCTGTACGCTGGTGCTGCTCACGGCGCTGCTGACCGGCCTGAATGTATTTGACAACATCGCGCAGCACGCGGGCGCGGGCACGCTGGTGCCGATCACGGGCTTTGCCAACGCGGTTGCATCTCCGGCACTGGAATTCAAAACCGAGGGCATGGTGCTGGGCGTCGGGGCGAAAATGTTTTTGATTGCGGGGCCGGTCATTGTATACGGGCTCGCCGCGTCGTTTGTATACGGCGTGGTGCTGCTCATGACTGGCGCCGCCTGACGGGAGGAGCGGAAAAATGGCCACACGATGCGGCAAACAGACTGTTTTGTATCAAACGCCGCCGACGGTGCGCGCATGGGCCAGCGTCGCCGGAAAAAAGGAGTCGCAGGGACCGCTCGCCTCCTGTTTCGACGCGGTATCGGACGATTCCACCTTTGGGCAGGATTCATGGGAAAAAGGCGAGAGCGAGCTGATGCGGCGCACCATCTCGATTCTGCTGAAGAAAGCCGGACGCAATCCGCAGGAGATTGACTGTATCTTTGCGGGGGATCTGCTCAACCAGTGCGTCGGCTCGACGTTCGGCCTTCGGGACTTCGGTATTCCGCTGTTCGGCATTTACGGTGCGTGCTCGACGATGTCCGAGGGAATCTCGCTTGCCTCGCTTCTTGTGGAAGCCGGTTCGGTCACACGCGCGGCCGCGGCGACCTCGTCGCATTTCTGTACGGCGGAACGCCAGTACCGGTATCCCCTCGAATACGGCGGCGTGCGCCCGCCGACGGCTCAGTGGACCGCCACCGCCGCGGGCGCGGTGCTGATTGAGCAGGGAGACGAGCCCCCCTTTGTGCGCGCAGTTACCTTCGGTACTGTCGAGGACAAGGGCGTTACCGATCAGAACAACATGGGCGCGGCCATGGCTCCCGCGGCCGCGGCGACGCTGCTGCAGTTTTTCGCGGATACGCAGACGGGGCCGGACAGCTTCGACGCGATTGTCACCGGAGATCTCGGGATGGTCGGACGCGAGCTGCTCTATCAGCTCACCGAGGCGGAAGGAGTCGATATCCGCAGGCAGCACGCCGACTGCGGACTGATGCTGTTCGACCGCGAGCGGCAGGACGTGCACGCGGGCGGCTCGGGCTGCGGCTGTTCGGCATCCACGCTGTGCGCATTTTTCCTGCCGGCGCTCGCCGACGGGCGGATGCAGAACATTTTGTTTTTGGCAACGGGAGCGCTGCTCTCTCCCACGACGGTGCAGCAGAAAGAGTCGATTCCCTCGATTTCGCACCTGTCGTGGCTGTCCCATACGAAAGGAGAAAGCATATGCTGACCACACTGCTGATTCAGTACGGAAAGCCGTTTTTGATCGGCGGAGCAATCTGCGCCGTCGGTCAGGTGCTGATCGACTACACGAAACTAACCCCCGCCCGCATTCTGGTGGGGTATGTCGTCACGGGAGTCATTCTGGGAGGAATCGGCGTCTACCAGCCGCTGATCGACTGGGCGGGCGCAGGTGCGACCGTGCCGCTGACGGGCTTCGGCGCGACGCTGGCCAAGGGCGTAAAGGAAGCGATCGCATCCGACGGAGCTTTCGGCGTGCTGACGGGCGGGCTGACCGCGACGGCCGCAGGCATTGCGACGGCAGTGCTGGCGGGTTTGCTTGTATCGCTGCTGTTCACACCGGGGGACAAGTCCTGACGGCATGCTTCACCGGATATCACTTTAAAAAAACGCCGCCGCTCCGATCAAAAGACCGGGGCAGCGGCGTTTTTCTGCGAGAGAATTCTGATTTGAAAAGAAAAAGAAAAGGGGGGATTTGGCTTGTTCCTGTCTGTATTTTTATCTTAACACGAAAGAGGTTCGGATTCTTTCGGATTCGGGAAACATTTTGTAAACGGCCCTCATTGTTTCGTCACAAAAAAGCCGCAAAGTGCGGCCTTGCCCCGTCCCGCCGCCGGGCGGCGGGATGCGGAAGCTTGGCCTTCAATCAGCAGGGAGCATTCGATGGATCTATCAAAGCGCCCGGGGCGGGCGGCTTTGACCGAAAAGAGAAAAGAAGAGGAGAAGCAAAGAGAAAGGAAAAAAAGGCGTTCAGCCCGAAGCCGTTCGGTTTGGGTTCGGGGCAAGCCGGGGCCGCCGGGCGGCGTTTTTTGGGATTACGATTGTGTAGGTAATCGTCTGGTCGTCCTCGGTTTTGGTGGAGCTGGCGTCGATGCCGGCCTCCTTCATCACGTCGACGGCCCGGCTGATGGTGGAGGTAAACAGCCGCAGATCCTTGAGAATCAGCAGCCTGCCGCCGCGGCCGGGCTTGGCGTCGAGCAGCTTCTGCACGAGCTTTTCCGTTTTGGAGACGGTCAGATCGCCGTCGATGACGCGGCCGACTGCCTGAGGCAGACGCTCGTCCTCGGCAAGCGGCAGTAGCGCCCGGGCATGCCGTTCGGTGCAGCCCGCCTGTGCGAGGCGCTCCAGAGAGGCGCGCGGCAGATGCAGCAGACGAAGCTTGTTGGCCAGAGCGGGCTGGCTGATGCCGAGCCGCATGGCGAGCTCCTTTTGGGTGTAGCCGCCGTTTTCCAGCAGGGCGCGCATGGCCAGCGCCTCTTCCAAAAAGTCGAGCCCGCACCGCTGCAGGTTTTCGATCAGGGCGAGCGCCGCGCTGCGGCCGTCGTCGGCCCGTTCCACAATCGCGGGAATCGTGCGCCTGCCCAGCATCCGAAAGGCCATTGTCCGCCGTTCGCCCGCGATCAGCTCGTAGCCGTCGCCGACACGGCGCACGCAGACGGGGCAAAGCAGGCCGTTTTCCTCGATGGATGCGGCCAGCCCCATCAGGCTTGTTTCGTCGAATATGCGGCGCGGCTGAGAGGGGTTCGGACGGATTTCCTCCAGCGGGAGCATCACGACCCGGTTTGCGGTGGGAAGAAAAGACCTGAGGTCCATATGAACGGCCTCCTTTCGATGCGGGCGGCTGCTGCTTGTCCGGATGAGAAGAGATTACCATTTATTGTAAAAATAAGCAAGAACTTTTCATCGCAGAACCCGAGAAAAACCGCGTGCCTTCGACAGAAGAGAAGCCGTTTCGTCGGCGTCGGAGCATTTTTTCAACGCGGTTGTCGAACGATTTTTCGGCCAAAGAGGAATATTTTTCTTTTTCCCGGGAAACAGACGGAGGCTTTTCGCAAAAAAAGCCATGTGAGCCCAAAAGAGCCCACATGGCGAAGAAAGCGAAACGTTTACTTTAAGAGCGCCTCGGCGACCGCCACCGCACATGCGACGGTGGCGCCGACCATGGGGTTGTTGCCCATGCCGATCAGGCCCATCATCTCGACGTGCGCCGGCACGGAGGACGATCCCGCGAACTGCGCGTCGCCGTGCATGCGTCCCATCGAGTCGGTCAGGCCGTACGAGGCGGGACCCGCCGCGACGTTGTCGGGATGCAGGGTGCGGCCCGTGCCGCCGCCGGATGCGACGGAGAAGTAGCGCACGCCGTTCTGAGTGGCCCATTTTTTATAGGTGCCCGCCACAAGATGCTGAAAGCGCGTGGGGTTTGTCGAATTGCCGGTGATGGATACGTCTACGTGCTCGGCCTTCATGATCGCGACGCCCTCGAGCACGTCGTTTGCGCCGTAGCAGCGCACGGCGGCGCGCTCTCCCTTGGAGAAGGAGACCTCCTCGACGACGGAAAGCTCGTTTTTCTCAAAATCAAATTCCGTGTGTACATAGGTAAAGCCGTTGATGCGCGCGATGATGCGGGCGGCGTCTTTGCCGAGGCCGTTGAGAATCACGCGCAGCGGCGTTTTTCTCGCTTTGTTTGCGGTGCGGGCGATGCCGATCGCGCCTTCCGCCGCGGCAAAGGACTCGTGCCCTGCCAAAAAGCAGAAACATTTCGTCTCGTCGCGCAGCAGCATTGCGCCGAGGTCGCCGTGCCCCTGACCGACGCCGCGCTCCTCCGCGACGGAGCCGGGCACCGTAAAGGCCTGCAGGCCGCCGCCGATGAGAGAGGCCGCCTCGACCGCGTCTTTCGCGCCTTTTTTCAGCGCGACGGCACAACCGAGCGTGTATGCCCAAACCGCGTTGTCGAACGCAATGGGCTGTACTCCCTTGACGATCCGCTCGACGTCGACGCCTTTTCCCAGACACAGGGCGCGCGCTTCCTCCAGACCGGAGAAGCCGTTCTCCGCGAGGCAGGCCGCGATCTTGGCTTGTCTGCGTTCCATTCCTTCAAATTTCACCATTTCGCCGCCCCTCCTTACGCTTCGCGCGGGTCAAGATACGACGCCGCTTCGTCAAACCGGCCGTAGGTGCCGACGTTCTTTTTATAAGCTTCGTTGGGCTCGACGCCGCGGCGGATATCCTCCAGCATCTTGCCGGTGCGTACAAACTCATAGCCGATGACCTCGCGGTTTTCGTCGAGGGCGAGACGGGTGATGTAGCCCTCGGTCATCTCGAGATAGCGCACGCCCTTCTTTTCGGTGGAAAAAATCGTCGCCGTCTGGCTGCGCAGGCCCTTGCCGAGATCCTCAAGCGACGCGCCGACGGGCAGCCCCCCCTCGGAAAAGGCCGTCTGCGAGCGGCCGTAGACAAGCTGAAGAAAGATCTCGCGCATCGCGACGTTGATCGCGTCGCAGACGAGGTCGGTATTCAGCGCTTCGAGCAGCGTTTTCCCGGGCAGAATCTCGCCCGCCATCGCGGCGGAATGCGTCATGCCCGAGCAGCCGATGGTCTCGACGAGCGCCTCTTGGATGATGCCGTTTTTGACATTGAGAGTCAGCTTGCATGCGCCCTGCTGCGGGGCGCAGCGGCCGACGCCGTGGGAGAGGCCCGAGATGTCGGAAATCTCCTTGGCCTTGACCCATTTTCCTTCCTCGGGGATGGGCGCGGGCCCGTGACACGGCAGATGACCGACCTGCTGCATCAGCTCGACTTCGTGCGAATACTGCATGAAAGCTCCTCCTTTTTGTTTGAAGGCGGAGAAAAATCGCTCCGCCGGATCGTTTCAGTCGTAGTATACCACCACGGCCGCCAAAAGGCAACGCGGAGACTTTTTGAAATTTTGGAAAAAGGCGAATCACGGGGAAAAGAAGAAAGCGAAAAAACCGGTTAAAAATTTGAAACCTTTTTCTGTAAAAATGATTAACTTGTGACCAGAATGAGTATATCTTCTAATTAGAAGACTTATATATACGCTTATGAAAAAAACGAAAAGGAAAGAAAAGATATGAAAAACATTGCAAAAAGGTTCATGTCGCTGCTGCTTGCAGTTCTGATGGCTGCAAGTCTGTCGGGCATGACGGCCTTTGCCGCAGACGACCTCGCCGAAGAGGCCTGCACCAAGACAGAGGGCTGCACGCTGACCGACGGCCACGAGGTCGATTGTCAGTTTGCGGATGCGGATGACTCCGCCGAAGAAACAGCCGCTCTGATCGAGGCGCTCCCCACCGCCGAAGAAGCGGCGGCCTATGAGCCTGAGCTGGAGCTTTCCGAAGACGACGAGGGCTACAACGACGCTTACAACTGTGCCGTTGAGGAGTATTTTTCCGAGCTGGAGACAAAGGTGAAAGCGGCCCGTGCCGCTTACAACGCTCTTTCCGAAGAAGGGAAGGCCGCTTTGGACTCTGCGCTTCTCGGCAAGCTGGAAGAGTTAGAGTCCCTCTTCCGCGTGAATGCGGCTCTCTCGTCGGGAGAAGCCGAACAGACCGCTAAGATCGGCGAGGGAGACGCCGCCGTGTATTATGCCACTCTCGCAGAGGCAATCACGCACGCCAAGAGCGGCGATACGGTTACGCTGCTGAAAGATGTGGAAGAAGGCAGCGGCATCATCGTAGAAGGAGAAACCCAAAGAACCCTGACCATTGATTTTGCCGGTTACACCTATACGGTCACGGGCAATTTTGCGGGATCTGCCGGCACACAGAACCAGTGCTTCCAGCTTCTCAAGGGTTCTGATATCACCATGAAGAACGGCACTCTTACGGGCAATGCCTCCGGCGTGAAAATGATCATTCAGAACTATGCCGATCTGACGCTGATCGATATGACGATCGACGCGTCCGCAGGTACGAACAGCTGCGGCTACGCAGTGAGCAGCAACTGCGGCTCTGTCTCCATCGAGGGGAATACCTCCATCACCGCCAGGGCGGGAGGGGCTGCGCTCGATGTCAGCTATTGGCCGAGCAGCTATCAAAGCGGCACGCAGATCACCATTGATACGACCGGTACGATCACCGGCACGATCGAAGCGGGCATTTACGGAAAAGAAGGCGTTCTGGATCCCGCCGAGAGCACCAGCACGCTGGAGATCAAAAACGTGAATCACGTCGGCGAGATCACGACCAACTGCGATTCCAGCGCCGACGGAAAATACGGCGTCGGAGAGACGCTGACAAGCGCAGCGGCAGTGAAAAAGCCTTTGCGGAAATGATCACGATCTCCGGCGGTACGTTCAGCTCCGATCCCGCAGGCTTACTCTGCTTTCCGGCAGCGACGAAACGGTCACGGTAAGCCGGTCGGTAAAGTTTACCTTGGTGCAGAGCGAAAACGCTGTTTTCACCGGCAGCATCCAGGCCGGCTCCGGCTATGAAATGACCGTCTGGGACGACGAAAACGGCAATAAGGTCTATGGTGTTTCGAGAGAAGATACCGACGAAAGCGGCGATACGGATGAGCAGAACGATTTCTGGAAGGAAGTTCGCGGCGCCGTGGAATCCGCCGACAGCGGCAGAACCGTGCAGGTAAACGCCAAGAGCTATGACAAGATGCCCGTATCGGTGATGAAAGCCCTGCGCGAGAATCCGGGCGGCACTCTTGTCATCGAATGGGCCGGAGGAGACACCGTCACAATCCCGGCGGGCAAAGCTCTTGCCGCGGAATCCGGACGCGTCTACTACCCGATTTCTTATCTGGCAGAGCAGTATAAGAACGCTGCCGCAGCCGCCCCGGCAAACGGAATCAATCCGAGCACCGGCGGACCGATCTATATCGAGGCGCGCACGGCGGCCGATACCATGAAAACCGTCACCCCCGCGTCCGAAGGGTTCGGCACGGTGATTTCGGCGGATAAGGTGCAGCCCGCCGCTCCTGCCGAAAACGGCAGCGCCGCGGCGCAGAGAAACGGCTTTGCGCTCCTCGTGGGCGCCGCGCTCGCAGCGGCGGCGCTGGCGGCAGGCAGCCGGATTCTGAAAAAGAAAAGAACGCAGAAATAACGAGGGTTCTTTGAATGCGTAAAACAAAAGAAGAGCGGCGGAGTTTGTCCGCCGCTCTTTTTTTCGAAAAAACCGTGTCTTAAAAAACAGAGCGCCGCGATTCGGCGCGGCAATCCTTGACTTTTCCTTGCTTCTGTGCTACTATTTTTTTATTCATTTCAGGCTGACGAACGACCGGCTGAAAACGGCCGGAAACAGCCGGATCGGAGAGAATACTATGGAAAGAATCAAGACTCTTGAGACCCGCGATCTCTGCGAGAGCGCCAAGAACGGCGGCTGCGGCGAGTGCCAGACATCCTGCCAGTCCGCCTGCAAGACCAGCTGCGGCGTTGCCAACCAGCAGTGCGAAAACGCTGACAAGTAAGCTGACCGCAATCTGAAAAGCTGCCGCCTGTGATGGGCGGCACTTTTTATGCCGCAAGGAAAGGAATTTCATTTTATGGTACATCAGTATCAGCTCAACGGCTGCAGCATAGTGCTGGACACCTGCTCCGGCTCCATCCATGTGGTGGACGAGGTGGCCTACGACGTCATCGCCCTGTATCCCGACAAAACGGCGGAGGAGATCACGGCGGCCCTGCTGAAAAAATACGCCGGCCGTCCCGATGTGACACGGCAGGCACTGATTGACTGCATCGCCGATGTGGAGAGCCTCGTCAAAGCGAAAAAACTCTACACGCCCGACACCTTCGCCGAGATGGCGGATACGTTTAAAAAACGCTCGGGCGGTGTGGTCAAGGCGCTGTGCCTGCATGTGGCCCACACCTGCAACCTCAATTGTTCCTACTGCTTTGCCAGTCAGGGCAAATACCACGGCGACCGCGCGGTGATGAGCTTTGAGGTGGGAAAACGGGCGCTGGACTTTCTGATGGAACATTCCGGCAGCCGCAGAAATCTTGAGGTGGATTTCTTCGGCGGAGAGCCCCTGATGAACTGGGACGTGGTCAAACGGCTGGTAGCCTACGCCCGCGGCGCCGAAAAGGAGAGGGGCAAGAATTTCCGCTTTACCCTGACCACCAACGGCATGCTGATCGACGACGACGTGATCGAATTTGCCAACCGCGAGATGAGCAACGTGGTGCTGTCGCTCGACGGCCGCAAAGAGATTCACGACCGCCTGCGCGTCGATTATGCGGGCAACGGCAGCTGGGAGCGCATCGTGCCGAAGTTTCAAAAGCTGGTGCGGGCGCGCGGCGGCAAAAACTACTATATGCGCGGCACCTTTACGCATGCGAATCCCGATTTTCTCAAGGATATCGAGTGTATGCTGGATCTTGGCTTCGACCAGCTGAGCATGGAGCCGGTGGTCTGCGCCGCGGGAGATCCCGCCGAATTGACCGAGGAGGACCGCGCCGTCGTCATGCGGCAGTATGAAGAACTGGCAAAGCTTATGCTGCGCCGCGAAAAAGAGGGACGGCCGTTTACCTTTTACCATTACATGCTCGATTTGACCGGCGGCCCCTGCATCTACAAGCGCATCTCCGGGTGCGGCTCCGGCACGGAATACATGGCGGTCACCCCGTGGGGCGACCTGTACCCCTGCCATCAGTTTGTGGGCGAAGAGGCGTACAAGCTGGGCAATATCTGGGACGGCGTCACCCACACGGCCCTGCAGGAGGAATTTCGTTCCTGCAACGCCTACGCCAGACCCGAGTGCGCCGACTGCTGGGCCAAGCTGTACTGCTCCGGCGGCTGCGCTGCGAACGCGTATCACGCCTCCGGCTCCATTCGGGGTGTGTACGAGCCCGGCTGCGAGCTTTTCCGCAAGCGCATTGAGTGCGCCATCATGATGCACGCGGTGCGGGAACTGGAAAAAGAGGAAGCTTAAATGAAAACGCCCATTGCGGATTTTGTACGGGCCTATGCGGAAAAAGACGGCGTGCGTCTGCACATGCCCGGCCATAAGGGAGTGTCTTTTCTCGGATGTGAACCGCTGGATATTACGGAGATCTGCGGGGCGGATGCGCTCTACGAGGCGGCGGGCATTATCGCGGAAAGCGAAAAAAACGCCGGCGCGCTGTTTGGCTCGGGAAAAACGCTTTATTCCACCGAGGGCTCGAGCCAGTGCATCCGTGCGATGCTGCATCTGGCGGTAAGCTGCCGCCCCGCCGGGGCCGCACCCGTGGTCGTCGCCGCCAGAAACGTGCATAAGGCGTTTGTATACGCGGCGGCTCTGCTGGATTTTGAGGTCGTGTGGCTCTGGCCAAGGGAGGACGACTCCCTCTGTGCCTGCAGGGTTTCTCCCGACGGGCTGGAGCAGACGCTGGCGTCCCTGCCCGCCCCGCCGGCGGCGGTGTATGTGACGAGCCCTGATTATCTGGGCGGCATGGCCGATCTCGAGAAGCTGGCGGCGGTTTGCCACCGGTACGGCACGGTGCTGGCCGTGGACAACGCCCACGGCGCATATCTGCATTTTCTTCCCCGCCCCGCGCACCCGCTCGATCTGGGAGCGGATCTCTGCTGCGATTCCGCGCACAAGACGCTGCCGGTGCTGACCGGCGGCGCGTATCTGCACATCGCCAAAAACGCCCCGGCTGCGTTTTTAAAAAACGCGAAAACCGCGCTGGCACTGTTTGGCTCGACCAGCCCGTCGTATCTGACGCTTGCGTCTCTGGATCTGTGCAACCGCTGTCTGGCCGAAGCATACCCCGACGCGCTGGCCCGCACGGCCGCGCGGCTGGACGGTGTTCGTTCGCGGCTCGCCGCCGCGGGCTGGTGCGTGCGCTCCTCTGATCCGCTGCGCCTGACCGTTTCGGCTCCGCAGGGAAGCTCGGGCACACAGCTGGCCAAAAGACTGCGCCTGCACGGCGTCGAGTGCGAGTTTGCGGATCCGGATTTTCTCGTGCTGATGGCCACGCCGCAGAATTCCTCCGGTGACTTTGACCGGCTTGCGGCGGCGCTGGGTGAGAATAAAACCGCGGCGGTCCGCCGTGCGCCCAAAACGGCTTCGCCGGGAGAAAGGGTCTGCTCGATTCGGCAGGCGGTGCTCTCCCGTCAGGAAAGCGTCTTTGCCCCCGAAGCGGTCGGCCGCGTCTGCGCCGCGCCCACGGCATCTTGTCCGCCGGCCATTCCGATTGCCGTTCCCGGCGAACGCATCGGCCCCGAGGCGGCGGCGCTGTTTGCGTACTACGGCATTGAAACGGTGAACGTGACGGCAAAAGATATTTAAACTTGTAATTTTTTTCGATAAAATACAAAAAGGAAAAGCCCGTGCGCCCCGAAACGGGCATACGGGCTTTCTTTTCGCAAGACAGAGGCGTAAGCTTTGCCGAAAACAGATTTTTTTCGCAGCCATTGCGCCAAAAACGGCGGGTGGATCAAACGAACGGCTGCCGAATACCCCGCCGGGTTTATTTTAAAAACAGGAAAGACTCGTTTTGCGCGCGCCTTTCGTACAGATTTTTCAGCGTCGAGACAACGGTCTCTTTCGGATGCACGAAAACCGGATCGTGTCTGATGAAAAAATACGGCGCCGGAATGTTTTCGAGAGCCAAGATCAGTTCTCGAAGGGCGCTTACGTTGTATGCGGTTCTGCCCGCTTTCGGCGCGCCGTAGACCGCGTCGCCCAGAAAGGCGTATTCTTCGTTTACCAGCAGGCCGACCGAGCCCTTGGAGTGAACGGACGGAAGAGGGAAAACCTTCAGCCGCACACCGTCTTTGAAACAAAGCGGGCCTTGTACGGCGGTTCCCTCCCGCAGGCGGCGCGCGGTATATCCGCCGCAGTACAGCGCACGGTGCGGGACCCGGGAAAGATTCGCGGCATGATCCGCGTGAAAATGAGAAAGAACGACGATTCGTTCCCGGCAGTTCTTTTGAATGGCATAGGCGGCCTCCTCGCTGCCGCCTATGTCGAAGAGCCAGTCAAAACGGTCTCCCCGCACGATCCCCACATCCGCGGAGAGGGGAGAATCTGAGGCGGGCAGACGAAAAATCAGGTCTGAAATTGTCAGAAGTTCCATATCGCAGAGTCCCTTTCTCTGACGCTGTCGATCCACATACAGAGGCCGCCTTGATCGTGCCTTGTCTTTCGCTGCGGCTTACAGCAGGTATTCAACGATGTCGGCGAGCTCTTTTCGGGGGCGTGCCGCCGGAGCTTCGTCGGAATAGCCTAAGGCGACCGCGCCGATCAGCTGTGCCTCTGTCTTAAGGAAAGAAAGCAGCTCTTCCTATGCAAAACAGGTGTTTGCGATCCAAGGCGTTCCAAGATGCAGCCGTTCGGCCTGCAGAAGCATATTTTCACAAACGCGCCGATAGACAGGCTGTCGCATATCTCGGTGAACCGTTCGTCCGCATCCAGCGGAGAAAATGGACTTTTGCCGTTTGTATTCAGCACTGCAATCAACACAGGGGCCTCTCTCATGATGCGCAGAGTGTTTTTTGCGTCCGGCAGGCCGCTTTTTGATTTCGGCAGCAGGGCGCGTTCGTGTTCCTCTCGAAAAAGGCCGGCTTCCATTGCGGCGAGCAGATCTTCCTTCGGCTTGTTTTGAAGGACAATGCATTTCCACGGCTGTCTGTTTTTCGCGGACGGCGCGGCGGCGCCGGCTTTGATAATTTTTTCTGTGATTTCCAGAGGAATTTCCGTGCTTTTAAATTTTCGAATGCTTCTTCTGCTGAAGATTGAATTTTCGCTCATATGCTGCACCTCATAAAAACATGGAGCTGTCCCGCCCGCCGATGTACACGGAGGGAGGCGCGCTCTGCAAAGGAGGAATTCTTTTGAACGAAGCTGTCACATCGATCCGCCGCCGTCTTTTTGCTCTGCAGGACGAGGGCTACCGTGCGTTTCACAGCGCGCTGATGCCGACGGTCGATCCCGCGCGTGTCATCGGCGTGCGCATGCCCGCCCTGCGCCGTTTGGCAAAGGAACTTTTCGGCACGCGGCAGGCGCAGGAGTTTCTTTGCGCGCTTCCCCACGGCTATTACGAGGAGGACAACCTGCACGGGCTTTTGATCTGCGCCCTGCCGGGATATGACGAGACCGTCGCCGCGCTGGAGCGCTTTCTTCCCTATGTGGACAACTGGGCGACGTGCGATCTGCTCGCGCCGCGCGCCTTTGCGCCGCACCCGCCCGCGCTGCCCGGACAGATCGGCCGCTGGATTTCCTCCGGCCGGCCCTATACCGTGCGCTTTGCCATCGGAATGCTCAACCGCTTTTACCTCGACGAGGCTTTTGATCCCGCGCAGCTTGACGCGGTGGCGGCGGTGAGGTCGGACGAATACTACGTCAACATGATGCGCGCGTGGTATTTTGCAACCGCGCTGGCCAAGCAGTACGACGCCGCGGCGCCGTGGCTTTTGGAATACCGGCTCGACCGGTGGACGCACAACAAGACGATTCAAAAGGCGGTTGAGAGCTTTCGCATTTCGCCCGAGCGCAAGGCTCTTTTAAAAACGCTGCGGCTTTCGGGCCGCGGGTGATTTTCTCAGGGCAGGTAATCGATCTTCAGGCCGGGAGTTTTAGCCTGCGCATCCGCGCACACTCTGCGCAGAGCGGCCATGCTGACGGGCAGGGCTGCGTCCGCCGCGGCGCAGCCGGAAAAGAAGATGTGCCAGCCGAAGCCACGCTCGGTCAGAATATCGTACAGCGCGTCTAAATTCTCGCCGTAGTATTCCGGGCAGGGCAAAACTGCGGCGATCTGCCGGTGCAGTTCGCCGCGGTTCTGCGCTGCGGATAAATCGATGGTATATTCACTCATGACAAATCCTCCCCGTACAGCTGCTCGAACGATTCGTAGTGATCATCCGTATAGTAGATTCTGCCGTCGTCGGAATACACGATGCGCCGGGCGCCGCGCGAGGACGCGCCCAGCGTGCCGACGTCGCATTCGTGATACTCACCCTCGGGAAGAAGGCCCTCGTAGTTGCCGAAGCGGTCGCCGCCGATGCACATGCCCGGAGCGTACGGTTCAAGAGAGCCGCCCTCCCACCCGAGCGCGCGGGCGTCCTTTTTTGTGATGAAATTCGGCGGCAGCTCGCCGTACAGGTGCAGATACAGCGCGACGTCATCTTTTTCGGTATAAGAGCCGTCCGCGTCGAGCAGGGGTTCTTCCTGCTGAGAGGGGGATTCTTCCTGCACGGGGGATTGCGGCTCCTGCGGCAGTGCGGGTTCGGTGGGCTGAGGGGCGGTCTGTGCGACGCAGCCCGTCAGCAGGGCCGCCGCCGCGAGCAGGGCCAGTAGCCACGGCAGAATGCGCCGGATGGATTTCATTATAGTATCCTCCTTGTCTGGCCGCCGCGGGGGCGGACCGCAAAAACAGCTTTCAAGAAGCTGTTTTTTATAGTATAGTAGAAGTATTCTGAAAACACAATGACGGAGGGAGCATATGTATTCAAATCGTCGTATTTATATGGGACTTTCGGATGAAGGCCGCGTGGAAATGGCTCTGAACCGCTGCAACCGCCACGGCCTGATCGCCGGAGCGAGCGGCACCGGAAAAACCATCACCATGAAGGCGATGGCCGAATCGTTTTCGGACGCGGGTGTGCCGGTGTTTCTCTGTGACGTCAAGGGGGATGTTTCCGGCCTGTGCCTGCCGGGCGAGGATTCCGCCGGAATGCAGAAGCGCATCGACAAATTCGGCGTGCGGGAGGAATTTTCCTACCGCGGCTACCCCGTGACATTCTGGGATATTTATCAGGAATACGGCCATCCCGTGCGGGCGGCGGTCTCCGACATGGGGCCGCAGCTGCTTGCGCGGATTCTGTCGCTGACTCCCGCGCAGGAGGGCGTGCTCCACATCGTGTTTCGCATCGCGGACGACAGCGGACTGATTCTGACCGATCTGAAGGATCTGCGCGCCATGCTCGGCTATGTCGGTGAGCACCGGTCCGAGCTGCTGACGAAGTACGGCAATGTCAGCGCCCAGTCTTTGGGCGGCATTCTGCGCGCGCTGCTGCCGCTTGAGACCGGCGGGGGGAGATCTTTTCTTCGGCGAGCCGTCGCTCGACATCCGCGACTGGATGCGCACCGACGGCGAGGGCAGAGGCGTGGTGAATATTCTGCACAGCGTGCGGCTGGTGCAGAATCCCACGCTCTACGCGGGATTTCTTTTGTGGATGATGTCCGAACTGTTCGAACGGCTTCCCG
>CAKQGD010000012.1 GCA_934232845.1 uncultured Oscillospiraceae bacterium
GCTGTCTCCTTTCGAATGTTTGTGTGGTAACTTCATTCTACCAGAGCCTGCAAGCTATGTCTTCTTTTATGCGGTTTTCAATTTGCGCAAGTTATTGTACATTATCTTGTAGTCTGCTTGCAAAGATGTTTTGACCCAGTTTTGACCCAGAATGGAATTGGAACGGGCAGGGCTGGGCGGAAACAATGGAAGATCCGCCCAGCGAACGGTGGCAAAAAGCACAAATCGAAGCCGAAATGACTCCGATTTGCCCTTGAGACAACCTGAGAGCCAGATGCTGCGGGATACCGAAAAAATCGTGCATCGAAATCTGGACTTCCTGCCGCTGAAGAGCTACACCAACATCGCCGAGGGCAACGCGCTGCGGATGGATTGGGAGGAAGTGGTGCCCAAGCTTGAGCTCAACTACATCATGGGTAACCCGCCGTTTGTTGGCGCAAGAATGATGGGTGTCGGTCAGAAGGAGGACTTGAATGCCATTTTCCCCGGATGGAAAAACGCCGGTAACCTCGACTATGTCTCCTGCTGGTTCAAGAAGGCGGCAGACTTGATGGAAGGCACAACCATTCGCTCCGCACTGGTATCTACGAATTCGTTAACCAAGGGCGAGGCAGTCGCCAACTTATGGAAGCCACTGTTTGAAGCCGGTGTGCATATCGATTTTGCCCACCGCACCTTTCGCTGGGACAGCGAGGCCAAGATAAAGGCTCATGTTCACTGTGTCATCGTCGGTTTTAGCACAGCGCCCAACAGCCGCCCGAAGGTGATTTACTCCTCGGACAGACCGCAGATCGTGCAGAACATCAACGGTTATTTGCTGGATGCGGAAAATATTTTCGTGGAGAGCCGCAACAAGCTGCTCTGTAATGTGCCAGCGATTGGTATTGGCAATATGCCGATTGACGGTGGCAATTACCTGTTCACCGAGGAGGAGATGCAGGAGTTTTTGGCAAAAGAACCTGCTGCCGAAAAATGGTTTAAGCCTTGGTATGGCTCGCAGGAGTTCATCAACCGCAAACCGCGTTATTGTCTGTGGCTGGGAGACTGTCCACCCCATGAACTGCGAAAGATGCCAAAGTGTATGAAGTGTGCAGAAGAGGTTCGTCAATTCAGAAGCAACAGTAACAGAAGCTCCACCAAAAAGCTGGCAGATACGCCATTATTATTTGGCACAACCAATATGCCCAGCAACAATTATAGCTTGTTGCCGAAAGTTTCATCAGAGAAACGGCGTTATGTTCCAATGGGATTTATGACCCCAGATATATTGCCAAGTGACCTTGTATTTATCATTCCAAATGCAACCTTGTACCACTTCGGTGTGTTAACTTCCAATATCCACATGGCATGGATGAGAGCCGTTTGTGGTCGCTTAAAAAGCGATTATCGCTATTCCAAGGATGTTGTTTACAACAACTTCCCATGGCCTACACCGACCGAGGCACAGAAGGCGAAGATCGAGCAGACTGCCCAAGCAATTTTGGATGCCCGCGCCCTGTACCCGGACAGCAGTCTTGCCGACCTGTACGATGAGCTGATCATGCCGCCCGAATTGCGTAAAGCCCACCAGCAGAATGACCGCGCCGTGATGCAGGCGTACAAAACTATGACCGAGTCGAGCTGCGTGGCTGAGCTGATGCGGATGTATCAGAAATTGACCCAAAAGTAAATATTGTGACGAGAAGCCCTCACACTGCTCCAAGCGGAACGATGTGGGGCTTTTTATTTATGTAATAAAAATGTCCCGGCCGTTTCCGGCCGGGGCTGGAGTGTGTGTTTCAGGCTCTTTGTTTTACGTCAAAGCGCAGAATTGCGATTATGAATGAAAGAAAGGCGAAGATTTCCACAACGGCGCACGAGTAGGAACCCACAATCAAATTGTATACGATCAGAGGCGGGGAGTTGAAAAGGAATAAAAGTCTTGTCAGCTTCATGTGATGCGTCCAAAGACCGATGGTTGTAAGCGACATGGAAAAGAAGGGGAGAAGCCCGAAAGGGCCGTTCCACGTCAAAAGGGTGCTGGCAAAATACAAACCGATTAAAAGACAGGGCCAAAATCTGCTTTTTGCCCAGTCTTTCTCGTTGGAAAAGCATAAAAAGGATCGAAAAATGCCGACCAGATTGATGGGGACTCCCGTCCACGCGCCAAGCAGGCCATAATGAATTGCCCACAGGATGCAGCACCCTGTCTGAACGGCAAGGATACGCCTGCGGTTATCACACTGCAGCACGGAAAAACATATGACAGAAGGAATAAATCCGATTGACTGGACGAACCAGTCTTGAAACTGCAAGGGAGGAAGCCACCTTTCTTTTGGTCAGAGAAATGAGAAATAAAAGCGATTAGGTGTTTTCTTCTTTCTGCACGTTGTGAGCAGAAGAGGAATTCCTGTTTTTTCTTGAACGACGGATATGCCTGCACAGAAGCAGGAGCGCCGCTGCCGCGGCAAGGGAGATCACAGCCGGAAGAACGGCAAAAGTAGTCTGCCGGGCTCTGCAGAGGACAAAATGGTCGCCTGACGCTTCAAACACGAGATAACTGCCGTCAGAGGACGGTTCAAGGCGTTGCCAGACGCCGTCTTTGAAAAGCCAGAGAACAGAATTACTCTCTCCGCTCAGACAGCGCAGGGTATGTACGCTTCTGCCGTCCTGAGGAATCGTCACCTCCCAGCTTTCGCAGCCGCCGGCTGCGTTTGGAGGATATTGCTGCGTTTTTGTCATTTGCAGAGTATCATCTTCACGGAAAGACCCCTCCGCCAGTAAAATGGGCCGTTCGCCTTCGAGCAGTTCGCTTTCCAAAACCGCGTGATAGGGGGAATAAACTGCCCGCACCGTTGTATCAAAGGTCAGGTATTCCTGTTCAAAAGGCTCCCATTGTGCGTAAAAGGCGTTTCTTTGAGGAATCTGCGGTATTTCATTTTCGGAAACAGAGTCGCCGTATTCCTTTTCAAGAATGGCTATCTGCTTTTCGTCGGCGAGGAACGTGACGGTGAGATGCTTCATTTTCTCCGGGAGATTGTCAAGGGCGGAAAACTCTGCATATGAAAGCGGATAGGCTTTTTCTTCGTAGCTCACGCCGTCTATACCGCCGAGCCCGTTCTCAACAAAGAAGTTCTCGCTGAGTGTTTCAGAGTCATGGGGGTATCCGTCTTCCAAGGCGCCTGCAATCGCACCGGAAAGAGCAGTGCTTTCTTCTATGCGAAGCATGACACGGCAGCCTGTAATTGTCGAACCGCTGCCCGCGATGCCGCCGACATAGTTTTGCCCTAAAAGAGTGCATTTGACATGACAGTCGCGGATCACAGAGGAGGATTTTCCCGCGATGCCGCCGACATAATCACAGCCGGGGGCATCGAGGGTACCGAAATTTTTACATTCGAGCACGCTGCCGAGATCCATAGAGCCGACAATTCCGCCTGCCTGATATTTTTTTGCGGTAACAGAGCCGAAATTTTCACATCCGCGCAGAACGCTTCGGGTCGTGTAGCGGTAATTGACGGAAAGATTCCCTTCGACGGAGAGATCATCCTCTGGATCCAGGTCGTTTTCAATTCCCATCGTACCCGCGATACCGCCCACATTGAGATCGCCTTGTACTGTGCCGGTATTTCGGCAGTTTGCGGCTTTGCCGGTGGTATCCTGCTCGGTGTCCGCATCGGAGATATCCTCGGAGCGGTCGCCGGGCTGCGTGTTGGTTTGCTCATCCAGTTCGTCAATGATGAGATCGAAGATCACATTCAATTCGTCGCTGACGGCTTCGAGATCAGAGAAAACCAGACTGCTGTACTCCGTGGCTGTACTGCTTAGATCCTCTACGGTTTTGCTGATTTCATAGAGGAGATCGCTCAGTTCCACCCGGGCGGAGATCAGTTTATCCAAATTTAAAATTTCAAAGTGAAGCGTAGGAAGAGTGAGGTCTTCCGTTTCTTCGGAATCCGACGCGTCTTCTTCCGACGGCTCATTTTCAACGGCCGCAGCCGTCAGAGGAAGAAGTGAAATTTCGGTTCCGAAGGCAGCCGCGTTTGAAGACAAAGCCTCATCCGTGTCGGCCGGCTCGGATGACTCCTCCTGTGAAGAGGAAGGGGGAGTCAAGGGCTCTTCCGGCAAAGAAGAGTCTGTTTCTTCCGGCAAAGAACCCTCCGGGTTTGCTTCGCTTTCTTCCGTTTCTCCCTGTGAGGGAAGCTCGGGAAAGGGCTCTGCAAAATCCGTGTCAATGTCGGGACGGAGATTTTCAAGCAGATCATCCAGATCTGTGGAGGCGTCGATGGAAACGGAAGGCTTCAGTTTCCCCATGGCGTCAAGCAGGTCGTCCGCTGCTTCAATGGCGTCGTCGATTTGCCGCTGCAGACGAGTGATCCGGCGGTTGACTGCATGCACCGTTGTCGATGCGTCCTCGCTTGTTTTAGAAACGAGTTCCTTCAGCGTGCGAAGCTCCCGGCTGAGACGTACAAGCGTGCTTTGCGAAAAAATCAGCGTGCTGTCCGGCTCCATCTGGCCGACAATGCCGCCCACCTCTTTTCTTCCGAAAATACGGCCTTCGTTGACGCAGCCTTCGAGATACCCGGTTTGACTGCCGGCGATGCCGCCGATGTTGTAGCCGATATGAGCGTAACCGACGGTCCCGAAATTAACACAGGCGCGTATTACGCCGGAATTGGTTCCCGAGATACCTCCGATATCGGTGATGGTGACGGCACTTTCCGTTTCGGTCAGGTCGCCGAGGGTGATGTCTTTGAGATCAATCTCGTTTTCTTCCACCGTCGTATTGACGCGGCAGGAGTTGGTTGACCGGCTGACGACGCCCTTGTTTTCGCCGACGATACCGCCGACGAAATGCTCACCGTACACAATGCCGCGCGTCGTGCAGCCGCTGATCACGCCGGAGGGTTCATTAAGACCCGCAATGCCTCCCACGGTACTGCTGCCGCTCACCGCGCCGGAAAAAGTGCAGTTTTCAATCGTTCCGCCGTTGACCGCGGCGATGCCGCCGAGTACGCTGCGCATGCCGGATGGGGATAGACTGCCTCGTACGGAAAGATTGCGTACGGTTCCTCCCTCCTGAAGAAAGCGAAACAGCCCGATTTCAGAGCCTTTCTGTGTGAGGGAAAGGCCGCTGATCGTGTGACCCTGTCCGTCAAAGACACCGCCGAAGGTCGGAATACCGGTGAAATCCGTTTCGCTGAGATCGAGGTCGCATTCAAGAAGAACGGTCATGCTGCGGCTGTAGGAATCCAGCCGGCAATTTTCGCAGAATACAAGAAAATCCGCGCGGCTGCGAATGGAGAGGACAGAATTTTCCGCGGGCTCTTCAGCGCGGACAACGAACGCAAAAGGGAAGATCAGCGCTGCCGCCAAAAGAAGAGAAATCGCCTTTTTTCTGATTTTCATTTATCGTCACCTCCTTTGGAGAAATGATCGATTTCTTCCGGAAGCCGGGGTGCGGACATCTCCTGTACGGTCGTCCCCGTACCTACGATCGCATTGAACTGTCCGTGAAGAACACCGTTGACCTCCGCATCAAGAACGCCGCTGACGTAACCGCGCACGCGGCCTTGAATTAAAATGCTGCCGCTGGCAGTACGGGTCAGACGCTCAAGCCCGTGCAGGGCAAAGGAAGTCTTTTCGATCACACGGTCTCCCAGAATTAAAATCTGCGGCAGAACGCAAAGCACAAGGAAGATAGAAATGAGGGTGCCGCGGCCGAGAGAGCTGCCGACGGCGGTAATCACGGGGTTAGTCGTCATGTATCCGATCAGTTCGCCTGCCGCCGCAAGGATGGTGCCCGAAGTGAGAATGGTCGGAAAAGCCTCGTTGAGGGCTTCGATCATTGCCTCGTGAATGGGAAGATTTTTCTTTTTCTCGCTGTAATGGCTGGAGATTACGATGGCGTAGTCGATGTTGGCTCCCATCTGAATGGCCTGCACAATCAGATAACCGAGGAAATAAAGGGGCTTTCCCTCCAGATATGGGAAAGAAAAATTGATCCAGATACTGCCTTGAATTACGAGAATCAACAGCAGCGGGAGCCCGGCAGACTGGAATGTAAACAGCAGAATCACTACAACGAACAATGCTGACAGAATGTTGATCAGCGTATTGTCCTGTGCAAACGAAGAAGCGAGATCCGCCGCACTTGTCGAATTGCCGACAAGATACGAGTCTTCGGGATAAACGCTTCTTACGATTCGGTGAGCTTCGTCAAGAAAGCGTGTGGTCTGAGCACTTTCTTCCGGCAGAGAAAGATAAATTACAAGGCGGCTGTAGTCGTCGCTCTGCAGCTGCAGCTGCGCTTTTTCGAGCTGCTCAAAAAGCTCGTCGAGATCCTCCTGCACATCGCTCTGCAGGGTGATGCTGCCGGCCTCCATGCGGTCTTTCAGATAGAGGAACATATCAAACAGCGGCACCTTATAGTTTTGCAGTCCGTTGAGAATCTCTCCGTATTGATCTTCGCTGACCGCATAGGCGGAATAGAGCAGCTTGGCTACTTCATAATCGAGATCGACCATCTCGGAAAATTCTCTTGGCGTTACGGCGTCCGCGAGCATATAGCCGTCCTGCGCTTCGGTATTGGCGAGTCCCACGGCGGATTTTACACCGGGCAGAGATTCCAGTTCGGTGAGGATGGTCTTTTCCGCTTCATAGTTTCCGCGGGGAACAATGACGGCAACCATGTTGTTCTGCCCGAAAGTCGTCTTGATTTTTTGCGTAGCGATCTGCTGCTCACTCTGCTTGGCGGTAACAAGATCGTGAAAGGTATAGCAGAATGGGCAGCGGCTGGACAGGAAAAATGCGATTATAATGACCGCAGCAAAGAGAGGCGGCACGATATAGCGCGTTTTTACCGCAAATTTTCCGACCAAAGTGATGTTCGGAATCAGCTTTTTATGGCGTGTGGCGTCGATTTTTTTAGAAAACAGCATCAGCAGTCCCGGCATCAGCGTAAAAACAGACAGCAGGCTCAGCAGAATCGCCTTGATCAGAACGACGGCGAGATCGATACCGATTCCGAAATGCATGAAGCTCAAGGCGGCAAGGCCGCAGATGGTCGTAAGAGAGCTTGAAGAAATTTCGGGAATTGCCTTGCCGAGAGCACAGATGCAGGCCTCGCGGGAGGCAAGTGTCTCATGCTCATCGGAAAAGCGGTGACAGAGGATGATTGCGTAGTCGATAGCCAGTGCGAGCTGAAGCACGACAGTGACGGAATTGGAGATGAACGAAATTTTTCCGCAGAGAAAATTTGTCCCCATGTTGAGAATCGCTGCTGCGGCGAAGGTCAGAATCAGCACGGGCACCTCGGCGTAGGAACGGGAGGTCAGCGTCAGAACCGCTACGATAATGACGGCGGCGACAACGAGAATACCGGCCATATCCTTTTTCAGATCGGCGCTTTCGTCCACCCCTACTTCGGTGTCGATATAAGTATCATAGCCGGTGAGGATGGAACGGATCTCCTGCATTGCTTCCACGCTGACGGGGTCGTCCGATGTTCCGTCGAATGTAACGGAAAACAAAGCGGCGGCTTTGGAAAAATGCTCTGTGCTGTCGTCGAATTCGACGGAAGCGACACCGGCTGTATTTTCTAAGCGGCCGCAGATTTCTTCCGCTGTGGCGTATGAGATATTGGAAACCATCACGCGAGCCGTGCCGTAGGTGACGAAGTTGTCGTCCATTATGGTCAGGCCCTGTCGTGTTTCGGTTGTATCCGGCAGGTAGGTGGTGATGTCATTTTCCACCTCTACCCAGCGCGCGGAAAAGCAGCTGAAAATGACGGCGAATGCATATAACAGAAAGAACAGGTTGCGCCGGTCCACAATAAAGGTCGCGATTTTTTCCATAGCGCCTGTTTTTTTCTTTTTTTCTTCCAAAGAAATGGCTCCCTTCTGCGATTTCTCTGCGAGCTGTTCGCATCAAGCGGAGGACAGCCCCATTTTTCGGGTAAGAAAGTGGGCGTTAAACGCCCGCTTTTTTCAATTCCTCCCGTACAAGGCGCACGGCGGAGCTGCTGCCCAGCCGGTCTGCGCCAAGTGCGAGAAAGCGCTCCATATCTTCTACGCAGCGGATACCGCCTGCCGCCTTGATGCGAATGCGTCCTTTTGTTTCCCGTGCAAACAATTCGACGTCATGCGGCGTTGCGCCGCCGGTCGAGAATCCGGTCGAGGTCTTGATATAGTCCGCGCCCGCATCGGCCACAATGCGGCACATCAGAGCTTTTTCCTCGTCGGTCAAAAGGCAGGTCTCTACGATCACTTTAAGCACATGGCTGCCGATCGCCTTTTTAATGGTGCGGATTTCTCCCTCGACATAGTCGAAACGTTTCTCTTTGAGAGCGCCGATATTGATGACCATGTCGATCTCATCTGCGCCCAAAATCACGGCGTTCTGTGCTTCATAGGTTTTGGCGTCGATCGTCATTGCGCCGAGAGGAAAACCGATCACCGTGCAAATGGGCACACGTCCTTTCAGCACCTCGCGGGCATAGGGAATATAACAGGGATGGATGCACACACTGGCACAGTGATATTTGGCTGCCTCTTCGCAGAGCTTTTGAATATCCGGGCGCGTGGCCTCCGGTTTCAGCAGGGTATGATCGACGTGTGTCAGCATAGCCATAAGATCCATAGCGGCAGTTCCTTTCTTATTTTGCGGTCGTTTTTTTGTTCAGCCGGATGTCCTCACCGACAAACGGCAGCTTGCGGTATGCGCCGAACAGCCGGGAATAAACGCGCTCTTGATACCGTGCGGTAATCTCCCGATCGGTCAGGTTTGTGCTGATAATTGTGGACTTTCCCTCCACGAGACGGGTGTTGACCAGCTCATACAGAACGGAGGCGGCAAAGGGAGAAGCCGTTTCACTGCCGAGATCATCCAGAATCAGCAGCTCACAGCAGAGAGGCTCAGCGGTCAGCGCGGCGGTATCTTCTTCGCTTCGGCCGAAGCGTGCGTCCTCAATTCTGGCGAACAGACGGTGAAACGGTGCGTAGCATACGTGAAAGCCCTTTTCCGCGGCGGCAAAGCCGACTGCAAGGGAAAGATGCGTCTTTCCGAGGCCGGGAGCGCCGATCAAAAGCAGGTTTTCCGACGAAGGAGAAAAATCCGACGCGTAGCGTTTGCAGGTTTCCAAAACCTTTTTCATTACGGGACGCTCGGCGTCTCCGTAAAGCGACAAATCAAAGGAAGAAAAATCCTTTCCCGTGTGGTTGGAGGAAGAGGCCAGACGCTCGAGCATCAAGGAGCGTTCCAGCTCATG
Organism: uncultured Oscillospiraceae bacterium; assembly: GCA_934232845.1. Taxonomy (GTDB): domain Bacteria; phylum Bacillota; class Clostridia; order Oscillospirales; family Ruminococcaceae; genus Yanshouia. The sequence continues at coordinate 9,248 of CAKQGD010000012.1, forward strand.
CACGCAGGCGCAGACGGTGCCGTCCGGCGCAATGCCGGTATCGCGGCAGATCGGGCAGAAGTGTATGTCTGCCAGCGCGTCGGCAGGAAATCCGTTTTGTACAAGAAGAGCGGAAAGCTTTTTTTGGCCCTGAAGATTCGCCTCCCGAATTCGGGAAACCTTTTCCGAGACGTCGCCGCCCGCAAGAATTGTGCGCGCCAGCATGGCGGACGCCGAGGCGATCTCGCGTTCCAGCGACAGAGCCTGCGGGACGCGGGCGATGACCGCCGTGCGGCTGCGTTCGGTTTTTTCCGCGGCTCGTCTGCGCCGTTCGGCGAGAGCCGCGCGTGCGGCGGATTTGATCTCGGCGGGGTAACTCATGTGTTTCTTCCTCTCACTCGTTCATCAGCTCGGCCACAAGACGCTGCATCAGCTCATCCTTGCTTTTCTCTTCGGCCGGAGATTTTGCTCCTCTGCGCTGCGGCAGCGAGGCTTCTTTTGCTTTTTCGACGGTATCGATTTGTTTTTTATGCCACGCGGTTAAAATGGCATGTATGTAAGAAAAACTCAGCTTACCTGTATTCTCAACCGTCTTTTCATATGCAAGGGAGATCAACTCAAGCGGTGTGCGGTATTCTTCAAACCAAATGCGGATCCATTCCCGCTCGCGGGAGGAGAGACGCCGGTCTCCGATACCGAACTCACGCCGGACAACGCCTTCATTTGTTCGGCGGCGGCAGAGCGCGTCGATGGTTTCTCCCACAGTATCATCGGTCACTCCGTCATTGACCCAAGCGGTGCATACGCTTTCGACATAGCCGACGCTTCTTCTGCCGATTGAGCAGCAATAATGCATCGCCGATAAGATAAAATGAGCGGACAGGCCATAATAGGAGTAGAGCGCGACAAGGGAATCCATGTCTGCAGATGTAAAGGCTTTTCCCATTATAGATTGCCCCTCTTCAAGCAGAGAAGCAAGAGTCGGTTCGTTTTCTACGATGGAGACGGCCTCATCCCGAGGAAAATGCGGACGGCTGCTGCGGTTTAACAGAGGTTTTTCCTGTACGGGCGGCTTCTTCTTTTCCGGTTTTGGGGCATCGGCGGCAGGGGGGACGGGAACGAAAGAAGAGGCCGTGCCCAAAGAATACAAAACGCCGTGTTCTTCCCAATAGTTGAGCGCATCCGCCACGTCGCTCGGAGACTGCCGCAGCGCGGCGGCGAGTGCCTGAGCGCTGTTGTCTTCTCCGGGATGACGAAGAATCCACAAAAGGGTTTTGCATGCGAGTCCGCTGCAGAGCCGGAGATGCTCGTCTACGACTGTATTGGGGACGGCGAATACGCCGTTCCAGAGGGATGGATTGATTTGATAGGGCATGGCGCTTCCTCCGGCTTTCAGACAAGAAATTGCTTTTCAAATATTAAACCAAGCATGCCGTCATTATACCACATTGCCCGCGGCGATTCCACGCTTTTTTATGAACGGACGCCCTTGCGATTTTGAAGATTTGCGGATATAATAGAGACGAAACGGGGTGTGGACTTGTACGACCTGCATACACATACCACCTGCTCGGACGGGGCCGTCTGTCCGGAGCGCCTCGCTGCGCTTGCAGAGGAACAGAAGCTTGCGGGCTTTGCTGTAACGGACCACGATACGATGCGCGGTGCGAAGGCGGCTGAGGCCGCGGGAAGAGCTCTTGGCCTTCGGGTTCTGCCCGGCGCAGAACTGTCTGCGTTCGATCCTGAGACGGGGCGCAAGGTGCATCTTCTTGTATATCTGCCGCACTGCTGCGAAGCGCTGGAGCCCGTTTTTCGGCGTGTGTCTGAAAGCAGGGAGGAGGCTTGTCTGCGTTCCTTGGCACTTTTAAAGAAACGTTTTCCGATTCGCGAGGAGGATGCCCGCTTTTTTGCAAATGGAGGAACGTTATTCCGCACACATCTGATGCGGGCACTGATGGAACGGGGCTATGCAGACCGGGTATTCGGGCCGTTTTATCACGAGCTTTTTGGCCAAGGCGGCTTCGCGTATGCACCGGTGGAGTATCTTCCCGCGGAAAAAGCGGCCGCGGCGATCCGCGAATCGGGCGGGATTGCAGTGCTTGCTCATCCCGGCGTCTACGATTCTTTTGAGACGGGCCGTTTTCTTGCAAAGAAGGGGCTTCTCGATGGAATAGAGGCATTTTATCCGCGGCGCAAAGCGGAGGATGAGAAAAAGATCGAGCTGCTCGCCGAAGAATTTTCCCTGTTCAAAACGGGCGGAACGGATTTTCACGGTTTTTATTCTTCCCCTGCGCACCCGCTCGGCGCCTGCCGGACGACAGAAGAGACAGTATTAAAAATTTTTGAGCTTTCGGAAAAGAGGAAGTCATATGCAATTTGAATACAAAACAAAAGGAACCTGTTCCACATCGATTCTTCTGGAACTTGATCCGGATCACACGCTGCGCCGGGTACGGTTTGTCGGCGGCTGTCAGGGAAATCTTTCCGGTATTTCGAGTCTTGTGTCCGGAATGAAGGCGGAGGATGTTATAGCCAAACTGCGCGGTACAACGTGCGGCGCGAGACGGACATCCTGTCCGGACCAGCTTTCGATTGCGCTGGAGCAGGCTCTGCAGAAGCTGTAAATTTTCGGGGAGGTGAGCGCCAGTGTGCGCAGCTGTTTTTGACGATGACATCAAGATCGCACCGAGTGATCTTTCCCAACTTTTTCAAAAAGAAAATCCTGTAGCAGACGATAATATCGATTTGTATCTGCAGCAGCGCCGTCTCGGCAATACCCTGCGCGCCCGCCGCCTCGGTGAGGAATATGTCGCCGATTTACTTGACTGCGTTTGGACGAAGCCGCCGGCCGAGGTGGACGGTACTCTGTTTGATACGCAGGTCAAAATTCTTTTCGCTTACGTGGTTCACCGAATCATTGAGGATTACTCTCCCAATCATATTGTTGCGAATACTGCGCTCGGCAGCTTTTATGAACAGCTGGAACAGGAGTCTCCCGCTCTGTTTGATGCGATGTGCGGCAGCGCCGCTTTTACCATGTATCTGTATACGCATCGGAGCGGGGAAGAAAATGCCGAAACAATCGGTCAAGTTTTCGCGGCGCTCTGTGAGGCGAAGGACAGCGAAGACTGCGCTGTCATCGGAGAAAGCGCTTATGCCCGGTTTGTAGGAGCGTGCGCGCAGCGCATGATCGGCGCCGGTTATCAGCCGAGCGAAAAGAAGGGGGAATAAGATGTCTGCGGAGGCATTTACGGCAGGAATCGAACACGGAGGACTGACAACAGACTACGAGGTGCGTATTTTAATCTGCTGGCTTTTGCAGCAGGTGCATTCTCCCGCGACATTGACCCAGCTCAACGAAGCCCTTCAGCAGGATGCGCTGGTCAATTATTTTGAATTGGCGAGAGGCACGGGACAGCTTCTTTCTACCGGCCATTTGAAGGAAGCGCAGCACCCGGAAGGAACCGAGGCTCCGCTGGTTCTGACCGCTCTTGGTGCGGAAACGGGAACGGCGCTCGAAAAAACGCTGCCTTTGACAGTGCGGGAAAAGGCTCTTGCGGCACTGAGCGGGCTTCTTAAGCGGGATCGTATCTCGAGAGAAAACGCCGTACGCATTGCAAAAACAGACGACGGCTATCGAATGACCTTTCAGGTTTCGGATGTGGCAAACGATCTTTTGTATCTGACGCTTTATGTGCCGACACAGGAGCTTTGCGGCCGTATGAAAGAACGTTTTCTTGACGATCCGGGTGCGCTCTACCATATGATCAGCAAATACCTGCTGGGAGAAAGCGTGTCTTGAATTGAATAAAAGAGACCCGGATTCGTCGGAATCCGGGTCTCTTTTTTGTTATTCTTGTTTGCACATCAGTCCGCTTTCAGTGCTTCGATACGGGCCTTCAGCTCTTCAATTGTGCTTTGCGCCGCAGAGATCGCCGCGCAGGCGCTTGCGACGGGGCTGTCGGCTTTTTCTTTTTCAATCTCATAGAACGCTTTTCCGATTTCAAGGTAAGAAGCGGAGATGCTGCACTCCTGAGAAGAAATCTCACTTTTGAGCTTTGCAATCTCAGCAACTTCCTTTGCTTTATCCGCGGTTGCATTGGCTGCGCTTTCGACTTTGGATTTCAGTTCGTCAAAAAATGCCATATGAATCACAATTCCTTTCTGCGTTTCTTTTGTTTATTCTACCGTAACCGATTTTGCAAGGTTGCGGGGCTTATCGATATCGCACCCGCGCAGCTTCGCCGTGTAGTAAGCGATCAGCTGCAGAGCCGTGACTGCCGGGAAAGGCATGAACAGATCGTCGCCGCCTTCGAGCGCGATCTGTGTGTCGTCGGTTTGGGCGTTTTCGCCGTCTTCCCGCGCAATGAGAAATACGCTTGCTCCGCGGGCTTTGACTTCTTTGATGTTAGAAAGCATTTTGGACCACAGAGCTTTCTGTGTGGCAAGTGCAATCACGGGAACGCCTTCGGTGATTAAGGAAATCGTACCGTGTTTCAGTTCGCCGGCCGCATATGCCTCGCAGTGAATGTAGGAAATTTCCTTAAGCTTGAGAGATCCTTCGCAGGCGAGCGCGTAGTCGAGCCCGCGGCCAAGAAAAAACAGATGCTCCGTATCTTTAAGCTTTTCGGCGCAGCGGTGAAAAACATCCTGCATCTCAATGACCGCCGCGACAGATTGTGTGCAGTCAAGAAGGTGAGAGGTCAGGCAGCGCGCTTCTTTTGTGTCGATGCGGCCGTTTGCAAGTGCAAAGCAAAATGCCAGCAGATAGAAAAGCGCCATCTGAACGGTGTATGCCTTTGTACTGCATACGGAGATTTCCGGTCCCGCGTGGGTGTAAAGAACGTGCTTTGCCTCGCGTGCGATGGAAGAGCCGGCTACGTTTACGATAGCAAGCGTTTCACAGCCGCGCTCCTTGGCAAGACGCAGAGCCGCGAGACTGTCGGCGGTTTCTCCGGATTGGGACACCACAATCACAAGCGTGCCGTTTGTCAGGATGGGATCGCTGTAACGAAATTCACTCGCAATTTCGACGGCGATGGGAATGCGTGCCAAACGCTCAATCACAACGCGCCCGATAAGTCCGGCATGCATCGCGGTGCCGCAGCCGACAATACGAATCTGGGAAAAACGCCGGAAAAAGTCTTTCCCGAGTCCTTCGCCGTCAAAGCAGGGAAGGCCGTCTCTTACGCGCGGACGAACAGCTGCCAGCAGCGCTTCGGGCTGATCGTAGATTTCCTTGAGCATGAAATCTTCAAATCCGTTTTTTTGCGCCTGTTCAATGCTCCAATCCACTGTAGAAACGGTTTTCTGTACTTCACAGCCGTCGGGTGCATAAACTTTGACGCAGTCCGGTTTGAGTAGCGCGATTTCGCCTTCTTCCAGAGTAAAGTAGCGGTTGGTATGTTCAATAACGCCGCTTAAATCAGAGGCGAGAAAATTTTCTCCCTCGCCGGGGGCGACCAGCAAAGGGCCGTCCTTGCGGGTTGCATAGATGCGCCCGGGATAATCGGCAAAAACAATCGCAAACGCATAGGCGCCTGTCAGTTTTCTGAGAGTTTCCCGAATGGCTGCCAGCGGATCTCCGTGATAGCAGAAATCCAACAGACATGCAGCCACTTCCGTGTCCGTTTCAGATGTAAAAGTATATCCCTTGTCAGACAAAAAAGCCTTTAATTCAAGATAATTTTCGATAATTCCGTTGTGAACGAGCATAACGCGCTTTGTACCGTGGGGGTGCGCGTTTTGGTCGGTAGGCCCGCCATGAGTAGCCCAGCGCGTATGTCCAATGCCGCATGTGCCGTTTAAAGTACGGCCGCCGAGCTCTCTGCGAAGATTTTCCAGACGTCCTTCTTTCTTGACGGTGAAAAAGGCGCCGTTTTCTTGTACAAGGATGCCGGTCGAGTCATACCCGCGGTATTCCAAACGCTGCAGCCCATCCAAAAGAATGCCGCATGCCGGTTTTCTGCCGGTATACCCGATGATTCCACACATAGTCAAACTCCTGTTTTCAGTTTATTCTCCCACAGACGGCTTTGTCCCGCAGATTGCTCCGCGGCTTTGTCCGCTGCTGCGTCCGGAGAAGGGGACGGAGAGGCACCCGCCGAATCCTTCGATCAGCCTCTCACCTCGTCGTCCGCCCGGAAAAGACCGAACGGCGCTGGCGCTTTTTTGATACAGAAATGAAACGCATCCCTCCTTTTGAAAATATTATTGCATAAGATGAAAAAAAACGCAACTGCTTTCCCATACCTATGTGCGCGGATGATCGCCTATGAATTTTGATGTGCAATACAGGTAAAAGGTGAGAGAAACTTTTGTGCTATTTCTAATCGGTTTTGGACATTTTCTCTCGATTGTATTTCCTCTTCGGAACTCTTTGACCGCAGTGTTTCCGAGTACTTCGAAGCCGTCTGTGGCTTTATATACGGTCAGAAAAATGCACCTTGTTGGATTTAACCAGCAAGGCGCATCTGCCATCTAACGCAATATCCACAAGAAAACAATTCATCCCGTCAAGGAGTGGCTATGCTGCGGCAATGATAAGTCGAAAAAAGATTTTGAAAAAGAGATAAATTTATTTGACTTCCAATACGCATTTTGCGCTGCTGAAGACAATAGGAGCCTGTTCTTTATTGCAGAATCGAGTTGTTTTTGTGGTGTTGGTCATTTACAACACCTATACAGCGGGATACACACACCAACAGGGCTAAAGAAATCGTCAAGCAGAGCACGTCAATATGATTTCTCACCAATTTTGCAAAAAGAACTTTTGCTTCTATCAGACGTTTCATCATCATGGCCTGTTCTGCCTGTTTCCGGGATTTCCATTTGCATTACCAACACCACCGATATTCCCCGCAGCACCGGCGCCGCCCATATCCCTATGACCTCCCATATTGCCGGAACTGCCATAAACGGTGCTGGTCATAGTAATTTCCGTGCTGGAGGAGCCGACAGTCAGCGTGTATGTACTGCCCTGTGTAATGGAGGGATGACTGAGGATCACACAGGCGAAGGGCTGCTCTGCCGTATAGGAAAGCAAAACATTCCCTTTGGTATCCGTCAACTGTACCAATGTTCCTGCCGATTGAGTGCCGGTGCTGACCATGATAGCGCCCTGCGTGGAGGAAGCGCTGAAATTCTGTGCCATCGTGGATGCGCCTGCGCCGATAAAAGTGCCGCCGCTGATGGTGCCGGTACTGTCAAAGTCCAGAATGGCAGTATCGCCATTGATAGGACCAACCACCGTAATCGTGCCGCCGCTGATCGTCAGCGTACCGTTGGCATCCAGGCCATCACCATTCGCTTTGATATACAGTGTTCCGCCGGAGATCACGATTTTACCTGTTGAACCACTGAAATTACCCTTGCCGGGACGTGCGGTCGTTGTTGTTGTCATATCATTTCCTCCGGCAGCGTTCAGGCCGTCGTCCGATGCAACGATGGAAATATTGCCGCCGGAGATCACAAGATTGGTGGCCTCAATGCCCTCGTAGCTCTTGGTGATCGAAAGTTTCGTATCAGAGCCGGAGACAGCCAGATCGGTGTCTGCGTGTACGCCGTCATCGCCGGAGGAAAGCGTATAGCTGCCGCCGGAGATGGTAATAGTGCCGTTGGAGTGGATGCAGTCATCCAGAGTATTGACGTTGAAAGTGCCGCCGGAGATATAGATGTCCGAACCGGCCTTGATGCCCTTATAGGACTCTTCGGAGGTGGTCAGGGCTGCAGAGCTGCCTCCGCCCGCTTTTACCGTGAAATTAACGTTTTCAACATTCACAATGGTTTCAGCTTGAATACCGTCATTCCCGGATGTGATGTTGACCGTCCCACCGTAAAGATAGACATAGCCCTTGGAAGTATCTTCATCATTATCAGAGCGGATACCGTCACTGCCCGCGTTGATCGTGATATTGCCGCTGTTGATCTTCACACAGTCCTTACCGTTGAGTCCCACCTTATTGGATGTGATCTTCAGCGTACCCGAGGAGATGATCAAATCATCTTTTGACACGATGCCGTGCTTGTAGTTTCCGTTCAGCACCATCGTTCCGCTGCCGTTGATGGTCAGATCGGCTTTGCTGAAAATTGCGGCATCCAACGTGGAATCACTGTCTGTAATGGAGTAAGACGAGCCATCAGAGAGTGTATTGGTGGTTTCCTCAGCCAATGTGATGGTCACCTTATCTGCTTCTCTTACATAAATAGCGGGCCCTTGGCTGTTTTTGATCGTGGCTCCGTTCAGAATGATGTTGACATCCGCATTGTTGGCATCCACGATCACCATGGTATCGGTGATGGTTCCGCTCAAGGTATAGGTTCCGCCTGACGTGATGTGATAGGTCTGTTCACCAGCAGAGGTCGGTTCTATAGTTTCCTCCGTGACCTCAACTGTTTTTCCGCTTTCCGGTGCGGCGGTCATGGTATCGCTTTCATCAAAGCTGAACTCCATACCGGAAGTATCCGCTGTGGTGATGGAAGTATCGGTTTCAGAAACTGCCGAGGTTTCTCCGCTGCCGGTATCCTCCTCGTCAGACTGCTGGCTGGCACACCCTGTCAGCATACCGAGCATAAGTGCCGCAGACAGCAGAAGTGCAAGGGCGTTTTTATACTTTTTCAATAGAATGACCTCCTAATGATATAGCCTGATCCTATGGTATCCATCGTACCGTTGGCACTATTGAACCCCGCCAACTTAAAGCGAAATTAAAGAAAATGTTGTTGGCGAAAGCCTTTACAAAATGTTCATTTCTTTTCGTGTCTGTCTTTAGGTTCATTTTAGGCTGGAGGCGCAGGATGGGGGCAGAGACAGAAAAAGGAGGTCAATCCATGACTAAAAAGATTCAGCAGAGCTTCAAGCGGTTTGAGAAGAAATATCTTTTGACTCCTGCCCAATATGACGCTCTGCTTGACAGCATGATGCCTTACATGAAAGTGGATGAGTACGGACGCTACACAATCTGCAACATCTATTATGATACGGATAATTTTGAGCTGATCCGAACCTCTTTGGAAAAAACCGTTTACAAAGAAAAACTGCGGCTTCGCAGCTACGGCACACCGGCAGACGATGAAAAAGTTTTTGTGGAGATCAAGAAAAAATTTGATCAAGTGGTCTATAAGCGACGGGCTGTGATGCCTTGCACGGAAGCGGCCAGCTATCTGGCGGGAGATGCCTATCCGCTGAAAGCAGATCAGATCTGCCATGAGATCGATTGGTTCCTGAAATCGTATCAGCCCAAGCCCAAGGTTTTTATCGCCTATGACCGTGTAGCCTTGGCGGGTATCGAAAATGAGGAACTGCGTGTCACCTTTGATACCAATCTGCGTTGGCGGGACTACGATTTGGATCTTCGCAAAGGGGATCACGGGCAGCTGATTCTTCCACAAGACCGTATCCTGATGGAAATCAAGATTCCCGGCACTTCCTCCGTGTGGCTCGGTCATCTGCTGAGTGAAGTCGGCGTATTTCCCACTTCTTTTTCTAAATATGGAACCTGCTATAAAGAACATCTGCTGTCGCGTTCGCTGCCTCAAAACAAGATTTTTGTTTCTTGCCAAGCTCCTAAACTCAGTACGGCAAAACCCATGAAGGAGGCGCGTATCAGTGCTTAATTCCATTGTTGATATTCAAATCACCGTTTCGGTGTTTGCCATTTGTACGGCAGTTTCTCTGGCTCTCGGATTGGGAACCGCGTTGCTTTGTATGTATAAAAACCGCTGCACCCAGAGCTTTGTTTTGACCCTTGCAATGCTGCCCGCTGTTGTACAGGTAGTCATTATGCTGGTCAACGGTAACATTGGCGCTGGGGTTGCCGTCGCCGGAGCTTTCAGCTTAGTGCGGTTCCGCTCGGTTCCCGGAACCGCACGGGAGATCGGCATGATTTTTCTCGCCATGGCCATTGGGCTTGCCACAGGCATGGGTTATGTGACGCTGGCCATCCTGTTCTTTATTGTGATGGCAGTCTTTGTTCTTGCACTGTCCGTGCTGCGGTTTGGCAGCGGGAACGAGCATGAGCGCGAACTGAAAATCACCATCCCGGAGAATCTGGACTATGACGGACTTTTTGACGATCTGTTTCGTAAATACACCCGTTCTGCACAGTTGTACCGGGTCAAAACCAGCAACATGGGGACGCTTTATGAGTTGGATTATCATGTTGTATTGAAAACAGAGCGAATTCCCAAGGACTTTCTGGATGAGCTCCGCTGCCGGAATGGAAATTTGAATATCGTTTGTGGCAGGGTTACCTCCAAGGAAGCTCTTTGATACAGAAACGGGCAGGAGCCGGGAAACATTGTGTTTCGCGGATTCCTGCCTTATAATAAGTTTAGGTGATTGATATGCGTATTTTAATTGCGGAAGATGAATTAGATTTGGCTGAGGCTTTGACCGTGTTTTTTGAGAGAAATCAATTTGCGGTAGACACTGTACATGACGGAGCCAGCGCTTACGACTACGCCTGCGTTGGAAAATACGATGCTATCATCCTGGATGTGATGATGCCAAAAATGGATGGTATTCAGGTGCTTCGAAAATTACGTCAGGACGGAATTTCTGTGCCCATTATGATGCTGACAGCGAAAGCGGAAAAGGATGACCGTATCACCGGCTTTGACTCTGGGGCAGACGATTATCTCCCCAAGCCCTTTGCGCCGGATGAATTGATCTCCCGTGTGCGGGCCATGATGCGCCGAAGCGGGAATGACTACAAAGCCGCTGAACTGTCTTTCGGAGATCTGGTTCTGGACAGCGGTACAGGAGAGCTTCTCTGCGGCAATCAGGAAACAAAACTGAGTGGGAAAGAGTTTCAGGTCATGGAGTTGTTCATGCGTGACCCGAAGACGATTTTTTCAGCTGACCGCATCATGGAACGGGTTTGGGGATGGGACTGTGAGGCAGAAATCAATGTTGTTTGGGTCAACATCTCAAATCTCCGAAAGAAAATCAAGGGCATTGGTTCCCGCGTGGTGATCCGGGTAAGCCGGGGTCTGGGCTATTCATTGGAGGACGGAAATGATCCATAAATTGCAGAGAAAATTTATTGCCATCGCCATGGTGTCTGTATCCCTTGTTATGTTCGTTTTAGGCGTTTCCATCAATGTGATTAACTTCATTTCTACAAATAACGATCTGAATACCCGCCTGGAAATGATTTTTGAAAACGAAGGTTCCATGCCTCAATTTTCTGCTCCCGAAAAACCGGGCCAAAAGCGAGATCCTCATTTTACTGCTGAAACGCCGTTCTCTACACGTTACTTTGTTCTGCGTTATACGCAGTCGGGAAAACTGCTCAATGCGAATATGAAAAACATTGCCGCCGTCACGGAAGACGATGCGGAGACTTATCTGACCATCGCTTCGGAACACGGTGAGGGCTTCGGTTACAGTGGAAACTATAAATTTTATGTAGCGACTACCGGCGACAACCGCTTTATGGCGATTTTTTTGGATTGCTACGATGAGCTGCATACGCTCCAAGGCTTTGCCGCAGTTTCTTTGTTGGTTGTTCTTATTTGTGTCGTTTTGGTTTTTTCCATGGTGGTATTGCTCTCCAAGTGGGCTATTGCGCCGACGATAGAGACCATGGAAAAACAGAAGCAGTTCATTACGGATGCCAGTCACGAATTGAAGACTCCGCTCACCGTCATCAACACCAGCCTTAAAGTGTTGGAGATGGATACGGGCAAAAGTAAGTGGATCGACAAAATGAAGAGACAGACAGATAAGCTGTCTCGGCTGGTCAATGATCTGGTAACACTTTCCCGGTTGGACGAGGAACATCCTTCGCTCCAAATCAGCGAATTTAATATCAGTGCAGCGGTCGAAGAAGTTGCCGACTCGTTTCGCGACCACGCCACAGCGCATGGCCATACCCTTACTCTGCAAGTCACACCGGAACTATTCTATATCGGAGATGAATCAGCAATCCGGCAGCTTGCATCCATATTGCTGGACAATGCCATTAAGTATTCCGATGCAGGAGGGGAGATCACTCTGGAACTTCGCAAAGAGAAAAAGAAACTGCTGTTTCAGACTTCCAATCCCTGTACGGCAATGAATGCGGAGGAAGCAGATAAGTTATTTGACCGTTTCTATCGCCCGGACAAATCTAGATCCAGTCAGACGGGTGGTTTCGGCATTGGATTGTCTATTGCTAAAAGTATTGTAGAGTCTCATAGAGGCACTATTAAAGCGGATTGCACTCAAACGCACCGTGTACAGTTTACCGTAGAATTCAAATTGATCTGAAGCCGCTGCTTGTCGGCAACTGACTTAATTCTCAGAATTGAGTCAGCTATATTCTGCGCTGCTGAAATTCATAAGACCTTTCTCTGCTATTGCTCCCACCACCCACTCCGCAAATGCGTATTGGTTCAGAGACCGCCAAGCTCCGTTACCATAAAATCAGGCGAAAGCCTAATCTCGCAGTTTTCCGGTGAGGTTCACATCCATGTATGACCTCAGATATTCGTGGGTCCCGTAAGGGCAGCCATAACCGCCCTGTACGCAGGAAACTTCCATGAAGGTCTGCAGTTTTGACGCTGTGCCGGCAGCGCAGGTGAGCGCCCTTCCGTCAGAGCGGAAAGGACAAAAATGAACGACTCTGTCGTGATCGAATACAATGGTGAGCAAGTGTCGGTGCCAAAGGAGGCAGCAGACTTCCTGGAGCAGGATTGAAAACGGGAACGAGCGCAGAAAAAGCAGGACGCAAGGCATCTGAGTAAAAGTGAGTTTGAAACGGTGCTGTCCGGTTTGGAGTGCGTCAGGCGTCCCGTGGAGGATGCCATGCTCCGGAACCTTCGACTTGAAAATCTGCGGAGAGCCATGGAGGAACTGGATGCCGGAGAGCAGGGAATGCTCTCCCTCCGGTACGACGACAAGTTGGCCATGGAGGAGATCGGCAAGTTCTACGGCATTTCCAAAATGGCGGTATCAAAGCGGCCGAAAGAGCTTCACGAAAATTTGGGGCGCTCTGTCTATTGACAGGGTGCCTCAAATTTTTGATCGCCGAAAAGTGGAGATGCAAATATCATATCGTCTTTGAACCGATTTGTACCGAAATACCGCAGACAGGTAATTTACGGAAAAATAAAAGCGGATGTGGGGAAAATACTGCGGGAATTGAGCGAACGCAAAGGAGCAGAGAACATCGGGGCGGAATGCTGCCGGGATCACATCCATATGCTGGTGTCGATACCGCCCCATTTGAGTGCAGCAAGTTTCATGGGATACTTGAAAAGTAAAACCAGCCTAATGATTTTCGACCGTCATGCGAATTTGAAGTACAAATATGGGAATCGGCATTTCTGGTGCAGGGGGTATTTTGCAGATACGGTCGGAAGACATGAAACTGCAATCCGAGAATATATCAAAAATCAACTGCAAGAAGACATAGCATCACATCAGATAAGCCTCAAAGAATATATGGACCCGTTTACGGGGGGGGGCAAGAGTACGGAGGCGTAAAAAACAGCCCCCGAGTAAGGGGGCTGACAGAGGGAAAAGTGTGATTGTCAGGCCGTTTCAGTGTCCCCTTAAGGAGGCGGCCACAGGAGATAGGTCCTTATAGAGCATGGTCAAACCATCAGTTCAACTGGTGGTTTTGATTTCAGATGCATCAGGAATTTTCAAGCATCATCTTAGCACATTTATACACATCGCCGCAGCCGAGCGTGATGACAAAATCTCCGGGCTTCGCATTTTTTAAAACGTAATCGCGGATCTCCTCGAATGTTTCAAACCAGACGCTGCCGGGGATTTTTTTTGCCAGATCAGCAGTGGAAATGCCATAGGTGTTGATTTCACGAGCGCCCATAATGGCAGACATCACGACATGGTCCGCGACGGGAAGCACCCGGGCGAAGTCGTCAAGCAGAAGAGCGGTCCTCGAAAAAGTAAACGGCTGAAAGACGGCCCAGACGGAGCGATACCCCAGTTCTTTGCAGGCCAGCAGAGTTGCTTTCAGTTCGGTGGGATGATGCGCGTAGTCGTCGGCAATTGTGACGCCGTTTTTAACGCCGAGAATTTCCATACGGCGATGAACGCCGCAGAACGATGCGAGTCCCTTTTGCACGGCTTTTGGCGGGGCGCCCGCTGTGAGTGAAGCTGCCGCAGCCGCAGCCGCGTTGAGCAGATTGTGCTTTCCCGGAACGTTGAGCTTGAGGGAGTCAATGCGTTCTCCGCGCCAGAGCAGACTGAATTCGGCGTGAGAGCCGTCTTTCCAGACGATGTCAATGGGACGGCAGTCGTTCTGTTCGCCGAAACCAAAGGAAACCATCTCTTTTCCCTCAAGTCCCAAAACAGCAAGACGTGTATTTTCGTCATCGCCGTTGTATACGACGGTGCGTGAGGTCAGCTCACCGAAACGGTGAAAGGATGCCCGCAGGCGCTCCATTGTCTTAAAGTAATCCAGATGGTCGTCGTCGATATTGAGAATGACCGAAATATCGGGAGAGAGATGCAGAAATGTATCTACAAATTCACAGGCTTCCACGACCATGGCTTCGCTTTTTCCGGCGCGTCCGCTTCCGCCGATGGCGTTGAGCTTTCCGCCGATTACGGCCGAGGGATCCATATTGGCCGCAAGAAGAATCTGCGTCGTCATCGAGGTGGTGGTTGTTTTTCCGTGTGTACCTGAAACACAGATGCAGTTGGAGTAGCGGCGGGTTAAGAGTCCCAGCATCTCGCTGCGCTCAATGAGAGGAATTCCGCGGCGCCGTGCCTCGGCGAGCTCGACATTATCGGACATAATCGCCGCGGAATATACAACCGCGTCTGCAGAACCGATATTTTCCGCATGATGTCCGATTGTGACAGGAATTCCCATGGCGCGTTCCTGGTCGATGGTGTCGCCGGGATTGTTGTCGGAACCGGTGATCGTATAGCCTTGAGAGAGCAGAATCTGTACGATGGGAAACATTCCGCTGCCGCCGATTCCCACAAAATGCAGGGAATGGCAGCGATGCAGCAGATCTTCTGTAAGCGTAGAATGATTTGTCACAATGGAGACCTCCGGTTTCAAATATAAAATAGTTTGAGAGTATTCTGCTCAGAAAAAAAGACCGAAATACCGTCGGCACACTTCTGCCGGGAAAGAAAGCCATGAAAAGTTCGGTACAGCGGGTTTTAAAATGTGCATCTGTGACGGGGATTACGGCTATTATACCACAGATTTCTTTTCAGGGTGAATAATATTTTTGCAGAGCGCAAATAATACCTTTGGCCGATGGGGGAGAACGAATCGCCTCTGAGAAAATTTTCGGCGAATCAAACGTCTCATCACAAAAAGCAAGACTCGCCTTTCATAAAATAAGGCACAGGTGACAGGAGGAAAGCAGATGAAGATCAGCGATATTAAAATTCGCAGGACATATCGCGAGACAAGGCTTCGCGCACTTGTTTCTTTGATTATTGACGGAGAGTTTGCCGTGCATGACATTAAAGTGATAGACGGTCCAGAGCGTGTTTTTGTCGCGATGCCCAGCCGCCGGGATGAGCAGGGAACCTTCCGCGACATTTGTCATCCCATCACACCCGAAGCGAGAAAGCAGATGGAGGAAAGCATTCTCTCTGCATATTATGAGTTTCTTGAAACGCACCGGGAAGAAAACGCACTTTGATGCCGTCAAAAAGCGTTGGAACCAAAATGAAGGCGCCTCCATAGGATGGAAAAGAATTCCTTCCTGTGGCGGTGTTTTATATGGAAGAATTTACAAACTTTTCTGAGGAAGCTCTTTATTCTGCCCAACAGATTGCGGCGATTGCGGCATTTGAGCTGAAGGACGGTTTTTCCTCCTGCCTGATTCTCGGAGAGGGAGAAAAAGCGGATGCGCTTTTTTTGAAAATGAAATTCCAAGGGATTCAAGCCGATCGTGCGCCCAAACCCGGATCTCGGTATGAAATGATCTTTCTTTTCCGGTCGGCAGAGCCCGGATTTCTTTCGGAGTACACCTCACAGGGTGCGCTTGTTTTAGACGCCGCAGAAGAAAAAAGCCACGCCTGCCATTTTGATCCCAAGCCTTCCTACCGACAGATCCGGCTTCTTTCTCTTGCAGACGGAAAAAGATATCCGGCGTATCCGTTTCTGCCTGATTCCAAAACATAATATACAAAATATTTGAAGCAGAAGCCTTCAGAATTGATGCAGGAATTGCAGAAAAATCCTGCAGAATCCTTGCCATTCGATCTGTTTTGTACTATGATGATAGTGAAATTATTTAGGTACAGAAAGGAAAGCAAAAGCCATGAGCCGCAACCTCATCAGTACAATTTCATCCACAATGCCCCAGTTTTCAAAAGGACAGAAACTGATCGCGCGTTATATTATCGAGCACTATGACAAGGCTGCTTTTTTAACGGCGGCCCGCCTTGGACAAGCCGTCGGAGTCAGTGAGTCCACTGTGGTTCGCTTTGCCTCTGAACTCGGATATGAAGGATATCCGCAGCTGCAGCGTGCTCTGCAGGAGTTGATTCGCAACCGCCTGACCTCTGTGCAGCGCATGGAGCTGACCGAGGAGCAGCTCGGCAACGGCGATCTGATTGAACGCATTCTGAATATGGACATTGATAAGCTGAAGCGCACGATTGAAGAAATCTCGCGGGAGGAATTTCACAAGACGGTAGAGGCTTTGGACCGGGCAAAAACCATTTACATTATGGGAATCCGCTCTTCTTCGTCTCTTGCGGAATTTATGGGTTTTTATTTCAATCATGTGTTTGACGACGTGCGTATTGTCAATTCCGTTTCGACGAGCGATGTATTCGAGCAGCTTTTCCGCATCGGAAAAAATGACGTTTTCTTTGGCATCAGCTTTCCGCGTTATTCCAAGCGCACACTTGCGGCAATGCGCTTTGCGGCTGAACGCGGGGCGACGACGATTGCGCTGACGGATTCTTCTCTTTCTCCGATTTCCGAGATTGCGAATCTGCACCTTTATGCACGCAGTGACATGACTTCTTTTGTAGATTCCCTTGTTGCGCCCCTGTCGCTGGTGAATGCATTGATTACCGCCGTCGGTATGAGCCGTCAGAGCCAGGTTGCAAAGACTTTCACAGAACTGGAAAGCATCTGGGACCGCTATGATGTTTATGCCAAGACGGATGACAGCGTATGAGAACAAAAGAATGGGACCTTTTGGTCATTGGAGCGGGAGCAGCCGGCATGATGGCTGCGGGTTTGGCCGGAAAGGCGGGCGCTTCCGTTCTTTTGCTGGATAAAAACGCGCGTGTTGGGCGCAAGCTGATGATTACAGGAAAAGGCCGCTGCAACGTGACAAATCACTGTGGACGGGATCGCCTGATGGAGGCGGTTCGCCGAAACCCGCGGTTTCTTTACAGTGCGTTCGACGCTTTTTCGCCGGACGACGTGATGGCTTTTTTTGAGGAAAGGGGCGTGCCTCTTAAAGTAGAGAGAGGGCAGCGCGTCTTCCCGCAGTCGGACCGGGCTGTGGATATTGTCGATGCGCTTTACGCTTTCTTGATGCAGGCGGAAGTAAAACAGATGCAGACGCGCGCCTCTTCCGTTTCGGTGCGGGAAGAGGGCGGCTTTTGTGTCAAGGCGGCTGACGGCAGCCCGCTGCATGCCCGCCGCGTTCTGATCGCGACGGGAGGGTTGAGCTATCCGCGTACCGGATCAACCGGGGACGGATATCGCTTTGCGGAGTCGCTGGGACATACGATTATGCCGCCGCTGCCGTCTCTGGTTCCGATCGAGCTGAAGGAGCCGTGGTGCGCCGACCTAATGGGACTTTCGCTTAAAAATGTTACGCTTTCCGTTAAAAAAAGAGAAAAGCTTCTTTTTTCTGAATTAGGCGAGATGATGTTTACCCATTTTGGCGTTTCCGGCCCGTTGGTACTCTCCGCCTCAAGCTATCTGGACGGAGAGCTTTCCGAATTTTCTTTGCAGATCGATTTAAAACCGGGCCTGACCGAGGAAATGCTGGATGCGCGAATACTGCGCGATTTTGCGGGTGTGCAGAACCGCGCAGTAAAAAATGCGCTTGACCGTCTTCTGCCTCACGGTTTGATTCCGTATGTGATTGAGCAGAGCCGTATCCCGCCGGAGCTTGCGGTCAATTCCGTAACGAGGGAACAGCGCCGCTCTCTTGTAAAAACCTTGAAAGGATTTTCACTGACGCCGCTGCGTCTGCGCCCTGTGGAGGAAGCGGTTGTGACCCGAGGGGGAGTGAAGGTTTCCGAGGTAAACCCCAAAACAATGGAATCAAAGCTTGTAAAGGGACTTTACTTTGCAGGAGAGGTTCTCGATTTGGACGGGGTAACAGGCGGCTTCAACTTACAGATTGCTTTTTCCACGGGCTATGCGGCGGGAAATGCTGCGGTCCTCTCGATTTTATCCGAAGGGAACGAATAAGAATGACGAAACCAATTTCGATTGCCATTGACGGCCCCTCCGCCGCGGGAAAAAGTACGATTGCCCGCCGGATTGCCGCCGAACTTGGCAGTATTTATGTAGACACCGGTGCAATGTATCGGGCTGTGGGCTGCTTTGCATTAAAAAAAGGCGTTGCAACAAACGACGCACAGGCGGTTACGGCTCTTCTGCCGGAGATTACCCTTAATATCCGCTACGAAAACGGAGAACAGCATATTTTTTTGAACGGTGAGGATGTCTCCGAAACGATTCGCCGTCCCGAGATGTCCATGGCTGCGTCGAACGTTTCTGCGATTCCCGCCGTGCGCGCGTTTCTGCTCGAGCGCCAGCGGGCTTTTGCACAGACGCAGGATGTGGTGATGGATGGCAGAGATATCGGAACGGTTGTTCTTCCACAGGCATGTGTCAAATTTTTTCTTACTGCCTCACCCGAAGAACGTGCACGCCGCCGTTTGCGCGACTATGAGGCAAAAGGGCAGAAGGCCGATTTTTCCGCCCTGCTGCAGGAAACGATCCTGCGGGATAAGCAGGATTCGGAGCGCGCGGCCGCGCCTTTAAAACAGGCGGAGGATGCGATTTTGGTTGACAGCACAAAGCTCTCTTTGGAAGAAACAGTCGACACAATGCTTACAATAATTCGCCAAAAAACTGCGGAGGGGACAGTATGACGCCTTGTGTAACTTTGGCAAAAAGCGCGGGGTTTTGTTTTGGCGTTCGCCGGGCGCTGGATATGGTGGAAAAAGAGCTTGCATCAGGTGTGCCGGTCTGCACGCTTGGCCCGATTATTCATAATCATCTTGTGGCGGATGGCCTTGCGGCGAGAGGTGTCCGGGTAATCGACACACCCGAGCAGGTAAGACCGGGGGAGCATGTGATTCTTCGCTCGCACGGCGTTGGGCCGGATATTTATCAAAGTCTCACTGAGCGCGGCGCGGTCTATGCGGATGCGACCTGTCCGTTTGTGGCGAAAATTCACACATTGGCAAAACAGCTTGGCGAAAAAGATCTGCTGCTTGCGGCAGGAGATCAAACGCATCCCGAAATGCTGGGGATTTTAGGACATTGCCATGCCAAGACGCAGGTCGTTGCCGACAGTGAAGAGCTTTTAAACCTGCCGCGTGAGCTCTTTTTTGGAAAAAACAGGGTTTTTCTTGTCTCTCAAACAACTTTTCCGCAAAAAGAGTGGGAAAAATGCTGTTTGGCGATAAAAAAAGTGTGTACAAGGGCAGAAATTTTTGATACAATATGTAATGCTACTTCCATGCGTCAGCAGGAAGCGGCAAAGCTGGCTGCCGAAAACGACGTCATGATTGTGATCGGCGACCGCCGCAGCTCCAACACGGCCAAGCTGGCCGCCATCTGCCGGGAGAGGACAAGAACCCTCTGGGTGGAAACGGCCGCCGAACTGCTGAAGGAAGATTTTAGCGGCGTCGTCCGCGTCGGGATCACGGCGGGCGCATCCACGCCGGCCGGCATAATTAAGGAGGTACACGAAACCATGAGTGAGATTATCGAAAATCAGGAAGAGCTTAGTTTTGAAGAAATGCTGAATCAGTCCTTCAAGAGTACATACAACGGCGAGAAGGTCACCGGCATCGTCACCAGCATCGCGCCCAACGAGATTGCGGTCGATATCGGCACCAAGCACGCAGGCTATGTGCCGCTGAGCGAACTGACGGACGACCCCACCGCAAAGCCGGAAGATATTGTCAGTAAGGGGGATGAGCTCGAGCTCTTGGTTGTTCGTGTCAACGACGTCGAAGGCACTGTGATGCTTTCTAAGAAGCGCCTCGATGCTCAGGCCGGCTTTGAGAAGGTCATGAGCGCGGTAGATACCGGCGAGGTTCTCGACGGCATTGTGACCGAGGTCATCAAGGGCGGCGTGCTTGCCCTGACCAACGGCGTCAAGGTGTTTATTCCTGCGTCGCAGGCTACTCTTTCCCGCGGCGAGGATCTGAACAACCTGCTCAAGAAAAACGTTCAGTTCAAGATTCTGGAAGTCAACCGTCAGCGCCGCCGTGCCGTCGGCTCTATCCGTGTTGTTGCGCGCGAGGCCAGAAAGGCTCTGGAAGAAAAATTCTGGGCCGAGGTTGAGGTCGGTAAGAAATATACCGGCACCGTCAAGTCGCTTACCGATTACGGCGCGTTTGTCGATCTGGGCGGCGTAGACGGCATGGTGCATATTTCCGAGCTGTCTTGGGGCAAGATCCGCCATCCTTCGCAGGTTGTCAGCGTCGGCGATGTAATCGATGTCTTTGTCAAGGATATTGATCCCGAGAAGAAAAAGATTTCTCTCGGCTATAAGAAGGACGAGGACAACCCTTGGGAGATTCTCAGAAAGAATTACGAGGTTGGACAGACGGTTCATGTCAAGGTTGTTTCTCTGACGGCATTCGGCGCTTTTGCCGAAATCATCCCCGGGATCGACGGTTTGATTCATATCAGTCAGATTTCCCGTGAGCGTGTCGGAAAGCCCGCCGATGTTCTCTCCGTCGGACAGGAAGTTGATGCAAAGATCACCGAGCTTGATTTTGACCGTCACAGAGTGAGCCTTTCCATCCGTGCTCTTCTCGAAGAAGCCGCGAAGGCCGAGAATGCGGAAACCTCTGCGGAATAAATTTTTAAGGAGCGCTTCTGCGCTCCTTATTTTTATGCATGAAAACCTTCTTTTTCGGACACTGTATGAATAGCCGTATTTCGCAGAGTGGCTAAAAACGGCGAACATATTAGGATTGAATCAGAGGAGATATGGCATGAAAAAAACACTTGCAGTTCTTTTGGCCGCGACGATGCTTCTTTTGCCCGCCTGCGGAAAAAAAGAGGAAGCCAACACCATCCGGGATGACAAATCCCTTTCTGAAGTAATGGACGCCGTCAGTGCAGCTTATTCGGAGAAGTACGGCGAAGATGTTCCGATTGTGATGATGCCGATGGAGGTTGACACGCAGATGCTTGGCGACATGTGCCAGCTTGCATCTGAGGATGTGGCAGAAACCTATGGCTGGATCGCCGCATCTATGACAAATTCTGACGCGTTTTTTGCCGTAAAGGCTGCGGAAGGAAAAATTGACGTGGTTACAGAGGCGCTGGCCGCTCGTATTGAAGCATTGATCGCCCAGTATGAGTTTTATCCCGTGAACGGATCTTATGACCGTGCCAAGGCGGGAAAGGTCTATGTCAAGGGTGACTACGCGTTTTTGATCGCGGTAGGAACGGCATCTGAAGATCCCTCCACTTATGAGCAAGAGGTCCAGTTTGTAATGGATACGATCGATACGATGTTTTATTGAAAGCTGAGCGAAAATTGACGGCAAGGAGCCTTGTCGTTTTGTAAAAAATCTGATACAGTAGAATCGGTCATCGGCTTTTCTAAAGGCGGGGCTTCTGCCGTTGGCGGCAGCCTCGCTTTTATTCTTGTTTTCGGAGGGATTTCATGGTCTTTTCCAGCGTAATGTTTTTGTTCTGTTTTCTTCCAATTGCTTTTTTTCTTTATTATGCTTCTCCTGCACGGATGAAAAACGGCGTCTTGTTTTTCTTAAGCCTGCTGTTTTATTCTTGGGGCGAGGTACGGTATTTTCCCGTGATGCTTTGCGTGATCGCGGTCAACTATGCTGCGGCTCTTCGCATTGATGCCCGGCGGCAGAACCGGGGTATTTGCCGGTTCTGGCTGTGGGCGGCGGTCTTGTTCAATTTCGGGATGCTGGGATTTTTTAAATACGCTGCCTTTATCGCGGAAAATCTAAATCTGGTTTTTGGGGTATCAATTCCGCTTATAAAACTTACGCTGCCGCTTGGCATCAGCTTTTATACCTTTCAAACAATGTCGTATACCATCGATGTGTACCGGGGCGATGTTCCCTCGGAACATAATTTTATTGACTTCGGCGCATTTGTCGTACTGTTTCCCCAGCTCATCGCAGGACCGATTGTACGCTATTCCGACATCAGAGTAGAGATGCACGAAAGAACCCTGACGATGGAACAGATCGACGGAGGTGTCCGTCTGTTTCTTCTTGGACTTGGCAGTAAGGTTCTGATCGCCAATAATATCGGTGCGCTTTGGACGGATGTGGAACAAATCGGATTCGGCGTCGTTTCCACACCGCTCGCTTGGCTGGCTCTTGCAGCGTACACACTACAGATTTACTTTGATTTTTCCGGTTATTCTCTGATGGCAATCGGACTCGGAAAGATGCTGGGTTTTGAATTTCCTAAAAACTTCGACTTTCCGTATGAGTCGAAGAGCGTTACGGAATTTTGGTCCCGCTGGCATATGACGCTGGGATCATGGTTTCGTGAATATGTTTACTTTCCGCTCGGCGGCAATCGGCGCGGCAGGGGACGTCAGTTTCTTAATTTGTTTTTGGTTTGGGCACTGACCGGTCTCTGGCACGGCGCCTCGTGGAACTTCGTCCTTTGGGGGCTCTATTATTTTGTCCTTCTTATGATCGAAAAGACATTTTTAACCGATTCTCTGAAAAAAGGACATGTCTGGCCGCACCTTTATCTGATGCTGGCCGTTATGCTTGGATGGGCGCTGTTTGCTGTGACGGATCTCGGCGCTTTGGGAACGCTTCTTGCGAGGCTGTTCGCTTTTGAAGGCGGCGGAGATTGGCAGTATTTCCTGAGAAATTACGGCGTAACATTTCTCCTTGGCATTCTGTTTTCCACGAAGGTTCTCAAACGCCCCTTTGAACGCCTGACTCGAAACGGCGCCGCGGCCGCGGTGGTTTATGGCGCGCTGTTTTTGATTTCGACGTGCTATCTGGTCGATGCGACCTATAATCCGTTTTTGTATTTCCGATTCTGAGGAAAGGGGAGAAGATACTATGATGAAGCGTTTTAAAAATGTTCCTGTTCTTTTTTGCTTTTTTGTAGCGGTGTTTTTTATCGGATTTGCCAATCTGATTCTTCCCGATCAGGACCGGTCTGAAATGGAAAACCGCTCTCTGCAGCAGCTTCCGAATCTGACGGTATCTGGTCTGCTTGACAGCAGTTCCCGCGGCTTTGCACAAAAATTTGAGACGTATCTTGCCGACCAGTTCGCCGGAAGAAACGCATGGATTACGATGAAATCCGTCGCGGAGGCAGCCCTTGGAAAAACGGAGAACAATGGCGTAGCCTATGGAAAAGACGGCTATCTGTTTGGGATTTACCGTGCCTGCGACGAAGAAAATCTCGAGGCGAACCTTGTCTGGCTTGAAACTTTCGCACAGCTTTTTCCGAATACAGAAAAAGATCTTATCATTGTGCCGAGCGCCTATGAAATTTTGACCGAGCAGGCGCCGCAGGGACTTGGCAATTTAGATGAGCTGTCCAGAATAGATGAAATTAACGAACGGCTTTCCGCGAGCGGTTATATGCCGTTTGACGCGGCTTCGGTTCTCTCTTCTCATAAGGAGGACAGGCAGCTTTATTACCGTACGGATCATCACTGGACAACCGCCGGAGCTAAAACGGTGTACGAAGCCTATCTTCTTTCGATCGGGAATGCACCGGCTGAAATTGATGAAGCACTGCTGCATAAAGAGCAGGATTTTTTCGGCACTTATTACAGCAAAGCAAAGAAGTTCAATGCAATTCCCGATACGCTTGAGTGGTACGATGTGCCGGTTGATTCCGTTATGCTGGGAAATCAGGCTGCAGATGGGCTGTATGATTTTTCAAAGCTGGAAACCCGCGATAAGTATGCCATGTTTTTGTATGGGAACAACGGCGTGACGACGATCGAAAATTCGGCGGCCCCGGAGGGAAGAATTCTTGTCATCAAAGACTCCTATGCAAACAGTTTCGTGCCGTTTCTGACGCAGAGCTTTTCCTCTGTCACGGTGGCAGATCTTCGTTTTCTTCCGAAAGGGCTCGGCGCGTTGATCGAGGAAGGCAGCTTCGACCGGATTTTGTTTCTCTACAATTTTGAGAATCTGGCAAGTGATAAAAATTTCTATCGTTTGCGCTACTAAAGCAGAAATGCATTCATCCTCAGATGCTTTTGAGATAATAAAATTTTACTAAGATCCGCATATAATTTAGAGAGCTTCCGAACCTAAATACAAAGGTTCGGAAGCTCTTGCTGTGCTGTGTTTTTCTCAGTGAACGAATGGTTTTTCAAAAGGAAACGATTATGCGTTTTCGGCGCAGCATTCAAAATCGTTGTCGATATAATGTGCGATGAAGCGGGCTTTCAGATTGCGGATGCCGCACATCGAACCGGAAGATTCGCCCGATACATTCAGATCTTCCGGGAGAACGAACTTGATGCAGCGCACGGTGACGTCACGGCAGGTTGACTCCGTATGGGCGGGAATTGTCATAGTTTTCATGCCCCGTTTATATTCCGTTCCGGCAGAGTCAACTTCCGTCAGAATGACGGCAAGGGCGACACGCTTTTCGGGACATACGTTTTTAAGGGTGGCGTCGAGCTGCACAATTCGTCCCAAGGATTCCAGAATGACGTCCCCGGCGTCAAATTCAATGGTGTCTTCGCAGCCGTTGACAGCCAGCTCTACCGGCTCCGGACAAGGCTCCGGAAACACGTCCCGGCCGCAGTCTACATCAATTTTAGGAGATGGGAAGGAAACCTGATTTCCCTCGTTATCACTATAGGTGATGCTTTCATTCACTTGGGCTACCCCAGAGCAGGTTCCGGTATGGTGCGCCGTGAATTCGAGGACGGCTCCCTCACTGGCATTTACACCGAGCTCATCGATTTCCCATCGCAGAGACGAGTCACTCGTCTGTACTGCGGTCCCTTTGGTGGGATCAGGAAGAGCTAAGATGCTGAAGCAGGGATTCAGATGTTCATTTACTATAATTCCGGTAGCGCCGGGATTCGTAATGTTTCTGGCGAGATCTTCAAAGATTTGCTCTAATTCTTCATCATTGGGGGCAATTGCCACATAGGCAGACGATGGCTTAGAGGCCCAGTCCTCCAAAGCGGAAACGTCAATTCCTCCGTTGCCTAAAAGCCCGATCAGATAGATTGCCGCGCCTGCATTTCTGGCTGCCGCGGCAATCGGACTTGGTTCGGGTCCTGCGGTCGTCTCTCCGTCCGTGAACATGACGATTACACGAGCGTTAGAAGAACTATTTTCAAATAGCGAAGATGCTTTTTCAAAGGCGTCCCCATGGTTGGTGCTTCCGCCTGCCGTAAGTGCGTTTACCGCGGTTTTTAGGTCGCTGACGGAAGTGATCAGACCGGTATCTTCCGTCGCCGTGCTGGCAAAGCTGACAATACCGATTCGGCTGCCTCCTCCGATTTGGCCGTCCTGCGTGCCGTCCGTCGATTCGTCAATAATATCAATAAAGGCTCTGGCGCCCTTTTTTAAATTAAAAAGGGGATCGCCGGTCATACTTTCGGAGCGGTCCAGAACCAACACGATGTCTGTGGGGTTGCTGACAATGTCAGGCGCCGCGGTTAAAGCCAGCCGTACCTGAAACGAGCCGCCGCAATCTTTCTTTGCGGATGGAGAGACCTTAGATAGATATCTTTTTCTGAAAAGCAAGATTGAAAAAATGGCTTTTCTATGCTGATTTTAGAAAACAGGAAAATTTTTTTATAAAAAGCAAAAAATATAGAGCGTCTCAAATCGTTCCGGCAGTATTCAACATTGCTTTTTAAGAACATTTGTACTATAATAGATTCGGTTTTGTCTTATAAATCACGCAGAGGAGGAAGCACAAATGGCAGAGGATCGACGGTTTCAGTTAGTCTCACCATATCAGCCGACCGGCGATCAGCCGCAGGCAATCGAAGCGCTTGTACGCGGCGTGAATTCCGGCGACAGAGAACAGGTGCTGCTCGGTGTGACCGGTTCGGGAAAAACCTTTACAATGGCAAATGTGATTGCGCAGACCAATCGACCGACGCTTGTATTGGCGCATAATAAAACGTTGGCGGCCCAGCTCTGCTCGGAACTGCGTGAGTTTTTTCCTTACAATTCCGTGGAGTATTTTGTCTCCTATTATGACTATTATCAGCCGGAAGCTTACATTGCATCGACAGATACGTATATCGAGAAAGATTCCGCGATCAATGACGAGATCGATCGTTTGCGTCATTCCGCCACGGCAGCGCTTGGAGAAAGACGCGATGTAATCATCGTTGCGTCGATCTCCTGCATCTATACGCTGGGCGACCCGATCGACTATACAAGCATGGTGATTTCTCTGCGAAAAGGCATGAAAAAAGACCGTGACGATCTGCTGCGTAAACTGGTTGAATTGCAGTACGAGCGCAACGATATCAACTTTACGCGAAATAAATTCCGTGTGCGCGGCGATTCCGTGGAGATATATCCCTCCTACAGCTCAGACACAGCGTTTCGAATCGAATTTTTCGGAGATGAAATTGAAAGAATCAGCGAAATCAACGTGGTGACTGGTGAGGTCAAAAACACGATTTCTCATGTGGCGATCTTTCCAGCGTCTCATTATATCGTACCGAAGGAACGCATGGCCGAGGCAATCGTGGATATTCGCAGGGAATGTGACGATCAAGTTGCGTATTTTCAGCAGAATAACCGGTACATCGAGGCACAGCGCATTGCGGAACGAACGAATTATGACATCGAAATGCTGTCGGAAATCGGCTTCTGCAAGGGAATTGAGAACTATTCCCGTGTGCTGTCGCGCCGCGCGCCCGGCAGTATTCCCTGTACGCTATTTGATTACTTTCCAAAAGATTTTCTGTTCTTTGTGGACGAGTCTCATGTTACGCTTCCGCAGGCAAGAGGAATGCTTGCGGGCGACCGTGCCCGTAAGGCCAGCTTGATTGATTACGGGTTCCGTCTGCCGTCTGCTCTGGATAACCGTCCGCTGTCTTTTCAAGAGATGTACGATAAGATAAATCAGGTCATCTATGTCAGCGCAACGCCCGGAGATTTTGAAAAAGAACATGCCTCACAAATTGTCGAGCAGGTGATTCGCCCGACAGGTCTTCTTGACCCCAAAGTATCTGTACGCCCCGTAGAGGGACAGATTGACGATCTGCTGTCCGAGATCAATCGGCGCGCTGCGCAGAAGGAGCGCGTTTTGATTACAACCCTCACCAAAAAAATGGCGGAGGACCTTACTGCCTATCTTGAGGGAATGGGTGTCCGCGTGCGCTACATGCACCATGACATTGATACAATGGAGCGCATGGAAATCATTCGCGATTTACGCGCGGGTGAGTTTGACGCGTTGATCGGCATCAACCTTCTGCGTGAAGGTCTTGATATTCCGGAGGTGTCGCTTGTCGCAATTCTTGATGCGGATAAAGAGGGATTTCTTCGCTCGGAAACGTCTCTTGTCCAGACGATTGGACGTGCCGCCAGAAATGCGAACGGCGAGGTTATTCTCTATGCGGATACGGTCACGCCGTCGATGGAACGGGCAATCGAGGAGACCGAACGCCGCCGCTCGATTCAGCAGGCGTATAACGAGGCGCACGGCATCGTGCCTCAGACGATCAAAAAGGATATTCGTGAATTGCTTGAAATTTCGACGAAAGAAAACGTCGAAAAAACGACACGAAAAAAGAGGCTGTCTCCTGCAGAGCGGGCGGCCCTGATTGACCGCCTGACAAACGAAATGAAAAACGCGGCGAAGCTGCTTGAATTTGAGCACGCCGCCTACCTGCGCGACAAAATCAAAGCGCTGAAAGGAGAAAAAAGATGACACACCGTTTTTTTACCCTTTTGCTTGCCGCACTGCTTTGCCTGTCCGCCTGCGGGGGAGAAATCTCCTCCGGCATATCGGCGCTTTCCGAATCAGAGGCCCCGTCAGAAGAGATTTCCTCTGCCGTACCGGCTGTCAGCGTACAGCAGATGGATGCACCGCCCGCCGTACTGAATCAGCCCGACGGTACGCTGCTGCTTTATCGATATTTGCCCGAGAGCGAGCTTTACGAGGCGGCAAAATTTCTCACCATGCCCGAAAGTCCTACCCTGTGGGATGTTTTTCTCGCGGTGGCGGACGAGGTGCTGGATGCGGATGAGCTGCCGAAGGTCAACTCCATATCGATTCAAAAAAACTATATCACCTGCGATCTGAGTGCCGATTGGTTAGATCGTTTTTACAAGGCGGAGCTGAATGAATTCTGCAATTCGCTTGTGATGACGATGCAGCAAAACGGTCTTTGCGAAAATATGGGTTTTCTCATCGACGGAGAAGTGGGGCTGCTTGGCGGCGGGGTCTGGGAAACGCCTGCTCTTAAACTGCTGAACAGCGGCGACCCGAAGGAATTTGACGCCATCCGAGCATCGATCCCTTACACTGGTATCGACGAACCCGATAGTATTTTGTGTTCTGATTGGTATGGCCCGCTGGAGCGCCCCGAGGCGCTGCAAAACGATGAGACAGCCGATGAGATTTTGCGTGTGCTGACTCTTACCGGCGATTTAAAGGAAGATTTTGATACTCCCGCCGGCCGCAATGGGAACGATACCATTCTCTATTTGATCTGGGCAACCAATTGTATTACTACGAATCCGAACGACGAGAACTATGACGCGCAGACGGCGCAGACACTGCTGCCGTTGGCAGCGGCGGTCTCTGAGCGGCTTGGTGCGCCGGAAGATTGG
>CAKQGD010000013.1 GCA_934232845.1 uncultured Oscillospiraceae bacterium
CCGCCTTCCGGCGACTGTTCTTCATCTTAGCACTTTCGTCGCAATTTGTCAACAACAAATTTTGATTTTTTGCAGTTGATGAAGTTCTGCGCCGCCGCTCTTTGCGACAGCTTTGTTATCTTATCACAGGTCCTAAAGGAAGTCAACGGCTTTTTTTGATTTTTTTCAAGCGCTTTGTTTTTTTGTCGAAACCGTCGAGATTACCTCCGGCATTTTAGGAAAACAGCCCGTGCTTCATGGGCATTATTCACAAAGAGCGCTTCTTTTATACAAAACAGGACTCTTCTTATTTTATATTTTAAGACTTTTGTATTTTTTCCCGAGCGCAAGCAGCCCTCCGCCGTCCAATCCGGGAAAAGGCAGCAGGTTAAAGCATGACAATCCCGCGGAAAGCAAGGCAAATCTCCACCGCCCGCAAAGAAGCGCCGGCACACAGGCAGCGAACCCCGCGGCCGGCCCCGCGAGCAGCATCGCCGCTTCCCGTCGGGCGGAAGGCAGGCGTGAAAAAAAGGGGCGAATCCGGATACCGAAACCTCCGAATTCAACCGAACGAATTTTTCCGCCGCAGAAAAAAACCGCCGCAAGGTGGCCTCCCTCGTGCACCGCCGCAGCAAGAAGCAGCCGGATGGCATCGCCCCCCAGCCAGACGGTTGCCGCCAGCACCGCGAAAAAACAAAAGCTTATCGTGATCTGTGCGGGGCCTATTTTTCCTTTCACAGACATGTCCAGCCTTTCATCTCCGGCATGGGGTCTGCGTTTTTTCCATCGACAAGAAGCTCCAGATGCAAATGAGGGCCCGTGGAGTTTCCCGTGGACCCCACCCGTGCAATTTCTTCCCCCGCGAAAACAAATTCCCCCTCCCGCGGAATCACCGAAAGGCAATGACAATATCGTGTGCTGAAATTTCCATGCTGCAGAATGATATAATTTCCATAAGCCGCGGAAACCCCGATCTCCTTCACCCTGCCCGGATAAGCAGCCAGAACGGCGCTTCCCGCCGGAGCGGCGAGATCTACGCCCGTGTGGAACGTCATTTTTCCCGTAAAGGGATCTTCACGAAAGCCGTAGCCGCTTGTCAGTGTGCCCGCGACTGCCTGTGTCATTGGCGCGGAAAGAACCAGCTTTTCCGAAAAAACATTGTCGGGAATTTCCCGGGCTTCTTCCCAAAGCGCTTTTACACAGGAAAAAACCTGCTTTGCATCGGTTTCCTGCGTCAGCAGCGCCGAAAAAACCGGCTTCAGTTCGGTCATGCCAAACAGGCTGCTGGCAAAATAAGCCATTGCCACCATTGCGGCACAGAGCGCGCACTGCGCCAGCGTCACCAGTAAAAACCCGCCGCGCCGCGCATTCTGCCGCACCGGTCTGCGGCGTGTGCACGTACGAAAATTCCTTGTCCGCATTTTGCTCCCTCCCATCCCTTTTAAAGTTATGCACCCGCTTTCAAAAAAAGAAGCGGAACACAGGAAAAAACAGAAACCCGCCGAACTCAACGGAGCATTGATTGCCAAAAGACCAAAACGCGGCTATACTGTCGAGAGGGAGATGAAAGAAATGGACCATGAAAAAACCGGCGCTCTGCTGCGGCGCCTTCGCACCGACCGTGGCCTGACGCAGAATGAAGTGGCGCAGGCTCTCTGCGTCAGCGGCCAAGCCGTTTCAAAATGGGAGCGGGGACTCGGCTGCCCGGACGTCTCTCTGCTGAAAAGTTTATCGGCCTTTTTCGGCGTCCCGGTCGAGGTATTTTTATCCGGGGAGCTTCAGGAAAACGGCCGGATCGGAGGAAATATGGAAAAAACTCTTTTTGCTGTTTGCCCTTCCTGCGGCAATCTGATTACGTTGTCCGGCGCGGCGGCGGTTTCCTGCTGCGGCAAAACGCTTGAGCCCCTCACCGCGCAAAAATGCGACGACGCCCACCGTCTGCAAATTGAGATGGTCGAAGACGAGCGCTTTGTCACGGCCTCTCACCCGATGCAGAAGGAACATCACATTGCATTTGCCGCTCTGGCCACAGCCGAGCGCATAACGCTCGTGCGCTGCTATCCCGAATGGGACCTCCAGCTTCGCCTGCCGCGGCAGCACGGGGTTCTTTACTGGTACTGCACCCGTCATGGACTGTTTTATCAGAATCTTTGAGCCGACTCTTTCGGTTGGAGTCAAAAAACGGTTTCGCTCTGCTTAAAGCGAAACCGTTTTTTGTTTAAAAGTCAGACCGGAGGACCGTTTCTAAAAGGATTGCCCGCTTTGGGAGACAGATGTTTCTCTGAGATAATCATCCATCGCCTTGGCTGCACGCAGTCCCGCACGCATGGCCAACACAACGGTTGCCGCACCGGTGACCGCGTCCCCGCCCGCAAAAACTCCCGGGCGGGAGGTGCGGCCTTCTTTATCCGTGCAAATCGCCCCACTGCGGTCAGCATCCGCGCCCGCGGTCTGTGCAATCGCGGGATCGTTGGAAAAGCCGAGCGCCAGCACAACCGTATCCGCCTCAATCAAAATATCCTTCCCCGGAATTTCAATCGGACGGCGGCGGCCGGAGTCGTCCGGCTCTCCCAGTTCCATACGAACGCACCGTGCCGCGCAGACGCGGCCGTCCTTTTCCACAAAGCGCACGGGATTCGTCAGCGTGTGAAATACGACACCCTCCTCCCGCGCGTGAAGAAGCTCCTCCCGGCAGGCGGGCATTTCATTTTCGGTGCGGCGGTAGACAATCGTCACCGACTCTACACCGGGAAGCCTCACGGCACAACGGGCGGCGTCCATTGCCACATTGCCTCCGCCGACGACAAGCACCCGCCTGCCGCAGCCCTCGGGGGTGCGGCGGCGCCCTTCGCTGTCCAAAGGAGAAAGATTGATCTCTCTTAAAAAGCGATCCGCCGGGTACACGCCGGGCAGATCTTCGCAGGGAATTTGCATTCGGTTCAGAGAAAGCGCGCCCGTGCCGAAAAACACGGCGCCGTATCCCTCATCCAGCAGAGAATCCACCGTGCGGGTATCGCCGATTCTCTCACCGGTGCGAAATTCTCCGCCGAGAGCGCGGATTGCGTCAGTCTGTTTCTGCACCGTCTCGTCCGGCAAACGAAACGAAGGAATTCCCCACGCCGTCACGCCGCCCAGAAACTCCTCCGCCTCAAAGACCGTAACCGCGTGGCCGCGGCGCAGCAGCTCTTCTGCGCAGGCAAGCCCCGCGGGACCCGCTCCCACGACCGCTGCGCGCATCCCCGTTTTTTTTGCGCCAATCTCAGGGGCGCAGTGCTCGGCCGCCCAGTCTGCGACAAAGCGTTCGACCGCACCGATCGCCACCGGTTCTCCCCGCAGCCCGCGGACGCAGTGCCCCTCGCATTGATTTTCATGCGGACAGACACGCCCGCAGACGGCGGGCATGCAGCTGCGCCCGCGCAGAATCGCATAAGCCGCGGCAAAATCTCCCTTTGCCGTCTCCGCCAAGAATTCCGGAATTTGATTTTCAATCGGACAGCCCGAACGGCAGCGCGGCTCACGGCAGCGCAGGCAGCGCCCGGCCTCCCGCATCGCTTCTTCGGCGGTATAGCCGCGGTTTATTTCATAAAAGTTCGTTTTCCGTTTCTCAGCCGCCTGCCGCGGCATGGGAACGCTGTGTAAAGATAAATCCGGCATTTGTAAAATCATCTCGCCTTAAAAAATATAACGGTCAGTCGGTAATTTTCACCTTGCAGATGACGCGGGTCGAGTCGTCGCCCTTGATCTGAACGGCAATCTGAGCGGTTCCTTCCTCCAGCGCGGTCAGAACCGCGGTGTCGTTATCCGTATCCAGCTCAACACAATCCTCGCCGGAGCGGTTGACGCTCCAGACAATCTCATATTCCTCGCCGTCGTCCCATTCCACCCAAAGATCCAATTCATCGCCGACCGACAGCTCCGCCGAAGTGCGGTTGAGCGTCAGAGTGCCGGCGCCGGAAGAATCGCTGTCGTCGGGCCCCTGCACATTCGTATCCGACGAACCCGCATCCTCCGCCGAAGTACCGCTCGACTGTGTGCCGGTCAGTACGTCGCCCGCGCCCATAGCGTCAAAATACGACACGACCGCGTCGGCCAGCCCCTCGGCCATCTCATACTGATAATCTTCGTCGATCAGTTTATGATATTCGGTTTGATTGGATACAAAACCGCCCTCAATCAGAATTGCGGGGTACCGCATTGTGCGCGTCACATAATAATATCCGAACTTTCCGCCGCGGTTAGACGTATTGAGCGCATCGGCCAGATTGGCGGCGGCATACTTCGCCAGAGAGGACGACCACGGGTTAAAATAGTATGCCTCGCTGCCGGACGCCGCTGAGGAGGTAGACGAAGAGTTGTTGTGTACGCTGATAAAAAGATCGGGATCGGCGGCTTCGGCCGCCGCGACGCGCTGCTGCAGGGAGTAATAGCTGCGGTTCGAGGGAATCAGCGTTACGTCCGCGCCGTAATCCTCGAGAATGTCCGCCAGATACGAGGCGATCTCGTAGTTGATGACGTTTTCGGGATACGAGGACAAAAAGCCCAGCGCACCCGTATCCCCGGAGCCGTGACCCGGGTCGATCACGATCGAAGCGCCGTCCAGATTTCTGCCGGAAACGTCCGGCGGATTACGGAAAGACAGCACCAGATTGCCGTTTGCATCATACCACGCATCATAGCCGAAAAAGCGTCCGTTTGTTTTCAGCTTGAGCGTCAGTGTATCACCGGAAAATTTCGCCGCGGAAAAAAGCGGGTTCTTCGTCAGCGTCATGCTTTCCGGCAAAGACGCCGTATAATGGAACTGTACGGTTATTGCGTCATCCGTATAGCGCGCCGTATAGGCCACCTGCTGTGTGGCGGAAAGAATCACCTTTGTCGCATCGCGGTCGCTTGTCACGGTGCAGCCGGTGATCCGGTTGCCGGAGGGCGCCGAGGACGTACCGACCGAGGCGATATCCTCCGCAAGCACGCGCAGGCCGGACTGCAGCCGGTAGAAGGTATAGGTCTTGCTCTTTCCGCTTTCGACCACGGTATACTCGATCGCATCGCCAAGCGCATAATCGAGCGCTCCCTTCGGCAGGGGGAAATATGTCGGATCGGAATAGCTCGACAGCGTATCCGACGGGAATGTCTCCGCCAGTGCGGCGGTAACAACGACGGGCTGTCCGTCGGAGGGAAGCAGCTTTTCGTTCACCTGAATCACCGCACCCGTCTTGGACTTGGTGATGCCGTTCCATGTGCCGGTGACGGTAACCGCGCCCAGATTCTGCACGGAGGTCGTTGCATCCGGCACCTGATACACGCCGGAGAAACGGGCATACGCGGTGTCGCGGTATTCATCATCCTCCTGCTCGGAGCGCGAGAGCGTCACCGTCGTACCGTTGACCGACGCGGTCACCGCAGCTTCCTCATAGGCGACGGCGGTAATCGTCAGCTTGGTAGAGCCGTCCACGGCAAGTGTTCCCGACGCGGGAGAGATTTCTTTGATAACCTCGGTCACGCGTGTGATGCGATAGGTCGCGGTTTTTCCCTTGTGTACGATGGAAAAGACGTTTTCCCCTTCGGAAAGTTCCATCTCCAGTTGGAAATAACCGTTCGCATCGACGGAGATCGCCGTGTCGTTGATGGTTGCGCTCGTATTCGGATCGGTGTTGCCCGCAAACAGCACCGTGGGATCGTAGGTCGTAAACTTTGTAGAGGAAGGCTTGGTCAGCTCAAGGTCCTGCAGAATATGCTCTTCTTTGACCGTGCCCTCATAGTACCCGATCAGCTTCTGCGCGAAATCGCTGGGATTCTCACGCATCCGAGACAAGCTGTTGAACACGCTGCCGCTGTAGCCGGGAAGCGCCCTCGCGTCGATGACCTGACGTGCGATCTGATCGTATTCTCCCCAGCCGGCGGCGTCCGTCACGGCGCGGTCGGCGGCATGCACAATATAGAGGGGCACGCCGGCCTCTTTGGCGGCATCGCTCCACCACGCGGCAACCACGGCGAAGGGAATGTTGCCGTCGTCAAGAGAACCGTACGCCTTGACCGCGAGAAAATCCGCCAACCCCTCCTCCAAAAAAGAGAGGGTGTCGGCATTGCCCTCGGTCAGCGCACAGAAAAGTGCCTTCGTAGCAGAACCGCGCTCGTCCTCATAATCGTTGGCCCACGCCGCCTCGCTCTGAATGCCGAAGCGGATCGACGGATTTTCGGCACGGAAGGCCGCTTTCGCAGTGCGAAGCAGCGCTCCGGAAATGGAACGGATATATTCCTCATAGCCGCCCGCGCCGCCGTAACGCAGATAACGCCGGTAGGCGGACGAATCCGTCACGTTATAGTAGCCGTCCGCCAAAATGCCGTCCGGGGCATATTTTGACGCAAAGGCATGCGCGTCCACCGCAACCGTATCCATCACAGAGGCGTTGACGGTCTTCTGCACCGCGGGAATATCCTCCGTCACGCAGTCGGTCAAATAATATGTGGTAAAAACGGCAAATCCCTTTTCGCGCGCCGCATCGATTGCATAGGCGAGCGCGTCAAATTCCCCTGCCGCGCTTTCAAACGCGCCGGAGTCATAGATCACCGTTCCGTCCGCCGTGCGTGTTTCGATCACAACGGCGTTCATAACCTCCATCTGTTCGACGGCGGCAAGCGCATCGTCGATTGCCGGCTTCACTGCGGATTCATCTCCCCGCGCGGGGAAGTCCTCCCCCGCGCGCAGCGTCACCGCACGAATCTCGGACGGCACACTGGAAAGCGGCGCCTGCGCGTCGGATTCTCCGGAAGTGCTTCCCGAAGAAACATGTTCTCCGGAAGATGATTTTTCCGCTTCTTCCTTTGGAAAAGACAGCTGTGCCGCCATTTCCGAAAGGCCGGAAATCCCTTTCCCGCCCAGCACGGCGACAGCGCAAAGCGCGGCCGTGACCATGCACATTACCATGCACAGCACCGCCGCCAGCCTGCGGGGATTCTGTTTCTTTTTTCGTCCTGCCACCGGAACACTCCCAAAACCTTATAGAATTGCGGCGAGATTTTCCCTTTCGCTGCCGACTAATCCGCTGACCGAGACGTCCGGCGAAAACAGCGAATCATATCGATAGACGGCAAAACCGCCGTAGCCGGACAGCTTTCTCGCACACTTCACCATCTGTGAAAGCAGATCGGAATTGTTAAGCCATTCGTTTACACCGCCGCCCGCGTAACCGTCGGATGCACCGCACTTATAAGCGGCGAGACCTGTGTAAAGCACCGTGCCCGTACCGCCCACAAGATCATTCCACTCATCGGCGCACGCATCAAACGGCACCGTGTCGTGATCAAAGCCGAAATAAATCTGGGGGCAGACATAGTCGAGCCAACCGGCTCTGCACCATGCGCCGATATCGGCATACTGCTGGTTGTAGTTGATATCCATGCGCGCCTGCGGGCTGATGCCGAACGCTGCGGAAGAATCCGCCTCGCGCACCGCCGAGGCTACCTGACGGATCAGCGCCGTCACATTCTGCCTGCGCCAATCCGCGAGGGAGAGAGAGCCTCCCCCGTTTTGATAAGAGGCATATTCCGCGGCGTCAAAAGCCGCATCCGTCGTGGGATAAAAGTAATCGTCGAAGTGAATTCCGTCCACATCGTATTTTTTGAGAATTTCAACCACCCCGTCCGTAATGAGGTTGCGTGCCTCCTGCGAAGCGGGGTTATAGAACACGCCGCCGTTATACGCAACGGCAAGCGACCCGCCGGAGGAAAGCGAGCGTGCCGCCGGATTGGAATCATCCAGCTCGCGGGACGAACCCGCCGCACGCACACGGTACGGATTGATCCACGCCTCGATGCGAAGCCCGGAATCCCGTGCGCAGGAAACCATGACCGCCAGCGGATCGTAGCCGGGGTCGATTCCTTCCTCTCCGGTCAGCACATACGACCACGGAAAATAGTCCGATTCATACAGCGCGTCGCCAAACGGACGCACCTGTACGTAGACCGTGTTCAGGCCAAAGTCCGCCGCCTCGTCGAACATCGATGAAATCGAAGAGGTGAACTGGCTCTTGGAGCGGTTCTGGCCCACGTTGAGAAATTCAAGATAAGAAATCCACACCGCCCGCACTTCGCCCGAAGGGGCGTTCGGAGAGACCGCCGGCACGGAGGATGGCTCCGGATCGGCGGAGGGCGCAGAAGACTCCGGCGGCGCAGAAGAGGACGGTTCCTCCGATTCTTCCAAAGGCGGCTCGCTTTCGCCGTCTTCAGAAGACTGCGGCGCGCGGTCCAGCGGCAGAGCCGCTTCGGCGTCGGGCGACTCCGCGGAATAAATATTCTGAGAGGGATCCGGCGGCTGTACCTTGCCGGTGCCGGTCACCGTCCCCATGCCTCCGCACGCAGTCAGGAAAATACAGATTGCCATGCCCACCGCTGCCAGACGTTTCAACCGAATTCCTCCTCTTTTGACGAAATCAGACGAGTATAGTTTACCTTTTTTCACAAAGGCGGTCAATAGAACAGTGTCGGATCCTGCTCTTTTTTCTGCATCTTGCATCCTGCTTTTGTCTGCGGTATGATATGGAAAACAGCGCTGCGGGAGGCAAGGAATATGTTTTTCATCGGTTTTTTCGGCGTGAATGCCAAGGCGGAGCCCTCGGGCAGACTCTCGGCCGGACAGTGTCCTGTGTGCGGATGCTCACAGCCGTTTGCCGTCACAAGACGGTATCAGTCTTTTCACGCGTTTCTGATTCCGCTGTTTTCCTTTCACTCGGAATATTTCGCAACCTGTCCGCACTGTGCGAGCTTGTTCTCCGTTCCCGACTGGTGCGGAAAAAAAGCTGCGGAGAGCGGCATTTTCTCCGTTTCTCCCGGTGAGCTGACACTGCTGCGGCGCATGGGGCCGCAGCGCTGTCCCGCCTGCGGAGGGATCGTCGATCCGTCCGACGCTTTTTGCCGCGGCTGCGGCAGACCGCTTTGATCTTTCTACAACCGCAGGATTTTCTTACGGCCGCGTCCTTTCGCGTCCCATCGCCGTTTCAGGCGATGGGGCGCTTTTTTGACGTATTTTATCTGTGCGGGACATCGGCACGCTCCCACCCGGGACGCGGCGATCCTTTCAGAAAATGTGAGAGCGCCATCGACGCCGCCGAGCAGACAGGGGCGGCCGCTCCCGCAAACAGCGCCGTGCGCATCTGGGCGGCGGTAAGCGCCGCCGTGCCGAAGGCCTGCTGCAGCACCGGCAGATATACGGCCGCCGCGACGGCCGCCGCAGAGACGCCGATCGTCAGAAGCAAAAGAGGATTTCCGAACAAATTCAGTTCAAAGAGCGACTGCTCCTCGCTGCGGCATTCGAGCGCATGAAAAAGCTGCGTCGCCACCAGCGTCACCAGAGCCCCCGTACGCGCCGCCTCCAGCGTCGCCCCGTCCCGCAGCAGTACGGAAAATACAAACAGCGTCGCCAGCCCGATCAGCATGCCCCGAAATGCGATCTTGCCGAACAGACCGCCGGAAAAAACGGATTCCTCCGGATCGCGCGGCGGGCGGCGCATCGCCTGCCCGTCTCCGGGTTCCATCCCCAGCGCGATGGCGGGCAGCCCATCCGTGACGAGATTGATCAGAAGAAGCTGAATCGGCGTCAGCACGACCGGCATTCCCAGCAGCATCCCGCCAAACATCGTCAGCACCTCTCCCGTATTGCACGAAAGCAGATACCGCAAAAAACGGCGGATGTTCTGATAGATAATCCTTCCCTCTTCCACCGCCGCGACAAGCGTGGCAAAATTGTCGTCAAGCAGAATGACCTGGGCCGCTTCACGCGTCACATCCGTACCGGTTTTTCCCATCGCCACACCGATGTCCGCTTCCTTCAGGGCAGGCGC
This sequence comes from uncultured Oscillospiraceae bacterium, assembly GCA_934232845.1. Lineage (GTDB taxonomy): Bacteria > Bacillota > Clostridia > Oscillospirales > Ruminococcaceae > Yanshouia. The sequence goes on from CAKQGD010000013.1 coordinate 9,813, forward strand.
GTCATTGACGCCGTCCCCTGTCATGGCGACCACTTCTCCTCTTTTTTTCAGAGCGCGCACGATTCTGAGTTTATGCTCCGGCGTAACGCGCGCAAAGACCGGCGTTTCCCGGCAAATGTGCCTCAGCGTTTCGTCGTCCATGGCGTCAAGCTCTCTTCCGGTCACAGTGCGCGCTCCCTCCCGCCAGATAGAAAGCTGCTGCGCCACCGCACGGGCAGTCGCCTCATGGTCCCCCGTGATCATTACGACACGCACGCCTGCGCTGCGGCATGCCGCAATCGCGCCGAAGGCCTCTCTGCGCGGCGGATCGGCCAGACCCGCAAGTCCCGCGAAGGTCAGCTTGCTCTCGGGGTCTCCCGGGCCGGCCTCCCGATAGGCGAAGCCCAGAACCCGCAGCGCCTCGTCGGCAAGCTGCGTATTCTGCGCAAGAATTCTGCGCCGCCTTTCTTCTGTCATGGGAAGAAGCCCATTCTGCGTCATAATCTGTGTGCAGAGAGGCAGCAGAATCTCGGGCGCTCCCTTGACATAGACGCGCCGAACGCCGGACGCGCGCCCCGTGACGCTCATGCGTTTTCTGTCTGAATCAAAAGGGATTTCGCTCTCCCTGTGAAAGAGATCCGCGTTTATGCCGTGGCGCGATGCCAGCAGAAGCAGGGCCGCCTCTGTCGGCTCACCCTGCGCCTCCTGCCGCGCTCTCTGAAACAGTCCGCCGCGCTCCTTTACAAAACGTGCGTCGTTGCAGAATGCCGCACACTCCATCAGACGCAGCGCCGCTTCGCCCTGCGCCCGCAGATCATCCTCCGCTTGAAAAATCCCCTCGAAAAAAGCTACCTTCTGCGCAGTCATTCGATTTTCCGTCAGAGTTCCCGTCTTGTCCGAACAGATTACCGTTGTACATCCGAGCGTCTCTACCGCGTGCAGACGCTTCACAAGCGCATTGCGCCGCAGGATTCGCCGCACCGCCAGAGCCAAAGACACCGTGACAATGGCCGGCAGCCCCTCCGGCACCGCCGCCACGGCAAGACTGATGCCTGTCAGCAGCATCGCAAGCGGCTCCTCGCCGCGCAGAATTCCCGCCGCCGCAACCGCCGCGCAAATGATAAGGCACAGAGCGCCTATCGTCCGCCCCACCTGATCGAGGCGCTTCTGCAGGGGGGTCTCCTCCTCCTCGATCTCACCGAGCATACCGGCAATCGAGCCCATCTCCGTCGCCATACCGGTTGCGGTCACACGTACGAGAGCGCGGCCGGTGACGGCATTTGTCCCCATAAAAACCATTGCGGCATGCGCCTCTCCTTTATCGGCCGCGGCGCCCGTGTCGGCGTGCTTCTGTTCGGGAACGGATTCCCCCGTCAGCAGCGACTCATCGCAGGAAAAAGCTGCGCACGACAGAATCACGCCGTCTGCCGCCACACGGTCGCCCGCCTCCAGCAGAAGAATGTCATCCGGCACGACCTGCGCCGCGTCGATCCATTGATCCTCTCCGCCGCGCAGCACACGCGCGGCCGGAGCCGCCAGCTTGGCCAGCGCCTCGAGCGTCTTTTCGGTACGCAGTTCCTGAAAGAAGCCGATCAGCGCATTCAGCACGACAATTGCGGCAATGGCAGCCGCTTCGCCCAGCTCCCCAAGCGCCGCCGAGACGGCGGTCGCCGCCAGCAGAATCAATACCATCGTGTCACGGAACTGCCCCGCGAATACCGCCAAAGCAGGCGGCTTTCCTCTCTGTGCAAGGCGGTTTTCCCCGTACTGCAGCAGGCGGCTTTCCGCCTCCCGCTGCGAAAGGCCCGTTTCATCCTTCCAAGGCATCTGCGCGTCCTCCCCTTTTTAAAAAAAGCTTTGTCCTTTTATTTCTATTCGCAGATCCCCAAAATTAGGACGGGCCGCCTGCCGGGAAAATTGTACGAAGCAAAAAATCGGGGCTTTCCGCGCTTTGTGCACGGAAAGCCCGCTCGGCAAATTTCATTGAAACAGAACTCTTATTTTCACCGCGCGCGGCGCGGCTGAGCCGCAGCACGGCCTTTTCTCCGTCTTGCGGCCGCCTCGCGGCGCAGGCGTCTTTTTCTGAGGTTGTAAGCCCGGATAACGAGCATCACGCAGAAAACCGCAGACAGCCCCCCTAAAATCCACAGCAGCACAAGTCCAACCGTTCTCCAGATGGAAGAAGGCGATTCCTCCGTCTGTGCAGGCAGCACGGGAGTCTGTTCCTGCTCGGTCTCCGTGTATGAATATTCCAGCGGCACCGACGCAAGCAGGCTGCCCTGTTTATCATAAAACAGCGCCTGCGGCGCAATCGTCTCCCCCGCCTCATACTGCTCAGGTACATCCACCGTGCAGGCGATATCGGCCTTGGCCAGCGTAGAGGGGCGGTTGACCGCAACGTCCTTCGCCGCAAGCGTCACCTCACCGATCATTTTTCCGTTCTCGACGACCGGAATCGGATCTCTCTCAAACAGCGCACCGGAAAAAGTAGAGATACCATAGTTTTCAAAACAGTAATCGCACAGTGCGATCACATCCTGATATTTCAGATACTGCGTTTGTGATTTCATCACGACGACGATCAGCTCCATGTCGCCGCGCCGCACCAACTCGACGAGGGTGTGCTGTGATTCCTCCGTCCAGCCGAGCTTGCCTCCCTCGGTGCCTTCATAATAATAGGCCGAATCGACAAGCATATGGTTGTGCGTGCCGTAGGTACGGCTTTCTTCGCGGATATTATCCGGCGGCATCGTGTACTCCTCTGCGCCGAACGCATCGCGGAAACCGTCCACCGTCAGCGCCCATTTTGTAATCATCGCCATATCGTAGCAGGTCGTATAGTGGTCGGGATCCGGCAGGCCATGCGCATTGACAAAGTTGGAGTCCAGCGCGCCCGCGGCCTTTGCCCGCTCGTTCATCACGGCGGGAAACGCGTCGATACTGCCCGCGACATATTCCGCAAGGCCGTTTGCCGCGTCGTTGGCCGACTCGATCAGAGTCGTATAGACCAGCGACCGCACGGAGACGATCTCCCCCTCCGTCAGGGCGATATGCGTGCTGCCCGCATCGATAGAGTGCGTCGCCTGATAGCTCATCTCCCATTCGTCATCGAGGCTGCCCTCGTCCAGCGCGATAGCCGCCGTCAGAATTTTGGTTATGCTGGCCGGATACATCTTCTGATAGGCGTTTTTCTCCAGAAGGATCTGTCCCGTCACGGCGTCCATAACAATATATGCCTCGGAATATGTCGAGGGAACGTCCGCCAAAGCCGCCGTTCCCATACTTATGATCATCATCGCTGTCAAAAGAAAGCAGATGGTTTTTTTCATCCCTTCACCCCGTGTGAATCTTGTGCCGAAAACAGCCGAAATCAGTATACCATAAAGTGAGCCGTGCCGCCAGTGTAGGAAAAATTTTCAGATAATGTTCAAAAAAGCCGATTCTTTCCGGCGAAAGGATCGGCTTTTTCAAAAGAACGCATCGGGCTTTTTGTTGAAAAAAACTCTGCGGCATGGTATTGTGTTTGTAAATCAAAACCGGAGGTTCGCCATGCCCAAAAAGCCAAACACTTTTCTGTATTCGGAAAAGACGATGGCCGCCGTAAACGGCCTGTTTTTTCTTTCCCTGCTGATTCGCAGACGCGGCATTGTTTTCGCCGCTTATGCGCTGTGGATGCTTTATCTGTATGGCTGTATCAGGCGAACCGCGTCAAAATCCGTACGGCTTATATACGGGCTCTTTTTCGTTTTCGCGGCCGTCATGTTCTGCGTAAATCTCTTTTTTCTTCTGAAATAACATTAAAAAAATGTGCCTCCAGCCATGCGAACCAGTCGCAGAGCACCTGCTCGCGGCAGGTCTCGTTGTGCAGCTCGTGGCGGCAGTCGGGATAAAGCGAAAGATCCAAATCATCAAAGCCGCGCTGCATCATGCGGTCATATAAAATGCGCACGCCCTCTCCATGGGCGCCGACGGGATCCTCCGCGCCTGCGGTGAGCAGAATCGGCAGAGATGCCGGCACCTTTTTGGGCCAGCTCCGGCGGGAAATCTGATCCAGCAGATCCAGCAGAGTCCAAAGCGCCGACACGGTAAATGAAAACTGCGTCAGCGGATCCGCAAGAAAGCGCTCGGAGACTGCCCCGTCGGAGGAAAGCCATGCGTATTCTCGCCCTTCCGCCGCAAAGCGCCGGTTATATGTCGTGGGAATGCGACCGGCAAGCGCATCGTCTTTCCATGTGCCGCCGTTCTTTTTCCACATACGGCGCAGAAGAGGCTTTCCCCAGCGGGCCATCGGCGTGGGGCCGGCCGTGCCGCTTAAAATCACGCCCGAAACATCCCCGGCGTATTGCGTCATCCAAAGCCGCGTGATAAACGATCCCATCGAATGCCCGAACAGAAAATACGGCACACCGGGAAAACGCCTGCGCGTAATGCGGTGAAACTGTTCCACATCCCTTACAAGCGTTTGACTCGTGTCCGTTTCTCCAAAATAACCGAGCTGACCGCCGATCAGAGATTTTCCGTGGCCCAGATGATCCGCACCGCAGACCGCGTATCCTTTTTGACAAAACCATTTCGCCATGTCGGCATAACGCGCGGCATATTCCTGCATTCCATGCACAATCTGCAGCACGGCGGCGGGCTCCCCCTCGGGAAGCCATGTAACGGTATGAATCTGTGCCTCTCCTCCCGCGGAGGGAAAGCTTCCTTCTTCCATGCGCATCGGGCAGCGCTCCTTTCACATCGGCGGGCTTCCCCGCTATACTGGAAGTGGGTCAGTCTTTTCTTAAAGTTGGGGATGATACCGTTGGAACAGAACAAGCTTGTGATTCTGTGGCTGAGCGCAGATAAGCGCGCCGCCATTGAAATGGCCCTCAGTTATGCCCGCGACAGCCTTCTTTACGGCTGGTGGGACGCGGTTGAGCTTCTTTTATGGGGACCTCCCGTCGAGGCGGCCGTCACAGACGAGACTCTGCTGCAGGAGCTCCGCCTTGATATGAGCGTCGGCGTACGTGTTTCCGCCTGTTTGGATTGTGCCGCCCTCTATGGAGCCGCGCCGCGTCTGCAGGAGGAGGGAATCGATGTGCGCGGTCTGGGAGCAGAGCTGACGTCGCTGTTAAAAAACTGCGTGCCGGTCCTGCTGATTTGATAAAAAACGGGGCCGGCCCGCCCCGTTTTTTTTTACCGTGGTCTTATTCCCGGACAAGATCTGCGATTGTGACGGAATCCGTCACCTCGGCGATCGCCTGATCCACACGGCAGAGAAGGCGATAAATTTTGCAGTCGACGTCCCCCGTCGGACATTTTTCCGGAGAATCCGAGCAATGCAGCGGCAGATACGGCGTTTCCATCGTACGGATGATCTGTGTCACCGTAATTTCCCTCGCGGGGACGGCCAGCTCATATCCGCCGCCGATGCCGCGTGCACTGCGGACAAATCCCTCGTGCTTGAGCTTCGCCGCGATTCTTTCCAGCATTTTTTCGGAAATATTCTCCATTCGGGCGATGACGGCGGTTGTCATGCGCCCCTCCTCGCAGGAGGCCAGCCGCGCCAGAAAGCGCAGCGCATAGCGTGTATTGGTTGAAATTTTCATTGCGGATTTTCTCTCCTAAAGAACGCGCTTGTTTATCATTTCGGTACGGCCGCAGAAAACGGGCCAATTTTTTATAATTATATCAAATCGGTAGGAAATGTCAACCGAACGTCTGGCGTTTTGCCGCGCAATATGCTATACTGTTCTCCAAAAGGAGACGACTGCCATGGAATATGCCGATTATAAAGAGGAATTTTACAACCTGTATCATACATATGTCACCCGTCCGGGTGCGGACGCGCTGCTGAAATTTTTAGAGGAAAAGAGCGACTTCTTCACCGCACCCGCTTCGACGCGCTTTCACCTCGCCTGCGAGGGCGGACTGCTGCAGCACAGCGTCAATGTTGCGCGCGAAATGCTCAAGTGGGAGGACGAGGCGCCCGAAAGTCTCGCAGTCTGCGGCTTGCTGCATGATCTGTGCAAGGTCAACTACTATAAGGTTTCCCTGCGCAACTCTAAAAACGACCAGACCGGCAAATGGGAAAAGGTTCCGTTTTATCAGGTGGAGGATCGTTTTCCCTATGGGCACGGAGAAAAATCCGTCTATATGATCGAGCGCTTTTTCCGTCTGAAAACCGCGGAGGCCGTCGCCATCCGATGGCATATGGGCGGTTTTGACGACGCGGTAAAGGGCGGCAGCTTTGCCATCTCCCGCGCTTATGAGACATATCCCCTCGCAGTCAAGCTGCATCTTGCCGACGTAACCGCCACCTATCTTGTCGAAACACGCGCCTAACAATGCAGCACGCCGTTTTCTTTCGGCGCCCCATCACAAATGCGCGGGAATTTTTGCTTTTAAGCAGCCTGAGCGCAAATATTCGCTGTAAAAAGGCCTAAATCACTCAAATTTATTCTTGTCATCTTGTTTGAAAAAGCTGCTGTAATCAATATTTCGGGACGCAAAATGTTTTTTATCATTTTCAAAAAGAAAGGATGTTTGTTTTGACAAAGGCCGCTGCTTTCCTTTTGGCTGTTCTTCTCACCGGATGCGCCGGTATTGCTCCGGCGCAAACTGCCAAATACCCCGAACGCGCCGTCACGCTCGTGGTGCCGTTTTCCGCGGGCGGTTCTTCCGATATGATCAGCCGTCCCCTTGCAGAGCTGCTGGGAGAATCTTTGGGCGAGCCTGTGGCCGTTGTCAACAAGCCCGGCGCGTCCGGCGCAGTGGGAGCCGCCTATGTCGCGCAGAGCGCCGCGGACGGATACACCCTGCTCAATGCATCGAACAGTCCCGTTACCGTAGCTCCCTTTACCTCGGATCTTTCTTATTCGTTTGATGATTTTACTCCGGTCGGCCGCAGCGTTATTATGCCGACTTGTCTGACGGTGCGCGCCGATTCTCCCTTTGACACGCTGGAAAGCCTGTTATCTCACCTGCGGGAAGATCCCGAAAGCGTCACCGTCGGAACGCCCGGCGCAGGCTCGACGCACCATTTGACTTTGGAGCATTTTTCTTCTCTCGCGGGCGTTCGTTTTACGCACATGCCTTTCGAGGGGGCCAACGGTGCGATTGTAGCGCTGCTGGGCGGCCATATAGACAGCACGCTGACCGGCGTACCCGAAGTCATTTCCCAATATCAGTCGGGTGAGTTTCGCATTCTGTGCGTTTTTACCCCGGAAAGGCTTGCGCTTTTGCCCGAGGTTCCCACCGCAGAGGAACTCGGTTTTGACGTGGGAGATCGCTGCGCATGGTACGGTCTGATGGTTTCCTCCGGAACCGACGAAAAAATCGTCAGAACCCTTGAGGAAGCCCTGCGCCGGGCTGTTGAAGATCCCGGCTTTGCCGAAACCGCAAAGAAATTAAATATGATTCCCGCTTTTCTGCCCGGCGAAGAATTTGCAGAACTGATTCAAACGGAATGTGAAGTAAATGAGAAAATTCTCGCACAAATCGGAATGGAAAAATAGCCGGTGTCTTCCGTATAGAATAAAACCGTCCTTTTGAAAAGGACGGTTTTATTTTGTATATAAAGTTTTCAAAGCGTCTGCTTTACAGGCGGTTCTTTGGGTTCCAAAGAAAGATCGGGGTTCTCTTTCGCTTTTACGGCTGTAAAATGAGAAAGCAGCTTTTCTGCGGCCTTTTCGGAGGAGCGCGGCAGATAGAGCGAGTATGCCCAGCCCTCATCCGTCCATGTAAACAGCATCGTTTTGGCAGCCGTTGTGCGCACCCGCACCGTTAAGCTGCCGTCAGACGTCTCAACCGTCTGCGTTTCGTCCGTCTGAAACGCAAAGTACACACCGGAGATGTCGCTGCCGTCATCCTTTGCCGCGCGGAAAATCGCATCCGCCGAGCCCGCTTTGTAATCAAGCTGTGCTATTTTATCCGATACCAGCCAGCAATGTTCCAGAACAAGCTTTTCCTCCTGCGGATAAGAGCCAAGCAAAAACTCGGGATAGACGGGTTCTTTATACTCCGCTATGGGATTCGCGATTGCGGTGCAGTCCGGAATTTTATCGGTCCGGCCGACGATTCTCACCTCGCACGTCTGCCGAATTCCCGCCGGATATGATTCGGCGATCGCGCCGTTATACGTAATTTCAACCACATCGCACTCGGAAAGATCCCCGGCCGTGCCCGCCGCTCCGTCAGCCTTTACGACGGATGCGTCCGACATGGTGACGATAATGCGGTCGGCGCATCCCGCCTCCGCGGTTCCCTCCTCCGGCTCGACAAGGAGGCTCACGGTGTTGTTTTCCAGCACAACCGCACGAAACACGGCGGATGCGTCGGATGTTTCCTCTGCGGCACAGGCGGTCAGCAGGCAGGCTGCAAGCATAAACGAGAAAAGCTTTTTCATCAGAATCTCTCCTTTCGAACCTTCTGTTGATATAGTGTGCCTTTTTGGGGCAAAATATTTCATGTTCACACAAAATAATGGAAGAAAGAACGGCTCGTCTTGACAGATTCCCCATCTGCGTGATATGATAGCGTCGCAAGTCTACATTTTTGGTATGTTTTAAGAAAACTCGGAGATTTCCTCCAAGAAAAAGGAGCGACCTTCTTTTTATGCTTCAATGTGAAAAGATCCGTCTCAAGGTCGAGGAAAAAACGATCCTTGACGACGTCAGTCTTACGCTGCACGACGCGGAATTTGCCGTAATCACCGGCCCGAACGGCAGCGGAAAATCCACCTTGGCCCGCATTCTGGCAGGCGTACAGGCGCCGGATTCCGGAAAAATTCTTCTCGACGGCGAGGATATTTTAAAAAAGAACATCACCGAGCGTGCGCGTCTTGGCATCAGCTTCGCCTTTCAGCAGCCGGTCCGTTTCAAGGGTTTGACCGTGCGCGATCTGCTCATGCTGGCGCACGGCGGCGAAATCTCCGAGCAGGAGCTGCGCAGCTCCCTGCACGAGGTCGGGCTCTGCGCCCGAGACTATCTCGACCGCGAGCTGGACGCCAGCCTTTCCGGCGGGGAAATCAAACGCATCGAAATCGCCATGATGCTGCTGCGCGATTCGCGCGTGCTGATTTTTGACGAACCGGAAGCGGGCATCGATTTGTGGAGCTTCGGCAGTCTGATCGAGGTATTCGAAAAGCTCCGCCGCCGCCATGACCGTTCGATTCTCGTCATCTCCCATCAGGAGCGTATCCTCAACATTGCGGACCGCATTATCGTGCTGGCCGACGGCTGCATCACCGCCAGCGGCGAACGCGAGAATATTCTGCCGGAGCTTTTATCGGGACGGCAGTGCTGCATGCGCTGCCCCCAGAAGAAGGAGGGCTGCTGAGCATGGACTCTATGAACAAAACCACCGAACAGATGCTGCGTGAAATTTCCGACCTGATGAGCGGCGTCCCCGCCGGTTCGGCCTACAACATCCGGCAGGATTCCAGCTGCGCGGGACGCGCCTGCACCGAACATATTACCATCGAATCCAAAACCGACAAGCCCGGCATCGACATCCGCGTCAAGCCCGGCACCAAGAATGAAAAGGTCTATATTCCCGCCTGTATCACCAAGAGCGGTGTGCATGACCTTGTCTACAACGACTTCTATATCGGCGCGGGGGCAGACGTCACCGTTGTCGCGGGCTGCGGCGTTCACACCGACCACGAGGAAGAAGCGCAGCACAACGGCATCCACCGCTTTTTCCTTGAGCCGGGCGCCCGTGTCCTCTATCTGGAAAAGCACATCGGCGAGGGAGAAGGCACCGGCAGGCGCATTATCAACCCGCAGACCGAAGTGCATCTCGCCGAGGACAGCCTTCTTGAGATGGAAACCTCACAGATCCGTGGCGTCGATTCGACCGTGCGTGTCACCAGCGGTGAAATCGGCCCGCGTGCACGCCTTGTCGTCCGCGAAAAAATTATGACGCACGGCGTACAGACGGCAGAGACCGATTTTTGTATCGACCTCGTCGGAGAGGATTCCGGCGTGGACTTGATCTCCCGCTCGGTGGCGCGCGACAGCTCCAAGCAGTTGTTCCGTTCGCGCATCACCGGCAGCGCCCGCTGCGCGGGACATTCCGCGTGCGATGCCATCATCATGGACCACGGCACGGTCAGCGCCATTCCGGAACTGACCGCCGACAATGTGGATGCAATGCTGATTCACGAGGCCGCTATCGGTAAAATTGCCGGCGAACAGCTCACCAAGCTGATGACGCTCGGTCTTACCGCCGAAGAAGCCGAAGCAAAAATTATCGAAGGCTTTTTGAAATAATTTTTCCCGCCTGCCGTAAAAAGCGGGCGGGATTTTCACTCTCTTCGAATTCTTTTTTATCCGTATCGCAAAATATCGCCGCGCGTTCAAAACGCTCCCTCGCTTTTCAAAAACGAGGGAGCGTTTTTTCTGCGAATAAAAGCATCTCTTCCGTCAAAAAAAGCTTTGACCCCGGAATACCGGGTGAAGCGAACCGCCGCAAGCGGGCCCCGATCACCACGAGACGATCGTCAAAGCGCAGATTCGCGCATTTACGGATTCAATGCGGAAGCCGCGGACAATTTTCCCCGGCGCGTCCGAAAGACGGCAGGCGGCAGCTATGACCCGTATTTCACACAGCAACTCCGTTCTTTTCAAAGGCTGATGCGTACGCTGCCGTCCCCGTTATAGGCGACAAGCGACCGGTCGGACTGCAGAGCGTCGAGCGCCGTAAGAAACGCTTCTTTCGACGGATACGGCGGCTTCGCGCGGGCGATGACACGGCGCGCCTCCTTTGCGTCGTCGGACAGCAGCGCATCCAAAAACAGCAGCTGACATTTTGCCGAGTTGACACAGGCGCGCTCGGGATCGGCAATCCGGTAATCCGTTCCGTGGCCGCTGCCGGATGCACCCGCCGCATACGGATGCACAACCGGCATCACCGCCGAAAGATCCCCCATATCGGTAGAGCCGGCGTTCCACGCGGAAGGGTCCACCCGCACACGGCGGCTGGGTGAAATTGCGGTCATGCAGCGCTTGACGATGGAAAGCATCGTCGGATCATTGTGCAGCGGCGTATAGCCCGCCCGGTCGCATACCTCCACCTGGGCGCCGAGGGAAACCGCCGCGCCCGCCAGAGCGCGGTCGGTCTTTTTTGAAGCGTCCAAAATCGCCTGCAGAGACGCTCCGCGGACATAGCTTTCTAATCTTGCCCGTTCCGGAATGATATTGACCGAGCTCCCGCCTTCCGTCAAGATGGGGTGCACCCGAATATGATCTTTATCCGCGAACGTTTCGCGTACCGCGTTGACCGCCTGCATCCCAAGCGCCGCGGCATACAGCGCGTTGATTCCTTTCTCGGGAGCCGCCCCCGCATGGGAGCCTTTTCCCCGGTAGACGACGCTCTTCGTCAGACATCCGTTTCCGCCGCCGCGTGCGGCAAAATCAACCGAATCGTCACAAATTCCGTGAAACAAGAAAGCCATGTCACAGCCGTCCATCATGCCGCGGGAGAGAAATTCCGGCTTTCCCGTGCGCCATCGGATTGTGCCGGCGCGCCTCAGATCTTCCCGGTATTCCAGCTCAATCAATTCCTCCGCCGGTACAAACATCAGCCGCACCGAGCCAAAAAGCCCATCTGCCGCACCCGGCTCACGCAGCGCCGCAGCGAGACCCACAAGCGCCGCGCACTGTCCGTTATGTCCGCAGGCATGCGCTTTGCCGTCTACCGCTTCCGGATGATCCGGGCAAAGCAGTGCATCGAGCTCCGCCATGGCGAGCACGCGCGGGCCGGGTCTCCCCGTGTCAAAATCCGCATAGAACCCCGGGATATTGCCCGCCTCCGTCACCGAAAAGCCGAGCTTCTCCATTTTTTCTTTCAGATAACGGTGGGAGTTCCACTCCCGAAAGCCCGTTTCCGGATGCCTCCACAGATAACGCTCCACTTCAAGAATCAGCGCGCGCTGCCGCGCGATGGCCCCGCAGAGAAATGTCTGCCGTTCATTCATTAAAATTTTTCCTCTTTTCTGAAAAAGTCAAACCCCAAAGAAACGATTCTTTGCCTTTTGGCTGTACAAAACCACCGAAACCTTTTCGCCGGGACGGAAAAGAGCCGCCCGAGGGCGGCCTTTCACTTTTCGTTTTAGTCTGACAGCTCTGTCACGCCGTCCTCCCTGCGCTCGCGCACCAGCTCGCGGTCCGCAATCATAGCGTCGAGCGCTTCTAAAAACGCGGGAATCGACGGATACGGCGGTTTCGCTTCAAAAACAACGCGCTTCGCCTCGGCGGCGTCGTTTTCGAGCAGGGCGTCGAGCAGCATCAGCTGGCACTGTGCCGAGCCGACACAGCTGACCTCGGGATCACTCACACAGAAATCCGCGCCGTGCTGATGGCCGGACTGTCCGCCCACGGTTGGATGCAGCGCGGGCATAACCATCGATACGTCGCCCACGTCTGTCGAACCGGTCGACCACATAGTCGGGTCAAACAGCACACGTTTTTCACCAAAGAGGTCTCTCGCGCAGTCCACCGCCAAACGGCTCATGTTTAAATCACAGTGCATCGGGGAATAGCCGGGGCGGTCGCTGACGCTCACCGCCGCGCCCATTGCAGCGGCCGTGCCCGCCAAAGCACGGTTGACCCGCCGGTTCGTTTTGACAATCGCGTCCATTGACGCGGCACGCACATAACTTTCCATCGTCACGGCGGCCGGAATAATGTTGACCGATTCGCCCCCGTTTGTGATGATGGGATGTACGCGGACGCGGTCCTTCTCCCGGAAGGTTTCCCGCAGGGAATTGATCGCCTGCAGGCCGAGCGAAGCGGCATAAAGCGCGTTAATGCCTTTTTCCGGGGCGGCTCCCGCGTGAGACGCTCTGCCGCGGTAAGTCACGTTCTTCGTCATACATCCGTTGCAGCCGCCCGTACAGCAAAAGTCATATTTTCCCGTTGCCATACCGTGAAACAAAAAAGCCAGATCGCAGCCGTCCATCATGCCGCGCGAAAGAAATTCCTGCTTCCCCGTCAAATAACGGATTTTTCCCTCGCGGCGCAGTCTCTCGCGGTACTCCAGCTCGATGAGTTCTTCTCCCGGCACAAGCATCAGGCGCACCGAACCGGAAAGTCCGTCCGCCACCCCCTCTTCCCGCAGAGCCGCCGCAACGCCGACGAGCGCCGCGCACTGCGCGTTATGGCCGCAGGCATGCGCTTTGCCGTCTACCGCTTCCGGATGATCCGGCGCAAGAAGGCCGTCCAGCTCCGCCATCACAAGCACTTTGGGACCGGGCCGGCCCGTGTCAAACTCTGTGTAAAAGCCGGGGATCTCTCCGGCCGTTGTCAGAGAATAGCCGAGCTTTTGAAAAATCTCAGCAAGATAGCGGTGCGTCTCCCACTCGCGAAAGCCTGTTTCCGGGTGCGCCCAGATCGTGCGCTCCACCTCAAAAATCAAGGCGCGGCTGCGTGCAACCGCCTTGTACAGCTTTGTCCGGCGTTCATTCATAAACGCATCCTCCTTTATTTTTTAAAAAAACAGGCCCTCGCCCCGAGCACGGGAGCGGGGCCATGCGATGTCACGCTTTTTGCGGCACGATATCTCCGACGCCGGGCAGTACATAAGTCGGCTTGTAGGGAAAATCGTCCAATTCCTTCTCGGTTGTACAGCCAGACAGCACCAGTACGGTGTCCAGACCGCTTTCCATGCCGACAACGACGTCCGTGTCCATGCGGTCGCCGATCATGGCGACGTCACCGGAATGCAGTCCCAGCATCTTAAGGCCGGTGCGCATCATCAGCGGATTGGGCTTGCCCATAAAATAAGCGCTCTTTCCGGTAGCCAGTTCAATAGGGGCAACCAGAGCACGGCATGCCGGAATCAGGCCGTTCTCGGCGGGGCCCGTCATATCGGAATTTGTCGCGATCAGCTTAGCGCCGTGACGAACGTAATTGACCGCACGGCAGATCATATCGTAATTGTAGCTCGTCGTTTCTCCCACAATGACATATTCGGGATTGACGTCGTTCATTGTCACGCCCACATCGTACAAGGCGTTGAAAAGCCCCGGTGCACCGATCACATAGGCGCTGCAGCCGGGAGCCTGATGACGCAGAAACCGCGCCGTCGCAAGGGCGCTTGTGTAAAAATGATCCTCACTGACGTCGAGGCCGAGCCGCGCAAGTTTCTGACTCAGCTCGATGGGCGAGCGCTCACTCGCATTGGTCAAAAAGAGAAATTTCTTTCCTTCGGCGTACAGCCACTCGACAAATTCTCTTACTCCGGGCAGAAGACGGTTGCCGTGATACAGCACACCATCCATGTCACAGATGAAGCCGTGCTTTGCGCGCAGATCGTTCAGTTCGTTGATGTTGGTCATAAAAATGCCTCTCTTTCCAACCCGCTCCAACGGCGGGTTTCTCTCTTTTTCCTATTCTCACGTTTCCATTATACTTCTGAAAAGAGCGCTTCGCAAGAGCTTTTTCCCTGTTTTGAAAAATACGGAAAACCCGCCAAAGCGTATGTGAAAAACCTCTTGCCGGCAGGTAATTCCAACCAGAATGAACAGAAACTGTTTTCCAAAATTTTCTCCGCTTTTCCACTCAAAATACACATACGGGCAATATATTATTTTAGAACCGTATGATTTCAAAAGAAAACTGCATCGCTTTTATTTTAGACCGTTTTCTTCAAGGAGGGTCTTTCCATGAAAAAACTGCTTTCCGCCGTGCTTATGATCACAATGCTGTGCTTCCCTGTCTGCCGCGTATACGCGGCAGATACCGTCGGAGGCAGAGGAGACACCGGCAGCGAAGCCGGAATCGACACCCTGTGGGGACCGTTTACATTATCCTCCAAAACGATTGTCACACAGAAAAACGACACGTTTGCTTACAGCGATACCGTGTACTATCTGCTGCTCGACGCCGAAGGCGATCCGATCGTGGATGAGGATGCCGTTAAAAACGTCTCCGTCAAGACCGAGTGGGACGACGGCGGGGAATACATCGGCGGCACGAAAATCACACGGCTTACCGCAGCGGACGGTGACGGCACGGATTTCTTCGGGGGAAGCCGCGCCTCCTGCTGGCTGTTGGAAATTTCCGTTTCAGAATCCGCCCTCAAATCCGAGCGGGACGTGTCCGGCACCGTGCGTCTCAAATGCACCAAGGACTCGTTTGAGGTAGAAGCCGATTATTCCGTCGATTTTGTCCTCGGCTACGGCGAACCGAAAGATTACAGCATCATCTGCGAGGATCCCTTTCTTTATGACGGAGACACTCTTCAAAGCTTCGCGGACGACGAATGGGAATTTGAATTTGAAGCGGCCGAGGATATGACTCTGACCGTGGACGTCACACATCAGAGCGATATTCTGCTGTGGATGACCACCGATGAAAACGACGTGATTTCCGACCGCTACCGCACGGCGTCGCTGGATTTTTACACCGGCAGCGGCGTAAACTTCCGTGAGACGGGCGAATATTTCATTCCCGCCGGTGAGGAAAGCTTTCTCTATCAGGTCGTCGGCGACTCGCTTTGCGAGATTCCTTCTGCCCGGTATGACGAATATGACGAGGGATGGTATTTCAACGACAAAACACTCGGCAGCTATGTCGTTTCCGACATGGAATTAGACACGGATGCTTCTCAGGATTCTTCTGAATTTTATTCTTCGGAAGACGGCTCTTCCCAGACGCAGAGTACGGTTTTTACCGACGATCCGCAGAATCCCGCCACGGGAGCAGCTCTCTGAGCCGCACCGAAAAAGCCGCCCGAATGACGGGTGTCCGCAAATAAAAAATGCCCGACGGGAATAAATCCGTCGGGCTGTTTTGTTTATTCGGCTTGCTTCTCTTGACTTCGTGTAAACAGAAGTCCGCTGGTGACAGCGGTGAGAGGCGCCACGGTGACAAGACCAAAAGAGCCCACAATGGTATGAATGATCTCGGCGGCCACATATTTGTAGTTCAGCATGAACTCGACGGGCGTACCCTGTGCCATGAACACCGTCAAGAGCGCAAGATAGCTGCCGGAATAGGCCAACAGAAGGGTGGTCGTGGTGGTGCCGCAAGCGGCACGGCCCACTTCAAAGCCGGAGAAAATGGCTTCCTTGGCAGAGACGCCGGGCTTCTTCTCCACCACTTCATAGACGGCAGAGCAAATATCTACGGACAGATCCATCACCGCACCGGCAGAGCCCATGAAGATGGAAGCCACAAAAATCTGCGTCAGATCCAAATACTGATAGCCGGCATAGAGAAGGCTCTCGCTGGACTCCATGACCGCACCGTGAATCTGGAACATATCCGTAAAGGCGGCGCCCAAAACAGCAGTAACCGCCACTCTCAGCAAGGCTCCGGCATATGCTGCCAGACATCGCCTGTCCCAACCGTAAATCAGACTCAGGGTCAGGCCGATCAGTGCGGTTACAAGCCCAAGTGCGGCCAAGACGGGATTATATCCTTTCAGCAGACAAGGCACCAAAACCTTCCACATCATAAGAATGGTGACTGCAAAGGATAAAATTGCCCGCAGACCGGTTTTGCCTGCAAAGACAGTCAGAAGCAGCAGGAAGATGCCTGCCAATATCGCTTCCTTATCCATTCGATAGTGGTCGGTCATGGAGACATAGGTAATCGCCCCGTCCTTATGGCTGGCAGCCACGAACGCAATATCCCCAACCGCAAACATCTTATCCTGCTCCAAAGATCCGCTGAGGCGGTTGACCGCTTCTGCCTCTTGACCCTCAAACTTGCCCTCCAAAATACGGATGACGCAGCGCTGTTCACCGGTGCGGAGCAGCCCCGTATCGAACACGTCACTTTCATCTGTGGACAAGACTTGTGCCCGTACCCGCTCTGCACTTTGATAAGTCAATGCGCCTTCATATCCGGTAGGCAGAAAAAACAATCCAACCAACAGAATCAGCGACAGAATGACGGGAACGAAGGTACGGCAATTGATTTTACTGCGAATCGTGTTTTGCTTTATCATTCTCTAAAACTCCAAATGCAGGGGGCGGAAATGCTTCCGTCCCCTGCCGGTTTGATACTGTGCTGCTTATCGGACGTTCATCAGCTCAGCCAGCTTGTTGTAGATATCGGTGTTGTCGTAGTAGCCGTTGAAGGCTTCTGCGCCATTGCCGTCGGCAAAGACTGCGACGGGCAGGCCGGTATGAGAGTAGCTGGTAAAGTCGATGCCGGACTTGTTGTTCAGAATGTGGGTGACGGTGACAGAGAAGGCGTTGTAGGAACCGTACAGAACGGCCTGCTCCTGATTGTACTCCACTTTCTCATCCGAGACGGCGATTTCGTAAGCGTCACGCAGTCTCTGAATCTCGTATTCGGTCAGAACCAGACGGTCGCTTTCGTCGCCGGTCATCTTCAGACCGAACAGGGCCTCGACATCAGCCATAGCGGTTTCAAAGGGAGTCTTGTTTTCTTTGTAAGCAGCCACATACTGCTCGTCGAACTGTGCGTAAGAGATGGTCTGATGGGTCAGGTTATCCAGATAGGTATCGTAGTCAGTACCGGCGAAGCCGATGGTCAGACCGCCGGTTTCGTGGTCGCCGGTGACCAGAATCAGAGTTTCTTTGGGATGATTCTTCGCAAAGTCGACGGCAACCTGAACGGCGTCAGCCAGCGCCAGAGTGTCGGACACGGTGGAACCCGCATCGTTTGCATGGCAGGCCCAGTCGATCTTGCCGCCCTCGCACATCATAAAGAAACCGTTGTCGTTATCCAGAACTTCGATGCCCTTAGCGACATAGTCAGCCAGCGCCCACTCGCCGTCCGCGCGGTCCAGCTCGTAATCCATGGCGTCGGAGTCAGCCAGATGCTCGTCGATGAGAATGACCTTTTCATCGGATTGCAAGCGCTTCTGCCTGCTCAAAAGAGCCGGCCGCGGTGCAGCCGTGTAAAACCGGTCTGCATTCTATAAGGCGTGCGTATTTTTTAAAAACGTCTCTGTACAAACGGAGGTTTTTTCCGCACGGTTTTTATGATATACTGGTGCAAAGGGAGGGAAAGCCGCTTTGTCCAAAAAAACGAACCGTATCGCCGCGCTTCTCCTGATGCTTTGCGTCGTGTGCTGCACGCTGTGGCTTTTTCTGAGACCGCGTTTATTTTCTTCCGCACATTTCGCCGCGACCATTTGGGCTGACGGAGAGGCGGTAAGAAAAATTGATCTTTCCGCAGCCGATGACGAAATTTTCTCTATTGAGGAGGAAACCGGCCTTCGTGTGACATTTGAGATCAAAGACCACCGCATTCGTTTTCTCTCCTCGGACTGTCCCGACCACATCTGCATCCATACCGGATGGATCGGTGAGCCGGCACAGACCGCCGTCTGCATGCCCAACCGGGTCTCCGTCACAATTGCCGAGAGCACGTGATTCTGCTTGTATTGACGGCACAAATTTTGTAAAATAAGGTTTGACAGCGCAAAGAGGCCGGAGACGCTGCTCCAAAAATTCTGTCCGTACCGGCGCGGACGAGGTTCTTTTTATGAACAGTGAAAACCCCATCGGCATTACGGATTCCGGCGTCGGCGGTCTGACCGTCGCGCGGGAGGTACAGCGCCTTCTCCCCGGAGAGGATATTCTCTACTTCGGCGACAGCGCCAACTGCCCCTACGGAAATAAGACCCGTGAACAGCTGCTCGGCTTCGCGGGAAAAATGCTCTCCTTTCTGGCGGCGCGGGGCATCAAGCTGGACGCGCTCGCCTGCAATACGACCTCCTCCATGATAGAGGATCTCACCGACTGCAGCGGCGTGCCGCTGCTCGGCATCATCGAACCGGCCGCCCGTCTCGCTGCGGCCGAAAATCTGCAATATGTAGGGCTGATCTCTACGGAATTCACCGCCGCATCCAAAAGCTACGACCGCATGATCGAGCGTTTCTCTCCAAACACACGCGTTATCAGCAAGGGCAGCCCTTCTCTCGCTGCGCTTGTTGAATGCGGCGCGTTTGATTATGACGCCATCGACGCGGAAATCCGCCGCGAGGTATCCGACATTCTCTCGCGCGGACCCGTGAAAGATATTATTCTCGCCTGCACGCACTATCCCATTGTTCTCGACCGGTTCGAAGCGTGTTTTCCCGACATCCGCTTTATTGACCCCTCGCGGGAACAGGCACTTGCCGTCCGAAAAAAACTCGCGGCGCAGAATCTTCTTTCCGGCCGTTCCCATGGCTCTCTGACAATCTGCACCTCCGGAGAGCCGTCGGTGTATCGCACAATGTGCACACGTCTCGGTATCGAGACAAAGGAGATTCTCTCCGTCAGAATTTAAAAATTCGCGCGGCCTTTTTGATTTAGCTAAATGCATGAATTTATTGATAAAAAAGGGATATTTGGGCCGTGAAAACCATTGCTCGAGACGCGTTCATTCATCGAAAACTATATCTGAAAATAGAACATTTCTTTCCCACTGAGGAATCGTTGTTTATTATATAAAATCAAAATAGAAACGCTGCAAAAAGCTGTCTAAAACATCCATTGAAAAAGAACGGGCATATACCTATAATACAACTTGTTAGTATTATGTGGGCGAATCGCCTCATGAAATGGATGGGAAAAGAATTATGCTGTATATTTCGGATATTTCACGCATTCTGCTTGTCTTGGGCTTTGCCATGTTTGTGGGCCTGATTACGACCCGCATCATCAAGCCGCTCGGACTTCCCGCTGTAACCGGCTATCTGATCATGGGCCTGCTCATCGGTCCCTGCTGTCTGGGAAAATTCGGGCTGGGTTTCAGAGACTTCGCTCAAGTGCAGAGCCTGTCCATTATATCGGACGCCGCCTTGGGCTTTATTGCTTTCTCCATCGGCAATGAATTTCGTTTGACGGATCTTCGCAAAATAGGCCGCCAAGCCGCTGTGGTCGCGGTAGTGCAGGCACTTGCGGCCTGTCTGCTGGTGGATATTTCTCTGCTGGGACTGTTTTTTGCTTTGGGGCTTCATCATACCATGGGGATCGAAACCTGCATCGTACTGGGTGCGATCGCCACTGCCACCGCCCCCGCCGCTACCTTAATGGTGGTAAATCAGTATAAAGCAAAAGGACCGCTCACGCAGATTCTTCTTCCTATTGTAGCATTGGATGATGCGATCGGACTGATTGTGTTTGCGGTGTCTTTAGGTGCGGCAAAGGCAATCAACTCCGGCACGGCACTTAACGCAGTCACCGTGCTGCTCAATCCTTTTCTGGAGGTAGCAGGTTCTCTGCTGCTGGGCGGTCTGCTGGGTCTTTTGTTCACGGCCGTGGAAAAGCTCTATAATTCCAATTCCAAGCGCATGAGCGTTTCCATCACCTTTGTACTTCTTACCGTAGCGCTCTCTATGATTAAAATTGATATTCCCGGCACACAGGTGATACTGGGATTCTCCAGCCTGCTGGTCTGCATGATGCTGGGCGCCGTATTCTGCAATGTGTGCGACTTTTCCGCCGACATTATGGATCGTGTCGATGATTGGACAGCCCCGCTGTTTGTACTGTTTTTCGTATTCAGCGGCGCAGAACTGGATCTGACCGTTTTCTCCGACCATACGGTGGTTCTGGTAGGTGTCGTGTATATCTTGGCAAGATCGATCGGAAAATACGCGGGCGCCGCTTTCAGTGCCCGGGCGATGAAATGTCCGCCGAAGGTCTGCAAATACCTGGGCGTAACGCTTCTGCCTCAGGCAGGCGTGGCGTTGGGAATGTCCGTAACGGTGGCGAAAGAGCTGGGCGAATGCGGTATGATGATTCGCAATATCACCTTGTTCGCAGTGCTTATCTATGAGTTGTTTGGCCCCGCTTTGACCAAAATAGCCCTCACAAAGGCCGGAGAAATCAAGCCCCGGCCCGCCGGACGAGATCGCTCCCGCTTTGCGGCCAAAGCTCACGCGTAATATAAAAAAGCGGCACACTCTCAAGAGTGTGCCGCTTTTTTATGTCCGGAGTGATGACAAGGTCTTTGAAATGAGGCATCAAGGCTCTGAACCCCGTTTCGGTGATATTCTTACGGCTCGTTTTCCAATACTCTTTTCCTCTGTAAACCGCATCTTTTTATTGGGGTATCTTGACTTTCCGCCGGTTTGAATGAGATGATAAAAAAGGCGGTCTCCTTAGCCAAAGCCCCGTAAGGATGTTTTTTGAAAGGGATACGGTGTAACCCCGTTTTCGGGGTTGCACCGTTTTCTCTATTAGGCTGTAAGCCTGTATTCCTGCGGGTTTGACTGTATTTTCTCCATCAGGCTTTTGATCTCGTCCTCTGTGGGAATGTCAATCAGTCCGATGGCTGTGAAGTAGATGTCCACCTTCACAGAGCAGTGACCGCTTGACTTGTCGTTGTTGTGAACCTCGATCCTCCGTATCAGCGAGTTGACAAGCGTTGGCGTCAGTTCCTCAAACGCCGTGCTGCTTCGCAGGACTTTCAGCAGGATTTTCAGGTCAAGGCTTGTCTGTTCTATACTGACAAGCCTTTTCTCGTCCTCATCGACCCTTTTGACAAGCTCCCTCTGCTCGTTTTCGTAATTGATCGACATTCTTGCATAGCGTTCGGCTGAGATGTTGCCGAGGACCTGATCCTCATAGATGCGCTCTATCAGCTTGTCAAGGTCTTGAATACGCCGCTTTCCGCTTTCAATGGAGGACTTGAGCCTGTTTGTTTCCGTCCGCTTGGATACGATGTCTTTCTGCGCCATCAGGTATAGAAACACCGGTTCATAGCATCTAACGAAGTCCGCCAAGCTGTTGATAGCTTCCAGCACGATCTTTTCCAGCACTACATTGCGGATATAGTGTATCTGACAGTTTCCTCTGCCGCTTTTGTAGTTGGCGCAGCGGTAATGCTCCTGATTGGCGTTAAGGCTCTTGGCGGCACAGAAATGGAGCTTTGAACCGCAGTCCGCACAGAACACTTTGCCGGAGAAAAGGCTTGTCCTACCCGTTGCTGTCGGACGGATGCGGTTCTCACGAAGCTCCTGTACTCGTTTCCAGGTGTCCTCGTCGATGATGGCAGGCTGAGTGTTCGGGATGATCTGCCACTCGTCCTTTGGCTTATACACGGTCTTGTGAACCTTGTAGCTGACCGTGGTGGTCATAAAGTTCACGGTGCAGCCCGTGTACTGCTGATTGGCAAGAATACCGGCGACGGTTTTCTGATCCCAAGCGTATGGGTGGGTATACTGCTTTCTTGTTTTTCTGCCAAGCGAAGCGTAATAGGCGGAAGGGATGAGAACCTTTTCCTGTTCAAGCTGCTTTGCGATCTGCAACGGACCTCGCCCGTCAAGGCAGAGTGCGTAGATTTTCCGCACAATATCCGCTGCCGGTTCGTCTACCAGCCAGTCCTCCTTATCCTGTGGGTTCTTGACATAGCCGAATGGGACGGAGGAACTGACCCGCTTGCCGTTTGCCGCCTTGTTCTTCCATACCGCACGGATTTTCTTGCTCGTTTGAGCAGCATACCACTCGTTAAATATGTTGTTGAACGGCATCATCTCCGTGCCTGTTTCCTTGAGGGTATCTACATTTTCCTGAATGGCAATGAACCTGACACCGAGGGTCGGGTATTTGATTTCAAGATAGTTGCCCACATCAAGATAATTCCTGCCAAAACGACTGAGATCCTTTACAATGATGGTATCTACCAAGCCCTGTTCCACCAGGTTCTCCATTTGGATGAAACTCGGTCTGTCGAAGGTCGTCCCCGAAAATCCGTCATCCGTGAAAAACTGAGGGTTCGGAAAATTATTCCGCTGTGCGTATGCAAGTAAAATCTCCTTTTGATTCGATATGGAGTTACTGTCGCCTTCCCGCCCATCGTCTTGAGAAAGGCGGCAGTAGAGCGCCGTGATTTTGGTTTCGCTTTGCCCTTTGATATAGTTTGCTGTTGCCATTGTCATATCTCCTTTCCGACAACCGGGCATTGCAAAGGCACTATTATTTTACTGTGCCTTTGCATTTTCCGCAATGATGCGATTTTCCAGCAAATCCTCTGAGAGTATCAGGTCACGGAATTGCTGTAATACGCAGCGGCTGCCTTCCGGGTCAAAGTGGGTGGAAACTACATAGGTCTTTCCGCCGATTTTCATTTTGAAATCGTTGTTGCCGAAGCCGGAAGAAAGCTTGAGGGCGGTATCGCTCCTTTTTGTGGTATCGTTCATCATCGTGCCTCCTTGCTTCTTTCAATAACAAGATAGTCATACCCGTAGCTCTGACACTTATCGCATTTGTCCTTGGCTTTCGCAAAAGGGTCAAGCCGCTTTACGATGTAGTTCGGGCTGCTCCGGTAGCCCTCCAAGCATTTTCCGCAAAGGCATCGTATATCGGCAGGCTTGCGATAGGGCTTATCTACCCAAAGCCCCAGCACCTTTTTCACACCGATATTGATTTTCTTCATACAGTGTTCGTCATCGATCCTGCCGATGTACTCGATGAGGTCGGACTGGTTGACCGTTCTGAGCTGCTCCAACATCACCATAGACGGCTCCTTCAGCCCGAAGCGGTCGCCCAGGATGATATGGGACGGGAGATACCGCTTCTTGATGACGGTAGTCATTGCGGCAATTACCGTAGTTGTGGCGGCGTTATTTCCCTCATCGCATTGAACAACCAGCGCGGGACGCAGGCCGTTCTGAATAGAACCTTTGTTTGTACCGAAGTCATAGAGATAGATTTCGCCGCGCTTGACCTTGTTGCTGTTCTTGTTTTCCATAATGTAAAACCTCTCATTGTTTTGATTTTTGAAAGGTGTTTTCCGACCGTTCCGAAACAACCCCTTCACTTACTCTGAATTAGGAGTCCAAATTTGAGGGTGTTTTCAAAAACTTTTTCATCTTTTTTATCGCAGCTATGTAAGCCTCCTGCACGGTCTTGATGGATTTCCCTTCGTCCTTGGCTATCCGTGTGAAGGTTTTACCTCCGAAAAGGTGCTGTCTTACATATTTCTTCTGCGTGGGCGTAAGACGGGCAAACGCCGCCCAAACTATGCGGCTGTCTTTCTCTTCCTCAAACAGTTCCCCGGTAAAGTCAGGAACACAGATTCCGGTGTTATACAGCTCCGTTGTACCGTCCTCAAATCCATAGCTGTCATCCCGCTGCATCCGCTTGAAGAACTTGTCCTCGTTGCGCTTAAACTCTGCAAAGACCTCGCCCGCAGCCTTGCTGAGCAGCAGGAAAGGAATATACGGTTTCACGACAGGAGCGTGTTTTTCGACAATCTGCTCGTAACTCAAGTCGGAAATAATGGCATACTTCTCAGTACCCGTGTAGCCGGGGTATTCGTATTTCAGCCTGATCACCTTGCAGTCAGCCTTGAATGCTTCTGTCAGGGCGTCAAGGTTTAATGTGTTGTCAGTCATTTTCGTAATCTCCTTTGAATTTTGAATTTTTGTTTGAACTCAAAATTCGGAGATCACGGGTATTTCGCTATGTAGCAGAGCCAGTTCTTCAACATAAAAAGAGCTTCCTTTCAGAGATTTCTCTGCCGGAAGCTCCTGCTCGGTTGTCCTTGCCGAAAAAAGAAGCCACCGGCAAGACAGAATTAGCCTGTGGCTATCTGTCTTGTCGGCGGCCTCTCATGTCTGCTGTCAGCAAGTCTGGCTTAACACACCGAAGTATTCAAAGCGTGTGACCTGATAAGGATTTAGTGCGGCTCTGTTTCAGCCCGACCTTACCGTCGTTACGCCGTATTCAGTTTTGTATCGCTCCTACATCAGAGCCTCTTGCCCCTGTGCGGCGAACAGTTCAATCGTGTCGTGCCGCCTGCCTTTCGGTACCCGGACAAACTTTACGGTGCATTTTCTGCACTCATAGCGGATCTTCTCATCTTCGCTTTTGTGTCCGTGGTTTATTGCTCCGCAGTTCGGGCAGAACATCGGGTAGGTTTTCCATCCTTTTTTCAATCCTCAGTCACCTCGTTCTTTCTGTATAATATTCGCAATCTTGCGAATATTAAGGGTAAAAAAACCCCGCAGGATTTTCATATCAGGACAAACTCCTTCAGGCGTATCTCCATTGCCTGTTTGGACACCTCAAAGATTTCCGCCATTTTGCAGACAAACTCGCTCTTTGACCGGCACACAGGGCGGAGTGCGTAAAAGCAGCGTTTGACCTGTCCGTTTGGCATCAGGATGGCTTTGGCAAGGTAATTTGCCTGCCATTCCGTGGCGTCCTCATCGGCATCGTGGTTATACAAAGCGGCGGCAACGCCTGTTCCGCTGAAGATGCGTTTATGAATGATGTGATGTGCCAGCTCGTGCGCCAGCGTAAAGCGCAGTCTGCCGTAGCAGCGTTCATCTTCAAGAAGCGACGCTTCGATCAGCATGGTGCCGCCCTCCACGCGCATCAGGGCGTAGTCGCCTCTGTCACGGTCATAGTAGGTGGTGATGCCGCTATCGTAAATCATTCTGCCAAGTTCACGGGCATCATTGGTTAGATATTGGTATTCGATTCTTAATCCGAAAGTCTTTTCGATGATTGTTTCAATCGGCACTGCACGGGGGCTGCCGTTCAGGTACATTGGATCATATTCATTTAATGTACGGCGGGCAATCGTTTCAAGCGCCTGCGGTCGATAGAATACTGTTGCCACTGCTGCGTCCTTTCTGTCCGAAAGATTAGTCGGACTCTTTGGTGATGCGGCGGATGAAGTCCTCCCATTGCTGATCCGTCACATTATGCTTTTTGGCGGTTCGGAGGGCGGCACGGACGATGTCCTTTTCCATGATGTATTCGGGCAGGTCTGCGCTCACTGTATGCCGCGATCTTGCGGCAAGGTCGTACATTTCCTCCGTTTCGGCTTCATTCAGGTGCAGAAGCAGGGGGAGCTTTTCGAGGATCTCATCGGGAACGGGTCTGCGGTTTTTCTCGATGTCGCAGATATACACGGCGGAGAAGTCCAGCTTGATGGCAAGCTGCCGTGCGGACATTTCCCGTTCCATACGCTTTGAGATCAGAAAGTCCCCGAAGGTCTTTTCCCTGTTCATATGGCAGCTCCTTTCGCAGTTCGCTCTTTTGCGAACACTGTAAGCATATTATATCCTGAACTTTTTACGAATACAAGGGGTTTCGGCAAAGTCAAAATGAGATGGGCGTTTTTGCACCCATCTCATTTCTCAAACAGCGGCACAGCCTATGTCTGCAAAGCATTTTTGAGCATTTCCCCATACTGCAAAACAACCTCTTCGGGAGCTGTGATCCGTATATCTCCGTTGAACTGAAACACCCATGCGAAAAAAGTCTGACTGACGGAAACCTCCGCCACAGCCCTAAAGTGTCCGCAGTCACCCGGAACGGTATCTACCTCATCACCGAAGCGGTCTACGATATAATTCATCAGATCGTTTTTGCAGACCAGCGTGACCTTTTTGGTTTCACCGTCGTACATATCGAACACACGGCGGGTAAATTCCGGCAGGTTGAAATCGGCGGGCTTGGCTGCGGCGTCGGCGGAAAGGATTTCCACCTCCTTCATCCGATCCACCCGGAAGGTGCCGAGCTTCCGGTGCTTTTCGCTGTAACCGATGGCATAGTAATGATCCTCGTTCCATACCAAACAGTAGGGGGAGAAGAAATATCGCTTCCCATCGTTATTGGGGACTTCTTTCCGGTGCCGGTCATAGTGAAAGTAGCGGAAGGAAATCTGCTTTCCCCGGTTGATCGCCGTATTGATATTATCCACCAGATAATATATCTGCTCATTGAACGGTTTGACCCGCTCGGAGACATACAGATTGCTTTTCAGCTCTGCCGCCTGATGGACGCTGCTCATCTGCGACAGCTTTTCGATCAGCTCCTCGCTTTTCTTTGCCGTGATGAATTTGGACGATCCCACTGCGTCGATCAGCAGCTTCAGCTCCGGCAGCGTGAACAGGTGACTGCTCAGGGAATATCGGTTCTCACGGCTGCGCTCCTCCTCGATATCCATGCCCATATCGCAGAGCTTCTGTATGTCGGACGGTATCGTCTTGCGGTCGCAGGAAATGCCGTTGCCCTTCAGAAAGGCGAGGATGTCCGCCGTTGTTGCATAATGCTCGTCATCCGTGTTTTGCCAAAGGTATTTCAATATGTATAACAGTCTGCTCTTGGATTCTGCCATAGTGTCACTCCTGTTGTTTTTTGCGGAAGCCCTTATTTCTTTGAGCTTCTTTTCAGCTCGTATGTCCCGCCGACCGTGCCCTCGCCACCGATCAAGGTAAGGGTATTTCCGTCAACGGTAAATTCATATTCGGAATCCCGCACCGACTCGTTGGCGTAATCGATCATGAGCTTGTTGCCGTCGATGGTATAGGTGAAATCGTAGGATATGGAGGGCAGCTCCATTGCGCCGCTTCCGCTGCCGTCAAAGGAATAGACGGTTGTTCCATCGAACTCCCATGTGCCTGCAAGTGCGTCCGTGCCGCCGGAGCAGCCTTTTGCCAGCAGTATAATGCCGACGATGATTACTGCCAGTGCGGTGATCGCACCGCAAAGCACCATACGGCGCTGCGTCTGTTTTTTCTTCCTTTTTCTGATTCTCTCTACCGTTCGATCTGACTCGTTCGGGAATCGTCCCGGCGGTTGCTGCCCGACGGGGCGGTTCGATTGATAATCCTGCATCATGTGGTTCTTCTCCAGTCCAAGCGAAAGGGCGGTGACGGCAATGTCCGTCACCGCCCTTTGCTCAAAGGTTCGCAGCTGATTTATTCAGCGTTTTCTTTCTTCTTTTTGCTGTAAACGATGATGCCGATCACTGCGCCGCTGCTGATAAACAGCAGTGCGATCCAGAGGATCCTATTGCTGTTGTCACCGGGTTTCGGGCTTTCTGCGTCGGTGTTCGGGTCGGTTTGCGTAGGATCGATCGGTTTTGTTGTGGAGCCGGTAGCCGGAATCTCAACTGCCGCCTTCTTGTAGCCGCAAACCTTGCACTCCTCATGC
>CAKQGD010000014.1 GCA_934232845.1 uncultured Oscillospiraceae bacterium
GATTATCTGATCGTACAGCATATGGAGCCGGATCATGCGGCGACTCTGCCCGACCTGCTGGTACGCTATCCAAAAGTACAAATTGTCTGCAGCGCCATGGCGAAAAATATGATCGGCCAGTTTTTCGATTTTGGAGAGCTGCCGATCCGCACGGTGAAGGACGGGGACACGCTTGTTTCCGGCAGCCATACGCTGCGCTTTCTGACCGCGCCGATGGTACATTGGCCCGAGGTGCTGATGACCTATGATGAGACGGCCAAGACACTCTTTTCCGCGGATGCGTTCGGCTCCTTCGGTGCGCTCAACGGACGGCTTTTCGCCGATGAAATCGATTTTATGCGCGACGGTCTCGACGAGGCGCGCCGTTACTACACCAATATTGTCGGCAAGTACGGTGATCAGGTGATGGCGGCTGCCGGCAAGCTTGCTTCGTTTGAGCTTTCCATGGTTTGTCCGCTGCACGGTTTTGTCTGGCGCAGGGGCTTTGGCGAACTGTTGGAAAAATACATGAAATGGGCCTTGTACGAACCGGAAGAAAAGAGCGTATTGATTGCGTACGCCTCCGTCTACGGAAATACCGAAGCTGCGGCGAACCGCCTTGCCTGTATGCTCGGTGAGCGCGGCGTCCGTGTGAGAATGTACGACACCTCCGTCACGCCTGCCTCTTATATTGTGGCGGATGCTTTCCGCTGCAGTCATCTGGTCTTTGCTTCCACGACATATAACGCGGGTATTTTTGTTACGATGGAGCAGCTGCTGCATGATCTTGCCGCCCATGGTCTGAGAAACCGCCGTGTTGCTCTGATTGAGAACGGCAGCTGGGCGCCGACAAGCGGCGCTCTGATGGAAAAACTGCTCTCGCCGCTCAAGGACTTCTCATTCGTGACGCAGCGCATCACGGTCCGTTCCGGCGTAAAACCCGCGCAGGAGGAGCAGCTCTGCGCTTTGGCCGACGCGCTTGCCGCCGAGATTCTACCCGCCGCATCCGGCGGACAGATGCCGGTTTCCCTCGGAAAAGTCGAAAACGAGGCGTTTTTCAAGCTCTCCTATGGGCTGTTTGTTCTCTCCGCCCGGCAGAACGGCCGCGACAACGGCTGCATTATCAACACCGCGATTCAGCTCACCGAGGACCCCAAGCGGATGCTGATCGCCGTCAACAAGGCAAACCACACCTGCGATATGATTCGCGAGACGGGGATATTCTGCCTCTCTGCCCTGTCGGAGTCAACACCCTTCTCCGTGTTTCAGAATTTCGGCTTCCAGTCGGGACGCAGTGCGGATAAATTTGCGGCCGTCGCCGAGAAGCGCACTGCCGACGGCCTGCGTATTCTGCCTGAACATGCGTCGGCGTTTTTCTCCTGCCGCGTTGTCGATCAGAAAGACTACGGCACGCACACGCTCTTTGTAGCCGAGGTGACCGAGGCGGGCGTGCTTTCTGCCGAGGCTCCCGCGACATATGCCTATTACTTTGCCCACATTAAGCCGAAGCCTCAGCCTGCCGCTAAGCAGAAGACCGGATTCGTCTGCGAAATCTGCGGCTATGTGTACGAGGGAGAGACGCTGCCCCCCGATTTTATCTGTCCGCTGTGCAAGCACGATGTTGAGGCGTTTCGGCCTCTTGCACCCGCTGCGCCGAAGAAAAAGGGCTTTGTCTGCCGTATCTGCGGTTATGTGTATGAGGGAGACGTACTTCCGCCCGACTTTACCTGCCCGCTGTGCAAGCACGGTGCGGAGGATTTTGAACCGCTGCCCTGAATAAAAAACGGGACCGCCGCGCATCTGCTTTTGGATGTGCGGCGGTTTGATTTGACAGCGCTTCGCCGCCGCGCTATAATCGGTGTCGTGTGAAAAGCCCCGAAAAGCGCGGAAAATCTGCCGCTGCGGGCTTGATCGAACAATGGGGGAAGAAGAAATGGATAATACAATGCTTTCACAGCTCGGCGTCAGCGAAAAGGTCGCCGCGTTCGGAGAGGAGATTCTCTCCTCCCTTCGGGAGCGCTTTGAGGAAATCGACGCCGCCGCAGAATACAATCAATACAAGGTCATCGCGGCTATGCAGAAAAACCGCGTCAGCGCGGCCTGTTTTAATCCGTCTACGGGCTACGGCTATGACGATATGGGGCGCGATACGCTGGAAAAGGTCTACGCATCGTGCTTTCATACCGAGGCGGCGCTCGTTCGTCCTCAGATCACCTGCGGCACGCATGCGCTCTGCATTGCGCTTTCAGCAAATCTGAGGCCCGGCGACGAGCTCCTTTCTCCGGTGGGCAAGCCCTACGATACGCTTGAAGAGGTGATCGGGATCCGTGACTGCCCCGGTTCGCTGAGGGAATACGGCGTTTCTTACCGGCAGGCCGACCTGCTGCCGGACGGAACGTTCGACTACGATGCGATCCGTGCCGCGATCAATGAAAAAACGCGCGTTGTGACGATTCAAAGGTCAAAGGGATATCAGACGCGTCCGTCCTTTTCGGTGGCACAGATCGGGGAGCTGATTTCGTTTGTAAAGAAGATCAAACCCTCGGTCATCTGTATGGTCGACAACTGCTACGGCGAGTTTGTCGAGAGGATAGAACCCTCCGACGTCGGCGCGGACATGATCGTCGGCTCTCTTATCAAAAACCCCGGCGGCGGTCTGGCTCCGGCGGGAGGATATATCTGCGGTACGCAGGAGTGCGTCGAGCGCTGTGCATACCGCCTTACTTCACCCGGCTTGGGACGGGAGGTCGGCGCGAATCTCGGTACAATGCCCTCGTTTTACCAGGGATTTTTCCTTGCGCCCACGGTCGTAGCAGGTGCGCTCAAGGGCGCGATTTTTGCCGCGAATGTGTATGAAAAGCTTGGGTTTTCCGTGGTGCCCAACGGCTCAGAGAGCCGTCACGACATAATTCAGGCTGTCACGCTGGGCTCCGCCGAAGCGATGCTGGCTTTCTGCCGGGGCATTCAGGCAGCCGCCCCGGTCGACAGCTATGTGACGCCGGAGGGGTACCCCATGCCCGGCTATGATTCCGACGTCGTGATGGCTGCGGGCGCGTTTATCCAAGGGTCGTCAATCGAGCTTTCGGCGGACGGCCCGATTCGTGAGCCCTATGCCGTCTATTTTCAGGGCGGCCTGACGTGGTATCATGCGAAGCTCGGCATTCTGATGTCTTTGCAGAAGCTGGTCGAAAAAGGGATTGTTGAACTGTAAGAGGAGTATAAAAACAAACGCATTTTAAGGGGCATCAGTATCTGCAAAGCGGGAAGCATATGGGAAAATCAGACCGATGCATCCATAAAACGGCGGTACTCAGTTTTTACGACTGGGTACCGTCTGTTTTTTGCCGTCGTGAAAAATGCTGCGGCTCTTATAAAAAATGCGGCAGTGAGCCAAAACCTTTGTGATTTTTAAAAGAATACCCATGCGTGCAAATTTTAACGGAGAGAAAACAAAATGTAAAACAATCCATGATATATTGACGAAACCGTCGGGTTGTGGCATTATATAAAAAAAACAGACTGGTCGGTCTATATTTTGGAGGAAACATCGTTGAAGCGCGAGGAAAAAAACGCACTTTCCAGAAAAAGAATATTAGAGGCGGCGGCGCGGGAGTTTTCCAAAAAAGGATACGACGGAGCTTCGCTGAATTCGTTTTGTTCGGAAAACGGCATTTCAAAAGGGATTCTTTATCATCATTTTAAAGACAAAGACGAATTATATCTTTTGTGCGCCGAGGATTGCTTTAACCGGCTTGCCGCATATCTGGAAACACCGGTATTTGATGAATCTGATTGCCCGGAGGTGCGCCTGCAGAAATATTTTGATGCCAGACTGCGTTTCTTTACAGAGAATCCGATTTGCCTCGGAATTTTTTTGAATTCGGTATTGTATCCGCCGGCCCATTTAATCTCAAGAATTGCCGAGGTGCGCAAAAAATTTGACAGACAAAACATTTCCATTCTGACGGAGCTTTTAAAAAGCGCTCCTATGAGAGAAGGAAATACCATCCCGACGGTGGTGGATGATTTTCGAATGTATATGGATTATTTCAATGCGGTTTTACGCCCTGTGCTGGACGAGGACGAGAGCCCTGAGCAGGCGCTTCGCGAACATGAAGAAAGATGCCGTCGGCAGCTTAAGATATTATTATACGGAGTATTGGAGAATTGACATGTGCAAAGATAAAACAGGGGAAAGAGAATCTGTTCTCTCTGCGGTAAAGCCTTCCAAGGCAATTGTGAGCCTCGCCGTTCCGGCTACTCTGGCTCTGCTGGCAAAAGCGATCTATAATATGTGGATACGGCGTATATCGGCATGCTGCACAGCGATGAAGCGCTGGCGGCGGTGGGCGTAACACTGCCTCTGCTTCTCATCATGGTTTCTGTGGAAAACATTTTCGCGGCGGGTGCTGCCGTTCTGGCGGGCCGCCAGCTCGGAGCCGGAGGAAAAGAGGATGCCAATCGCACGGTGACGACGATTGCGGCGCTTTCCATGATGATTGGAATTCTGCTGTGCGTATTGGGAATTGTGTTTATCGAGCCGCTTCTGAAAGGATTCGGCGCATCCGACGCCGTGCTGCCTCAGGCAAAGGATTATGCATTTTGGATGTTTGTTGCCGCGGTTTTCAACCTGCCTGCACAAAGTCTTAATTGCGCGGCGCGTGCGGAATCTTCCGTAAAAATCTCTTGCGGTCGGCGCGGCGCTCAACGTTCTTCTGGATCCTGTGTTCATGTTTTCATGGGGATTGAATATGGGCGTAGAGGGAGCTTCTTTAGCTACGACAATTTCTCAGTGCGTTACTTTTGCAATTCTTGCATGGTTTTATCTTTCCGGGCGCTCTATTATCAAGATCAGACCGGAATACTTCAGCCCATCCCGCAGAATGGTGTGGGTTGTGGTGTCAATCGGCATTCCTACGGCGATTATACAAATCTGTCTTGCGGCGGCAACTTCTCTCACTAATATCGCGGTAAAGCCCTTGGCGGATTCCGATTTGATCATTGCCGCATATGGCGTGGTGCAGAGACTGATTCTGATAGGCTGTTATATCATTATGGGCTCTTTATGCAGGGCTATCAGCCGGTGGCGTCTTATGCCTACGGCGCAAGAAACGAAGAGCGTTTTCATGATTCGGTAAGATTTGCGATACGAGGAGCGCTGCTTTTGACGGCTATCGTTGAGGTAATTTATATTCTGCTTGCAGAGCCGCTGATTATGCTGTTTAATCAAAATCCCGCAGTGATTGAATATGGGCGCCTCCTGCTCATTTCTCAGGTGGCGATATATCCGGCGTTTGGCCTTTGCTATATGATGTCCATTACTTTCCAAACAGTTGGAGCGTCAAAAATGGGTGTGTTTTTGTCACTGCTTCGCCAGGGACTGTTTTATATTCCGTTTATTTTAGTTCTGCCTAATCTTTTGGGAATCAAAGGCGTCTATCTTTCTCAGCCCTTCGCCGATGTGTTCACTATATTGGTGTGCGTATGCCTGATTAAGCCTATGAAGCGCATCGCCTCACGAAATATGTTCACTTAAAAGACGCTCAAAGCCGTGATCGGCGGCAAATCGGCAGATGAAAATGAGTTTTGTTTTATCATAAAGTCCGTAAGAATCGGACTACGGCCTGTCCCGTTTTTTATATAATATCTGGAAAAACAGAGCTTTACGGCTTTCCTTCTTTCACAGATTAAATTCTGTTTTTGTGCCCGCTTCCAAACGAAGCGGGCATTTTTAACCGGGTTGTGATTTTGGGCACGGCGTGTTACAATAAACAAAAAATCATACAGGAGGAGCCCGTATGCGGGAATACAGAATTTCGGATTTTCTTGATCCGGCGGTGGAATCGCCGCAGGAGGCGGTCGGTACGGTGCTCGTCTGCACCCAAGAGGAATGGGATGCGGTTGAACTCCCTGATCTGACGCGCCAGAGCTATGAGATGATTCGACGCGGAAGCCGCTACTGCCGTGCAGAGACACTTCGCACAAGCTATTTTGGTACGCTTTGTTTTCCGAACCGAAAAAAAATCTGCGGTCCGCCCGCGGACAGCCTTCATTTCTGTCTGAGTGAGGAAAAATTGATCATCATCGACGCGGATGCCTCGACCGTCGACTGGTGCGAGGGGATGAAAGAAGGCAAAAGCCTTCACCGAAAAACTCCTGCGGCCGTGCTGTTTGAGCTGATCCGGATGAAATCGACGGATGATGACGTTTTGCTTGATAATCTCAAGAACAGAATGTATCGCATGGAAGAAAACATTCTCAGCGAGAACCCCAGCGGCCATATCGGAGAGCAGATTCTTCGCACACGGCATGAGCTGCTGACACTTCGCTCTCATTACGACCAAATGGAAATTCTGTCAGAGACGCTTTGCGAAAACGCGAACGGCGCTCTTACAAAGCAGGACTGCCGCCTTTTCCGGGTGCTTGCGGGACGATACGGTCATTTTTTGTCGGATGCGCAGATGCTGCTCGATTACTCGGTGCAGGTAAGGGATCTCTATCAGACGCAGATCGACGTCAAGCAGAACCAGATTATGAAGCTGCTCACTATCGTTACGACGGTCTTTTTCCCGCTGACTTTGATTGCAGGCTGGTATGGAATGAATTTTTCTTATATGCCGGAGCTGCGCTGGCACGGCAGTTATTTTGTATTGATTGCGCTCTGTGCAGGAATTGTCTGCGTCAATCTGCGTATCTTTAAAAAATACGGCTTCTTTCGTTAAGAGGATCGTGTCAAGCTAAAATCCGCCTTTGCAAAAAGACGGATTTTTTACTTTAGATGTAAAAATGATAACTTTTGCGAATTTCCAAAAGCATCTTTTCGGTGAAAAAAGAAGACCGTTTTTCTTTTGGAAAAGACAAGGAAAAGGAAACTTCTCCTTGAATTTCGGGCATATATCCGATACAATAAATACGTTGGATATATAAAAAATCCGATTATTTCAGGGGGGATCAGGATGCGCCCGATTTCGATGGAAACCGTGGAAAAAAAGAGAGAAGAAATTTTGCGGGAAATCTGCAATCGTCAGGAGAGCCACGAGCAGAAAGTGACTGCCCTTTCCCGTGCGGCGGAGAACTTTCTCACCGTGCTCGATGAACCCGAGGGTCTTGACGAACTGATGCGCTGCCCGCAGGAGGAACGCTGCATCTGCAATCTGTTTGAGGGAGACGCGCCCTACCGTCCGCGCTATATTGCTCCCGACTATGATAAATTTCTGCGGCAGGGAAGCCGTTTTCTTCAGCTTGAGCCGCCTCGTGATTTTGAAGAGGCGCTTAATTCGCTGATGATTTTGTACCACAACGTACCGAGTATTACGAACTATCCCGTTTATATCGGCAGACTTGACCGCCTGCTGACGCCTTATCTCGACGGTGTGGACGACGAACGCGCCAAAAAAGCGCTGCGGCTGTTTTTCACCCAAATCGACCGTACGATTTTGGATTCCTTCTGTCATGCAAATATCGGACCGGAACCGTCGCGCGCGGGCAGGCTGATTCTCGAGGCGGAGGGTGAACTGGAAAACGCCGTGCCGAACCTCACCATGCTTGTGGATGAGGAAAAAACCACCGATGATTTTCTGCTTGATGGAATTCGCTGCGCCATGCACAGCGCCAAGCCGAGCTTTGCAAACGATAAAATGTTCCGAAAAGAGCTGGGCGGCGGTTATGTAATCGCCAGCTGCTACAACGGTCTGCTCGAGGGAGGCGGCAGCTATACGCTTTCCCGTCTGCTGCTTTCCGGGATTGCGAAGCGTTCGAAAAACCTGCGTGATTTCAAGGAAAATCAGCTGCCGCATGTCATGGACGTGATGGCGCGCTATATGGATGAACGGATTCGCTTTATTGCACAGGATACCGGTTTCTTTGAGAGCAATTTCCTTTCGGTCGAGGGACTGATTCAGCGCGACCGCTTTACCGCGATGTTCGGCATGGTGGGTCTTGCCGAGTGTGTAAATCTCCTTCTGGAGAAGGAGGGACGCGGCAATCTCCGCTTTGGCCGCGACGCCGAGGCCGATGATCTCGGCGTTGAGATCATCGAACAGATCGACGCATTTAACCGTGCGCATACAAATCCCTACTGCGGTGCGACAGGCGGACATTTTCTCCTGCATGCGCAGGTGGGACTGGCGGACGATCACAACATGAGTCCCGGCACGCGGATCCCGGTGGGAGAGGAACCCGCGCAGCTTGTGGACCATCTCAAACAGATCAATCGCTTCCATAAATATTTCCCGTCCGGCACGGGTGATATTTTCCCGGTCGATTTGACGGTGCATCAAAATCCCGCGTTTGTGCTTGACCTCATCCGCGGCTCCTTCTCGCAGGAGATTCGCTATCTTTCTTTCTACCGCAGCGACAGCGACGTTGTGCGTGTGACGGGTTATCTCGTCAAACGCAGCGAAATCGAAAAGCTTGCCGCGGGAGAAAACGTCCGTCAGAATACCACGGGCCTCGGCTATGGAGCCATGCAGAACTGCAAGGCCTTCGACCGGCGGATCCGCTGAGAATGGAGACGGCTCTTGTCAATCGCATCCTGCCGTTTTCCTCGGTGGACGGCCCCGGCAACCGCACCGCCGTTTTTTTGCAGGGATGCAACTTCGACTGCCGATACTGCCATAACCCCGAGACGATCCGCTTGTGTGTGTCTTGCGGGGCATGTCTGCCGTATTGCAAAACAGGCGCGCTCTCGCTTCAAGACGGGCATGTGACCTACGACTTTTCCAAATGCGTCTTCTGCGACGAGTGCTTTCGGCATTGTCCGAACAGCAGCTCTCCCCGCGTGCGGCGGATGACCGCCGTTCAGGTGATGGACGAAGTGAAAAGAAATCTTCCCTTTATTCGGGGAATCACCGTTTCGGGCGGGGAATGCACACAGCAGCGGGATTTTCTTCTTGCGCTTCTTACCCTCGCCAAGGCGGAGGGACTCGGCACGCTGCTTGACTCCAACGGCAGCTATGATTTTTCCGCCGATCCCGCGCTTCTTGCGGTGACGGACGGCGTGATGCTCGACGTCAAGGCGTGGTCGCCCGACGAGCACCTGCGTATAACGGGACAGACAAACGCGATGGTGCGGCAGAACCTTTCCTTTCTTGCGGCGTCAGGCAAGCTGACAGAGGTGCGCACCGTGATTGTGCCCGGCCTGTTCGATGTGCGCAAGACGGTCCGCGAGACGGCGCGTGCCATTGCCCCTTTCCTGTCTGTGGGAAACGTGCGCTGCAAGATTATTCGCTACCGTCCGCAGGGGGTGCGCCCGGCGTACCGCAGCATGACAGAACCGGACGATGCGCTTCTTGCAGAGCTTCGCGCGCTTGCAGAACGCGAGGGCCTGCCCGATGTGGTGACAACCTGAAAAAAAACGCAATGTTTTTTCGATAGATAAAAAGCGAAGGAGGGGATTTTTTGACGCGGGAGGAAAGAATCGACCGCTCTGTAAAAGTGGTCGAAATGAAAAAAATCGTCAAAAAATTCGGCGATTTTGTCGCGAACGACGGGATTGACCTGACCGTTTACAAGGGAGAAATCCACGCGATTCTCGGTGAAAACGGTGCGGGAAAATCGACGCTGATGAATCAGCTTTACGGTTTGTACGCGCCGACGTCGGGTGAAATTTGGGCGAACGGAAAGCAGCTTGTAACCGACAGTCCCAGAAAAGCGATCGAAGCGGGCGTCGGCATGGTGCATCAGCACTTTATGCTGGTGCAGCCATTTACGGTGACGGAAAACATCGTTCTCGGTGTGGAACCGCTGCACGGCATTTCTTTGGACATGGCGGCGGCTCGGAAAAATGTGGTTGAAATTTCCAAGCGCTATGGGCTTGACATTGATCCGGATGCGAAAATTGAGGATATCTCCGTCGGAATGCAGCAGCGCGTCGAGATTCTCAAGGCGCTTTACCGCGGCGCCGAGATTCTGATTTTGGACGAGCCGACTGCTTCCCTTACGCCGCAGGAAATTCATGAGCTGATCGAAATTCTGCACAACCTGACCGAGGACGGCAAATCTATTCTTTTGATTACGCATAAGCTCAAGGAAATCAAGGCTGTGGCGGATCGCTGCACGATCATCCGTCTTGGAAAATATATCGGCACGGTGGATGTGGAAACCGTGTCGGAAAGCGAGCTTGCCAGCATGATGGTGGGACGCAGCGTCACCTTTGAAGTGGAAAAGCCGGAGCAGAAGCCCGGAGACGTCGTGCTTGAGGTCAAGGACCTGCATGGCGTGGATTACCGCGGGGTAGAGATTCTGCGCGGACTGAACCTTACGGTTCGAAAAGGAGAAATTCTCGGCATCGCGGGCATCGACGGCAACGGGCAGACCGAGATGGTCGAGATTATCACCGGCCTGCGGAAAGCGACCAAGGGTTCCGTATGCATCAATAAAACGGAGATCTGCAACAAACCGCCCCGCACAGGTTTTTTGGCGGGAGTGTCGAGCATACCGGCCGACCGGCAGAAGCACGGACTTGTGCTTGATTTTACGGTGGCCGAGAATATGGTTCTGCAGAATTTCCGCGAACCGCAGTTCCAGCGGCACGGTATTTTGAATAAAGACGCCATCCGCCGCTATACGCGGGAGGCCGTCGAAAAATACGACGTGCGCCCGCACGACTGCGTGGACAAGCTCGCGGGAACGCTTTCGGGCGGCAATCAGCAAAAAGTGATCATCGCCCGCGAGGTCAACAATGACAAAGACCTTCTGATTGCGGTGAATCCCACGCGCGGCCTTGACGTCGGCGCGATCGAATATGTGCATAAGTATATCGTGGAGCAGCGCAATAAAGGGAAAGCCGTTCTGCTCGTATCGTTTGAACTTGACGAGGTCATGGGTCTTTCGGATCGCATCGACGTCATTTATGCCGGTAAAATTGTCGGCGAAATGGCAGGCTGCGACGCCGATGAGAACCGCCTTGGCCTGATGATGGCGGGAGGAGAACATCATGCAGAAGATTAAACGGCTGCTGGGCGGAAAATTCGCCCTGACGATTTTTTCGGTTCTCCTGTCTTTTCTGGTGGGTGCGATCTTTTTGACGATGATCGGGATTGACCCGATTGCGGCGTATCAAAAAATGATTGACGGCGCGGTCGGCTCCCGGAAAAATATCGCCTATTCCGTTGTGTATGCTTCTCCGCTGATTCTGGTGGGGCTTTCTGTGGCGTTTTCTTTCCGCACGGGTGTGTTCAAC
This sequence comes from uncultured Oscillospiraceae bacterium, assembly GCA_934232845.1. Lineage (GTDB taxonomy): Bacteria > Bacillota > Clostridia > Oscillospirales > Ruminococcaceae > Yanshouia. Next base: position 11,162 of record CAKQGD010000014.1, read on the forward strand.
ATCGGGGCGGAGGGACAGTTCGTCATGGGATCCATGGCCGCTTGTGTCGTGGGGATTCTCGTTCCGGCTCCGCCTGTGGTGCTGGTGCCTCTGTGCTTTCTGGCGGCGGCCGCCGCCGGCGCCCTGTGGGGGGTTCTCGTGGCTTTCTTAAAGACAAAATGGGGCATCAATGAGGTGCTGTCCATGATTATGTTCAACTGGATCGCCTTTTATCTTTCCAACTATATTGCGGGTCTGCCCGCAATTAAGACCGAAGGAAACGCCGAGGCGACCAAGAATGTGCAGGACGCCGCCCGTATCCTCTTTCCCGAAGCATGGAGAAAGGCGCTCTGTCCGACCTCAAACTGGGGCATTCTTCTCGCCGTAATCGCAGTGGCGGTGGTCTATATCATCATCGAGAAAACGACGCTCGGCTATCAGCTCAAGGCGGTCGGCTTCAACCGCAGCGCCGCCGAGTACGGCGGCATCAACCCGAACCGTGCGATCATTACGGCGATTGCCATCTCCGGCGTGCTGGCCGGCCTCGGCGGTGCGGTGCAGCTGCTTGGCATGGGACAGCGCATCAGTATTTTTTCCGGACAGGAAGGCTTCGGCTTTCAGGGAATCAGCGTGGCGCTGATCGGTGCCTCGAACCCCATCGGTGTTCTCTTCGCGGGTCTGTTTTACGGCGCGCTGAAGTACGGAGGAAATAAGCTCAATCTGATCGGCGCGCCTTCCGAGGTGATCGATATCATCATGGGTACGGTCGTCTTCTTTATCGCGATTTCGCATGTATTTCGCTTTGTGCGGCATAAGAAAGGAGGAAAGGCGTAATGGATAGCTTTATCAATAATCTTGGCGTTGTGCTCTATGCGACGCTGGTGTATACGCCTCCGCTGCTTTTTGCCGCGCTCGGCTCCTGCTTTTCCGAAAACAGCGGCATCGTGAATATCGGTATCGAGGGCATGATGACGATCGGCGCGTTCACGGGAGCCTGCATCGGGCACTTCACCGGCATGCCGTGGATTTCGTTTCTCTGCGCCGGGCTTGCGGGCGCGGCCTTCGGCGCGCTGCATGCTTTTGCCACGGTCAAGCTGAACGCCGACCAGACCATTTCCGGCACGGCGATCAATTTCCTTGCGCCGGGCGTTGCGCTTCTGATGGCGAAAGCACTGTTTAATTCCTCCGACACGCCGGCGCTTTCCGATGCGAAGCTGCCGCGCCTGTTCACCTCTGTCTTTGAGGGAGGTTCGGTGGGAGCGAATTTTCTGAAAAACATCTTTGTCAACTATGCGTCGACCTACCTTGTGTTTCTGGTCGTCGTGCTGGTTTGGTTCGTGTTTTACAAAACGCGCTTCGGCCTGCGTCTGCGCGCCTGCGGTGAGCACCCCAAGGCATGCGATACGCTGGGCATCAACGTACAAAGAATGCGTTTCACCTGCGTGGTGATCTCCGGCTTTCTGGCCGGTCTCGGCGGTGCATGCGTTACGATGGCGACGATGAATCAGTTTCGGCCGACGTCTATTGTGGGACAGGGCTTTATCGCAATCGCCGCGGTGATTTTCGGTAAGTTCCGCCCGCAGGGCGCGATGATGGCATGCCTGCTCTTTGGCATGTGCACCGGTCTCAAGGTCGTACTCGGTTCGAACGCGGTGATTTCTTCGCAGCTGATCTCCATGATCCCGTATGCGGTTACGGTTGTGGTGCTGATTCTGTTTGTCGGCAAGTCTCATGTTCCCGCCGCAAACGGAAAGCCCTACGTCAAGAGCCGCTGAATCGGTTTGGTAAGAAAAGCGATTCTCATTTTTAAGCAGCCGCAAAACAATTTAGCGGCGGGTTTCTTACCCGCCGCTAATTCTTTGTAAAACGTGCCGCAAAGCAGTTGAAAGAGGACTATGCATAAGCGCAGCCGTCTGTCGGACGGCAGCTCCGCCCAGAAAGCTGCACCGACAAAATCCGAAACAGGCAGTCTCCGGGCGATTGTCCGGCAGAGATCCGGCTTTCGATGGAGAAAGAAATCCGAAATCCTGCTTTTTAGGATGAAGTCAATATGGAAAAAAGGCGTCCTGCCGGTTTTGCAGACCGACGGGACGTCGCTTTGTCTATGAGCGCAGTTTGTTTCAGCCGAACAATTATGAGAAAGCACTCAGGTTTTATAAAGAGGAATTCCTTCCACCGTGGTAAGATACCGAATCAGCAGTGCGGCGACCGGCATTAAGAAAATGCCCCATACGCCGATCACTTTCAGACCGATGAACATGGCGGACAGCGTTACCACGGGGTGGAGACCCAGCTGATCCCCGACGATGCGCGGCTCAATAATGTTGCGGATCACCGTAATCGCCGCGTAGAGCAGAATAAGCCCCACGCCTGTGCCGGCAGTGCCTGCGATCAGATGATAAAGCGCCCATGGAATCAGAATAGCGCCGGAGCCGAGCAGCGGAAGAATATCCAAAACGGCCGTCAGTGCCGCAATGCTCAGGGCATTTTCAATCTTCAGGAAAGAAAGCCCGATGGAAAGCTCTGCAAAAGTGACGATCATAATGATCAGATAGGCACGCACCAGCCGAAAAAGGCAAGAGGTCAAAAAGTTCTTAATATCAAGAATGAGCGGCTGCGCCCGTTTGGGGATTTGACGCATTAAAAATCCCGTGATGCGGGTATAGTCCATACAGATGTAGAACGAGGATACGATCATAAAAACGAAACCAATTAAGAACATAGGAAAGCCCTTGACAGCACCGGTTACGGTTGAGATAAGCCATGACGACAAGGAGGAGACCACATCTGTCATCGCGCTGGAGAGAACGTCAAAAATTTCGGATAGAGACAGCGCAAAGGCGGGGGCAAGTGCCTGCAGCCACTCCACCGTCTGATCTCCAAGGCTTTGCAGGGCCGGCAGCAGGCTGTCGCGGAAAAAAACAGGAAAGGACTGCGCCGCGCCGATTATACGCTCCACGGTAAAAACCGCTATGCCCCAGAACGCGAGAATGACCAGTGCGTAAAACAGTACGGCAATTACGGCGACCGGAGCCCCGCCGCGGATTTTCAGCCGGCGGGAAATATGTTTAAACAGATAGGCGAGGGCAAAGCCTCCGAGAAAAGGCCAGATGAGCGGTACAGCGAATTTTAAAGTACATAATACAAGGAGAACGATTACTGCCCAAAAACAAAAATTCTGTAAAAAACAAATGCGTTTTTCCATAAAACCGCTCCTTTCGGGGTGACGTCTCGGACAAAGGAGAAGAAAATGCCGACCGCAGAGAAGCTTTTCACGCGGAGCATTTTACGCTGCGCATCGGGAAAATAGTCTCTTTTGTAAAATAGATGAAAACCTGAATCAGACAAATGATTATCCTTATTATATCCGTTATTTTTTAAGAAATTAAGCCTTTTGAGGAAAAAATATTGTGAAGAAAAGACTTGCAGAAAATCGATTTCCTGTGTATAGTGTATTTTATAGAAAAACAATCGTGCATGAGAGGTGGAAAAAATGTGGGAAGAACCGAAATATCTGGTTGTGGAAAGTCAAGCCCTGCCGGATGTCTTTGTAAAGGTTGTATACGCCAAGCATCTTTTAGAGAGCGGCACCACAGGAAATATTTCCCTTGCGGCAAAAATGGCGGGAATTTCCCGCAGCGCAATCTATAAGTACCGGGACGCGGTATTTCCGTATGTCAGCGAGATGTCGGGCAAGGTTGTCAGTCTCTATGTCGTGATGCACGACAGACCGGGAATGCTTTCGCGCGTGATCCATACTCTGTACGAAAACGGCGCGAATATTTTGACAATCAACCAGAACATTCCCGTCGATGGCATGGCGGCGGTATCTCTGTCTGTTTCGCTGGATGCGGCTGCGGCCAGCGACATGGATCTGCTCAACGCGCTGAAAAACCTCGGCGATGTGGCTGAGGTTAGAAGGCTGGTCGGAAGATAACATACTTTTTTGCGGGTCTTGCCCGCGCAGAATAATTTTACAGACCGCTTTGCCTCGGCTGTGCGGTTCTGACGAAGAATTGGAGGAAAACCATGAAGGTTGCAATCGTAGGCTTCGGAGTTGTCGGCTCCGGCGTGGCCGAGGTTCTCCGCGATAACGCGGAGGCGATCCGCCGCAGGTGCGGATTCCCCCTCGAACTGGGATATATCGTCGATCTCCGCTGTCCCAAAGGAGAATGGGCCAAGTACTGGACGACCGACTTTGGCACGGTGCTCTCCGATCCGGATGTCGGCGTTGTAGCGGAAGCAATCGGAGGGCTTCATCCCGCATATGATTTTACAAAAGCGGCGCTTGATTCGGGCCGTCATGTGGTGACGTCAAATAAAGAACTGGTCTCTGCGCTTGGCACAGAGCTTCTGGCGGCAGCAAAAGCGCACAACGTCAACTATTTTTTTGAAGCGAGCGTGGGCGGAGGGATTCCGCTGCTGCAGCCTCTGGCGCGTCTGCTCGGTACGGAGCGCATCACGGACGTGGCCGGTATTCTCAACGGCACAACGAATTTTATCATGACGCGCATGAATGAAGACAGGATGTCCTTTGACGACGCATTGGCTCTTGCACAGAAAAACGGTTATGCGGAGGCGGATCCCAGCGCGGATATCGAAGGACACGACGCCTGCCGAAAGACGGCAATTCTTGCTTCGCTGCTTTTGGGCAGACATGTGTCTCCCGAAGACGTATATACCGAGGGAATCACGAAGCTGACCGCACGGGACGCTGCGGCTGCGGCCGCGCATGGCTTGGCGATCAAACTGCTTGGACAGATCCGCCTGCGCGGAGAGGAAGTCTCGGCGCAGGTTACGCCCGCTCTTGTTTCGGAGAAAAGCCCCCTCGGCGTGACGAAGGATGTATTCAACGCGGTGCAGGCGCGCGGCGTTCATCTCGGCGATGCGATGTTTTACGGACGGGGCGCGGGCAAGCTGCCCACAGCGAACGCCGTTGTGTCCGATCTGGTCGAGGCGGTCTGTGCCGGGGGACATTGCTCGTTCTTTGACTGGGAAAAGGGTCCGGCTTGTGTCAAAAATGCGGCGATGGAGGAATTTATCTGGATGCTCCGCGTCCCGAAGGAGGATGCCGAGCCTGCCGCAGAGTTGTTCGGTACGCAGACGAATGGAAAGGATACGGACGGGGAGGCCGTTCTGTTCACAATGAAGCTTTCTGCGGCGCGCGTATATAAGCTGCGAAGCCAGGCACAGGCGCGCGGCGTCGAGATTCGTTCGGCTCTGCGCGTGTTCGAGCTTTGAAAGGGGAAACACCGGCATGATTACAGTCAAAATTCCGGCTACCAGTGCGAATGTGGGATCCGGTTTTGATTCCCTTGGATTGGCACTGACGCTCTATAACGAGATCACCGTGGAGAAGAGCGACCGTCTTCTGATCGAATCTTTGGATGATACGCCTGTGCCGCAGGGAGAGGACAATCTGATTTATACGGCGATGCGCGGGCTGTACCGGCAGTGCGGAGAAAAGATTCCGGCGCTTCATATCCGTCAGATCAATCGAATCCCTATGTCAAGAGGGCTTGGCAGCAGCTCCGCCTGCATTGTCGGCGGCCTTTTGGCGGCGAATGCTCTTCTGGGCTCGCCTCTCACGCGGCAGCAGCTTCTCAACACCGCGGCAAAGATCGAGGGACATCCCGACAATGTGGCTCCGGCCCTGCTCGGCGGATTTGTCTGCGCTGTGATAGAGGGCGCGCAGGTTCGCTGGGTTCGGCAGGATCTTCGGCCCGATCTGCGTTTTGCGGCGCTGATTCCCAATTTTGAGCTCTCCACTTCTGTGGCACGCAGCGTTCTCCCGCGGGAAATACCGCACCGTGACGCGGTCTACAACTTGTCGAGAGCGGCGCTGATGAGCATGTCGCTTGCCGCGGGCCGCTACGAAAATCTTTCTGCCGCATCGGGCGACCGTCTGCATCAGCCGTACCGTCTGCGGCTGATTACCGGGGCAGAAGAGGCTCTGGGCATTCTTCATGCACAGGGTGCGTACTGTTCTTATATCAGCGGCGCGGGATCGACTCTAATGGCGATGGTTCCGGCGGCAGACGAGGCTTTCTTTGAGCGCACGCGCCGGGAACTGGATACCGCAGGCTTTTCACAATGGAGTCTGCTGATGCTTGACGCCGACAACGCGGGCGCGGTCTGCACAGAGATGCAGAAAGAAAAATAAAAAATGAATTCAACCGGAAAGGAGCGGTTTTTGCTTTGCAGCTGATCGTACAGAAATTCGGCGGCACCTCGGTCGCCGACGCCGCGCGTGTGGAGCACGTCGCGGATATTATTACAAGGACATACGACAAAGGCTATAATGTCGTTGCGGTTGTTTCCGCGCAGGGAAAATTTACGGATGTGTTGGTCGACAAGGCCGCCGAAATCAATCCGAAGGCTTCACGCCGCGAAATGGATATGCTGCTCTCCGCCGGAGAGCAAATTTCCGTGGCGCTGCTGGCAATGGCCATTGAAAAGAGAAATTATCCTGTCAAGTCTCTTCTCGGGTGGCAGGCGGGCTTTTCCACCGACGCAAATCATTCCAAGGCGCGCATTCGCCGCATCAACACCGAGCGGATGGAAAACGAACTTTCCAAACGCACGATTCTGATTGTCGCCGGGTTTCAGGGCCTTGACCGCTATGACGACATGACGACACTTGGACGAGGCGGCTCCGATACGAGCGCGGTGGCCTTGGCGGCGGCACTGCATGCCAAACGCTGTCAGATTTTCACCGATGTGGATGGGGTTTATACCGCGGATCCGCGCATCGTCGACCACCCTGTCAAGCTCTCCGAAGTTACCTACGACGAGATGCTGGAGCTTGCTTCTCTCGGCGCGAATGTGCTTCACAACCGTTCGGTTGAGATGGGAAAACGCTATAATGTGGAAATTGAGGTTCTCTCCAGTCTGGAGGAGAAGCCCGGGACGATCATCAAGGAGGAAACAAAAGTGGAACAGATGATTATACGCGGCGTTACAAAGGATACCAATGTGGCGCGCATTTCGCTCGGTGAGATTGAGGATACGCCCGGCATGGCCTTTCGTGTGTTCTCCCTCCTTGCGGAGAAAAAGATCAATATTGACATTATTCTGCAGTCAATCGGCCGCAACGAGACGAAGGATATCGTGTTTACCGTGTCAAAAGATTCGGCCGAAGAAGCGGTGTCAGTGCTCAGTGAGCATCAAAAGTCTTTGAAATTCCGCACGATTACCTGCGACACGGAGATTGCCAAGGTTTCTATCGTCGGTGCGGGCATGGAATCCAACCCCGGCGTGGCTACAAGATTGTTTGAAGCGCTCGCAAGCAACAACATCAATATTCAGATGATTGCGACCAGCGAAATCAAGATTTCCGTTCTGATCGACATCGAAGATGCACAGCGCGCGGTGAGAGCGATTCATAACGCGTTTTACGGCAGCTGACTGCTGCGGATGCGGAAGATAAGCAAAAGGAAAGTCCCCTCAAAGTTTTTTGAAAACTTTGAGGGGACTTTTTGGTGACACAGGGGAAAAGACAATGATACAGCCTCTCTGCGCATCCGCAGAAAAGATGCTTTATTCTTCGATGCCGGTATATCCCATCAGGGTGCGGTCCGCTTCGGCGGCTGTGTGCTTTCCGGATGCGATTGCATAGCAGACAAAAGAACGGGCGTCTCTTTTTCTTTCTTTTCCCGTGCAGAAAAGAACGAGGTCAAACTGCTCTTTCAGCTTGGCGGCGGTATTTCCCGAGATCTCGGTTTTGGAGACGAACCGGACGCCTTCCGCCTCCATCAGGGCGATGCGGCGGCGGATGATTTCTTTCGGCAGACGTTTTTCAAGTGCATTTCCAAGCAGAGAGCCGCCCGGCTCATCGTCTTTTTCAAAGACGGTGACCTCGTGCCCGCGGCGGTTCAGATAATAGGCGGCGGACAGTCCCACCGGACCGCTGCCTACGACGGCGATCTTCTTTCCGGAACGGACAGCGGGAGGAGAGGGCTGCATCCAGCCGTGCTCAAAGGCGTATTCTATCAAATACAGCTCGTTTTCCCGCACCGTGACAGCGCCGTCCACATTTTTGCGCGTGCAGGCCTGCTCACAGAAAGCGGGGCAGACCCGACCGGTAAATTCCGGGAAACAGTTGGTGCGAAGCAGGCGCTCGAGCGCATAGCGAACATTCCCCTTGCGCAGCAGGTCGTTCCATTCCGGAATCAGATTGTGCAGCGGGCAGCCGAACTGTTTTCCTTCCAGTTCTATGTTTGCCTGACAGAAGGGAACGCCGCAATTATAGCAGCGTGCGCATTGCGCCATACGTTCCTCAAGGCTGTGCGTTTCGCAGTATGCTTTTTTCTCCATGAATCACGCCTCCTTTTCCGCAAAGGCGATCAGTTCCGCTTCGTCGCGCGTCATGCCGCGCTCCTCAAGGCGTGCGATTTCCTCCGCCATGATGCTGTAATCGCGGGGAACGATCTTTTTAAACAGGGAAACACGGCTGTCGAAGTCCGCAAGGAATTCCTTGGCCCGCGGCGAATCGGTTTCGGCCGCATGCGCCGTAAGAAGGGCGCGAAGCTGTGCAATATCCTTGGGGTCGGAGAGGGGCTCAATAGAGACGAGGGCCTTGTTCACGCGCAGATACAGGTCATGATCGGCGTCGAGCACATAGGCGACGCCGCCCGACATGCCCGCAGCAAAATTGCATCCGGTACGTCCCAGCACAACGACCCGCCCGCCTGTCATATATTCACAGCCGTGATCGCCGACACCTTCGACAACGGCGGAAGCGCCGGAGTTGCGCACGGCGAAGCGTTCGCCCGCGACGCCGTTGACATATGCCTCACCGGAGGTGGCGCCGTACAGGGCGACGTTGCCCACAATGACGTTTTCTCCGGGGTCAAGAGTGCTGTTTCGGTCGGGACGCAGAATCAGACGGCCGCCGGAAAGTCCTTTTCCGAAATAGTCGTTGCTGTCTCCTTCCAGACGGAGTGTCAGCCCTTTGGGAATAAAAGCCCCGAAGGACTGTCCCGCACCGCCGCGGCAGCGCACCACGTAGCTGTCGTCGGAAAGAAGGTTTCCAAACCGCCGCGTCAGTTCTGCACCGAAAATCGTGCCGAAGGTGCGGTCGGTGCAGGAAACGGAAACCTCGGTCTCGTGCGGGGCGCCGTCCTCAAGCATATGCAGCAGCACGGTTTCGTCGGGCGTTTTTTCCAGTTCAAAGTCAAAAGTGTGCTTCGGGTCAAAGCGCGTTGCCTCTCCATTATCGGGAGCCTTGTCAAGCAGCGAGCACACATCCACCATTGCGGCACGCCGCGTGACCTGATGCGGTCTCACACGCAGCAGCTCGGTGCGGCCGACCATCTCGTCAATGGTGCGAATGCCGAGAGAGGCCATGGTTTCTCTGAGCTCTTCGGCGACGAAAAGCATGTAGCGCATGACGTGCTCGGGTTTGGCGGAGAAGTTTTTACGAAGCTCGGGATTCTGCGTGGCGATTCCCATGGGGCAGGTGTCTTTGTTGCACAGGCGCATCATGCGGCAGCCCATCGCGACCATCGGCGCGGTTGCAAAGCCGAATTCCTCCGCGCCGAGCAGACAGGCGACTGCTGCGTCAAAGGCGTTCATCAGCTTGCCGTCTACCTCGAGACGGACGCGCGAACGCAGGCCGTTCTGCACAAGGGTTTGATGCGCTTCGGCGAGGCCGAGCTCCCACGGCAGGCCCGCATTGTAGAGCGAGTTCTGCGGAGCCGCACCCGTACCGCCGTCCGCACCGGAAATCAGCACGGTCTGCGCGCCGGCCTTTGCCACACCGGAGGCGATTGTGCCGACGCCCGCCTCGCTGACGAGCTTGACGGAGATATTGGCGTTTACATTGGCGTTTTTAAGATCATAAATCAGCTGTGCCAGATCCTCGATAGAGTAAATATCGTGGTGAGGCGGAGGAGAAATCAGCGCTACGCCGGGCGTTGCGTACCGTGTTTTGGCGATCCACGGCCAAACCTTGCCGCCCGGCAGATGACCTCCTTCGCCCGGTTTTGCGCCTTGTGCCATTTTAATCTGAATTTCCTTGGCGCTGACAAGATATTCGCTTGTCACGCCGAAGCGCCCGGATGCGACCTGTTTGATGGCGGAGTTCGTTTTGGTGCCGAGACGCTCAGGCAGTTCGCCGCCCTCACCGCAGTTGGACTTGCCGCCCAAGCGGTTCATCGCCTCGGCGAGGCATTCGTGTGCTTCCTGAGAGATTGCGCCGTAAGAAATCGCTCCCGTCTTAAAACGACGCACGATCGATGCGGCGGGCTCCACTTCCTCAAGGGGAATGGGAGTGACATGATCCGTGTTAAATTCAAACAGTCCGCGCAGCGTGTGCGGAACATCCTCCGACCGGGCGAAAACGGAATACTTTTTGTACTCCTCGTAGGAATTCTCCCGCACGGCTTTTTGCAGAGTTAAGATAGTCTGTGGCTTCCACATATGATCTTCCGCACGCTGGCCCGCGCGTTCGCGGTGAATACCTGCGCTCTCGAGCCCCTGGCCGGTGGGCAGCCCCATCGGGTCAAACGCATTGTCGTGCCGCCATTCGACTGCTTCGGCGATTTCATCGAGGCCGATGCCGCCTACGCGGCTGATAGTGTTGGTGAAATACTTGTCGATTACGCTGCGGCTGATGCCGACTGCCTCGAAAATCTGCGCGCTGCGGTAGGACTGTATGGTCGAAATGCCCATCTTTGACGCAATGCGCACAATGCCGTTGGAGACGGCCTCGTCATAGGCCTGTACTGCGGCATAGGGGTCGCGGTCAAGCATACCGCGCTCAATCAGTTCGCCGACGCATTCCTGTGCGAGGTAAGGGTTGACCGCGGTCGCGCCAAAGCCAAGCAGCGCCGCAAAATGATGCACGCATCGCGGCTCCGCGCTCTCTAAAATGATGGAGACTGCGGTGCGCTTTTTGGTGCGGACAAGGTACTGCTGCAGAGCGGACACCGCCAGCAGAGAAGGGATCGCGGCGCGGTTTTCGTCGACGCCCCGGTCAGAGAGAATCAGAATATTCGCGCCGCTTCGGTATGCTTTGTCGCAGCGGACAAACAGTTTTTCAAGTGCGTGTTCAAGCGAGGTGTTGCTGTAATACAAAAGCGGGATAACCGCACTTTTCAGACCCGGCATATCGAGAGACTTGATTTTGAGCAGCTCCATGCTGGTGAGAATCGGCCCCTCAAGCTGCAGAACACGGCAATTTTCCGCGCGATCCTCCAGCAGGTTGCCGTCCGCGCCGACATAGACCTTGGTATCCGTGACGATCTTTTCACGAATAGAATCGATCGGCGGATTTGTGACCTGCGCGAACATCTGCTTGAAATAGTTGAAGAGAGGCTGATGCTTTTCCGACAGTACCGCCAGCGGAATGTCCGCTCCCATGGCGGCGGTGGGCTCGGTGCCGGTCTTTGCCATGGGCAGAATCGACGATTTAAAATCCTCATAGGTATAGCCGAATGCCTGGCAGAGACGGCTGCGCGTCGCAGGATCGTGCTCGGGAACGCGTGTCTTGGGGGCGGGCAGATCCTCAAGCGTAACCAGCTCGCGGTCAAGCCATTCTCCGTAGGGATGCGACTGCGCGTAGGCGTTTTTCAGCTCGCCGTCGTCTATGATGCGGCCCTGCTTCAGATCGGCGAGCAGCATCTTGCCGGGACGCAGGCGGGATTTTTTAATAATTCTTTCCGCCGGAATAGGAAGTACCCCTACCTCGGAGGAAAGAATCAGCCGCTCATCGTCTGTCAGATAGTAGCGCGAGGGGCGCAGACCGTTGCGGTCAAGCACCGCGCCGACCACATCTCCGTCGGAAAACAAAATCGCGGCGGGACCGTCCCACGGCTCCATCATGGTGGCGTAATAGTGGTACATGTCGCGCACGGCGCGCGGCATGTCGCGGCGGGTGCTCCACGGCTCGGGGATGGTGACCATCACGGCGCGCGGCAGCTCCATGCCCGCGTACATCAGAAATTCAAGCGTATTGTCGAGCATTGCGGAGTCCGATCCGGAAGGGTCTACGACAGGCAGAACTTTTTCAAGATCGTCGGCCAGCAGAGGAGAAACCATGGTTTCCTCGCGGGCGAGCATGCGGTCAATATTGCCGCGGATTGTGTTAATTTCTCCGTTATGCAGAATCAGGCGGTTCGGGTGCGCGCGTTCCCAGCTCGGGTTTGTGTTGGTGGAAAAGCGGGAATGCACCAGCGCGAGCGCGGACTCATACCGTTTATCCGACAGATCGGGGTAAAAGGCCCGAAGCTGCTCGACGAGAAACATGCCTTTATAGACGATTGTGCGGCAGGAAAGAGATGCGATGTATGTTCCCGAGACGGACTGCTCAAATTCGCGGCGCACCAGATACAGTCGGCGGTCAAACTCTGCATCCGCAGCGGCGCTCTTTGGGCGGCGCAGTACACATTGGCAGATGCAGGGCATGCAGTCAAGAGCCTTTTGACCGATGACCTCCGGACGGACAGGCACATCCCGCCAGAACAGAAGCTCCAGTCCGGCTTTTTGTGCAATCACTCCGAACAGGCGTTTTGCCCGTGCCCGCTGCAGGCTGTCCTGCGGGAAGAAAAACATTCCCACCCCGTAGCTTCGCGCCTCGCCGAGGGAGATTCCGTTCTCGGCGGCGACAGAAGAAAACAAGCCGTGCGGAATCTGTGTCATAATACCGACGCCGTCGCCGGTTTTTCCGGCGGCGTCACGTCCTGCGCGGTGACGAAGCTTTTCCACAATAGAAAGAGCGTCCGACACGGTCTGATGCGAGACGCGCCCCTTGAGATCGACGACGGCGCCGATTCCGCAGGAATCATGCTCAAAGCGGGAATCGTACAGAGGGCTGCAATAATCTGTGTGCTTCATGATTGTGTACTCCTATGGCAGAGGCGAGAAAGACCCGCCGGTGAAAAAGGACGCAGCCCACCCGAAAAGGGCAGGCTGCTGCTTTGAAAACGACGCAAAAAGCTTTTCTGTGGGAAATACCGGTGCGGGGTGGAAAACAGCAAAGGCCGGCTGAAGAGAAGCGGCAAAGCAAGTGAGAGACGATGCTTTTTTGAAAAGCGTCGCCGCGAACGATGCGAAGTCCGCGACGACGTGGTGCCGCTGACGGGGATCGAACCCGTACGGTGTTGCCACCGAGGGATTTTAAGTCCCTTGCGTCTGCCTGTTCCGCCACAGCGGCACGATGGTCTTATACTACCGCCAAATGCTGAAAATGTCAACTGCCGGCGGCGGAATAAAATAGACAAATTTGCAAGAAAAAATAGCTATTCCTGCAAATTTTATCTAAATCCATCTTATTTTTGTCGTTTATCAACCGATTTTGCATCTGCTATATTAAAATAACGCGAAACAGACATGACCTATTTTCAAAGATATCAATTTTTTTATTGCAGCGTTGCCGCCATTACGGCTTTAATTGTATGCATTCTGTTTTCGGCCTCGTCAAAGACAACGGACTGAGGCCCTTCGAATACTTCGTCGGTCACCTCAAGCGCGTCAAGTCCGTACCGCTCTCCGATTTCGCGGCCGACAATGGTTTTAAGGTCGTGATACGCGGGCAGACAATGCATGAACACCGCACGGGGAGAAGCGGCCTGCAGCAGCTTTGCATTGATCTGGTAGGGCAGCAGGTCGCGGATGCGCCGATCCCATACCTCCGGAGGCTCTCCCATCGAGACCCAAACGTCCGTATAGAGAACATCCGCGTCCTTTGCGGCAGCCATAGGATCCGTCTCGAACTCCAATACGGCGCCTGTTTTTGAAGCGATTTTGCGGCAGGTGTCGATCAAAGCGGAATCCGGAAAGTATTCTTTTGGTGCGCATGCGGTAAAGTGCATCCCCATTTTGGCACAGCCGACCATCAGGGAATTGCCCATGTTGTAACGGGCGTCGCCGAAATAGGCAAGCTTTACACCGGAAAGCGACCCGAATTTTTCCCGGATCGTCAGGAAGTCCGCAAGAATCTGCGTCGGATGGAATTCGTTGGTCAAGCCATTCCAGACGGGCACGCCCGCGTACTGGGCAAGTGTCTCCACAATTTCCTGTCCGTAGCCGCGATATTCGATGCCGTCAAACATTCGCCCGAGTACACGCGCGGTATCGGGGATGCTTTCCTTTTTGCCGATCTGTGAACCGGCGGGATCGAGATAGGTGGCCTGCATCCCGAGGTCGTGCGCCGCCACCTCAAAGCTGCAGCGGGTGCGGGTGCTTGTTTTTTCAAAGATGAGCGCGATATTTTTTCCCGGAAACAGCCGGTGTGAAACGCCGTTCTTTTTCTGCGCCTTCAGTTCGGCGGCGAGTGTCAGCAGACCGTCGATTTCTTCGGGAGTCAGGTCGAGCAGCTTGAGAAAGTTTTTTCCTTTCAGAGACATAAGAGGAGGGCCTCCTTCTTTATTTCGCGCAGACGGTCAGAATCGTCTGTGCGGCGGCTGCGAGCAGTTCCTGCGGAATGTTGAGTGCGGGCAGAAGCCGCACTTTATTCTTAGCAGTTAAGATCAGAACGCCTTTTTCGCGGCACTGTGCCACGACGTCGGCAAGCGGTTTTTCCGGCTCAAAGCCGAGCATCAAGCCCATACCGGATACACTTTTAATTCCCGGCGCGCCGGTAAGCGCCGAAACAAGAAAATCGGATTTTTTCCTTACGTCCGCAAGCAGATCGTCGTTGATTCGCCCGAGAATACTGACCGCCCCCGCGCAGCAGACGGGATTTCCTCCGAAGGTTGAGCCGTGATCCCCCGGCGCAAAGACGTCCTCTGCCTTTTCGCCGAGCAGTGCCGCGCCGAGCGGCAGGCCGCCTCCCAGACCCTTTGCGGTGGAAACAAGATCCGGTGTTACGCCAAAGTTCATGTAGCCGTAAAGAGCGCCCGAACGGCCGTTGCCGATCTGTACTTCGTCGGCCATCAGCAGCACGTCATATGTTTCGCAGAGAGAGGCGAGCCCCTTGACGAAGTCCTGCGGCAGGGGAAGCACACCGCCCTCTCCCTGCACGGCTTCAAAGAGAATGCCCGCAACCGTACCGGTTTTGCAGAGCGCCTCAATGCCGGCAAGATCTCCAACGTCATAGTGGACGAAGCCCGGCGTCAGAGGCAGAAAATCCTCGTGATAGTGCTCCTGTCCGGTTGCGGCCAGTGTTGCGAGCGTGCGTCCGTGAAAACTGTTTGTCAGCGTAATGATGATATGGCGTTCGGGGCCGTATTTTTTGGCCGCGTATTTGCGCGCCGCCTTGATAATGCATTCGTTTGCCTCCGCACCGGAATTGCCGAAGAAAACCTTCTTCATCTGCGTACGCTCGCAGAGCATCTGCGCGAGCCTTGCACACGGTTCGGTGTAGAAAAGATTTGAGGTGTGCTGTACTTTATGAAGCTGTGCGGTGACCGCCGCGATCCATTCCTCGTCAGCCACGCCGAAGGCGTTGACCGCGATCCCGGTGCCGAGATCGATGTATTCCTTTCCGTCGGAGCCGGTCAGAAGAGAGCCTTTTCCTCCGACGATTTCCACGGGAAAACGCGCGTAGGTATTGGCGACGTAGGTTTGATCCAGTTCAAAAGTATTCATTCTTTTTTCTCCTCCACGACCATCGTACCCGCGCCTTCGTCGGTCAGCGTTTCCACAAGAATGGAGTGAGGAACGCGTCCGTCCAGAATGAATACCTTCTGTACGCCGAGGCGGATGGCGTCGATGCAGCACTCTACCTTGGGAATCATGCCGCCGGAGATAACCCCCTGCGCATAGAGCTCGTCGGCGTCCGCAACGTCGATCTTCGGAATCAGCGTGGAAGGATCGTCCTTGTCGCGCAGAATACCTGCGATGTCCGTCATGGCAATCATGCATTCCGCGCCGAGCGCGCCTGCGATGCACGCGGCGGCCGTATCGGCGTTGATATTATAGGTGTTGCCCTGCGCGTCGCAGGCGACCGAGGAGATGACGGGGATATAGCCCTTTTCGAGCAGATCCATCACGGGCTGCACACAGACTTCGGTGATCTCGCCGACATAGCCGAGAGCCGGATCCTTGATTTTGGCCTGCAGCAGGCGGCCGTCCATACCGGAAAGCCCGATTGCCTTGCCGCCCATGGACTGAATCAGATTGACCAGGGACTTATTGACCTTGCCGCCAAGCACCATCTGCACGACATCGATGGTCTCCTCGTCGGTGACGCGAAGTCCGTTGACAAATTCGGATTTTTTTCCGATTTTTTTCAGCAGATCGCTGATTTCGGGTCCGCCTCCGTGTACGAGTACGACCTTGACTCCGACGAGCGACAGAAGAATGATGTCACCCATGACCTGGCGCTTGAGCTCCTCGTTGACCATGGCGTTGCCGCCGTACTTGACGACGATGATTTTACCGGTGTATTCCTGAATATAAGGCAGAGCCTGGGTCAGAATCTCCGCGCGCTGTGCGTTTGTAATTTTCATTAAAAATTTCCCCCTTATTTCTGTCGAAAAACGGACCGGGCTTACAGACACAGCCCGGTGGTCTGGTCACAGCCGGTGATGAGATTCATGCACTGCACCGCCGCGCCGGATGCGCCTTTGCCGAGGTTGTCAAAGCAGGAGATCAGCAGAATGCGGTCTTCATTTCCTTCGACGGTGATTTTCATGCTGTCTTTGCCGGAGAGCAGGTTCGCCGCGAGAAAGCCGTTTTCCGCGACGCCGTCTTCATAGCAGACAACGGGGCCTGTGTACTTGTTTTTGTAGATTTCCCGAACGGTTTTGACGTCTGCGCCCTTTTGAAGCTGGGATGCGAAAATCGGAACGGTCACGGTCATGCCGCTGTAAAAATCCGCTACGCTCGGACAGAAGATCGGCTTTGCGGCAAGCCCTGTTACGGCCGCCATCTCGGGCAGGTGCTTGTGCTTCTGCGCCACGCCGTACTGCCGCGGGGAATCAAACGCAGCGGGACGGGTTTCGCTCTGATAATCGGCGATCATGCTCTTGCCGCCGCCGCTGTAGCCCGAGACCGCGTGACAGGTCAAAAGCGTCTCGGGAGAGAGCACGCCCGCTTCGATCAGCGGATACACCAGAGAAATAAAACCGCTGGCGTAGCAGCCGGGAACGGCGATGCGGTTGGAGGAGAGAATCTTTTTCAGATGCGCCGCGGACAGCTCCGGAAAACCATAGGCCCAGCCGGGAGCAGTGCGGTGCGCGGTGGAGGTGTCAAGCACCTTGGTGTGGTTGTTTTCGATCATGGCGACCGCTTCTTCGGCGGCGGCGTCCGGCAGACAGAGAAACGCAACGTCGCAGGCGTTGAGCGCCTCCTTGCGGCAGGCGGGATTTTTTCTGTCCTCCTCCGAGAGCGTAAGCAGCTCTACATCGCTGCGTTCCTCCAGGCGGGTGTAGATGCGCAGCCCGGTCGTGCCGGCCTTTCCGTCGATAAATACTTTCATGCGATCACCTCATGTAAAAATTTGATTTGTGTCCGGATGGAATCCGCTCCCGGTCCTCCGGCGGAAGTACGCTTTTTCACACATGTTTCGAGGGCGATTTCCTCATACAGATCCGGCTCAAACAGCTCGGAGTATTTTTGATACTCTTCGAGAGAAAGTACGTCGAGTGGGCACCCTTTTCGGATGCAGAGGGCGACCAGTTCTCCGGTCAGCTTGTATGCCGTGCGGAACGGCACGCCCTTTTTCGTCAGATAGTCGGCCAAATCGGTTGCGTTGATGTAGCCGCCGAGCGCCGCCTGTTTCATTTTGTCCGCGTGTACCTGCATCGTGTCAAGCATGGGCGTAAAGACCGTCAGGCACTTTTCGACGGTATCGAAGCTGTCGAATACGGCTTCCTTATCCTCCTGCATGTCCTTGTTGTAGGCAAGCGGCAGTCCTTTCAGCATCGTCAGCGCAGCCATCAGATTACCGTAGACGCGGCCGGTCTTGCCGCGCACTAGTTCCGCCATGTCGGCGTTTTTCTTCTGGGGCATGATGCTCGATCCCGTTGTAAAGGCGTCGTCGAGTTCCACAAACTGAAACTCCCAGCTGCACCAGAGAATGATTTCCTCCGCAAAGCGGGAGAGGTGCGCCATCACAAGCGCGAGTGCGCTTTCCAGCTCGATGCAGAAGTCGCGGTCCGAGACGCCGTCAATGCTGTTGAGCGTGTATCCGTCAAAGCCGAGCGCCTCTGCCGCAAAGGCGCGGTCGGTGGGATAGGTGGTGCCTGCCAGCGCACAGCATCCGAGAGGGGACTGGTTCATGCGCTTTGCCGCATCCGAAAGTCTTCCTAAATCGCGGGAGAGCATCATACCGTACGCCAGCAGATGATGGCCGAAGGTGACCGGCTGTGCGCGCTGAAGATGTGTGTAGCCCGGCATGACCGTATCGGCATAGGTTTCTGCTTTCTTGCAGATCACGCCGATCAGCTCTTTGATCAGCGATTGTATTTGAGCGGTGCGCTTGCGCAGATAGAGGCGCGTATCGAGCGCGACCTGATCGTTTCTGCTGCGGGCGGTGTGCAGGCGTTTTCCGGCTTCGCCGATGCGCTGGGTCAAAACACCCTCAATAAACATATGAATGTCCTCTGCGGCCGGATCGATCTGCAGGGCGCCGCTGTCGAGGTCGGCGAGAATCCCGGTGAGACCCTCGGCGATGGCACAGCCGTCTTTGACGGAGAGAATCCCCTGCTTTACAAGCGTTTGCGCGTGTGCCAGAGAGCCTTCGATGTCCTGTCGGTACATCCGCCCGTCGATGGCAATCGAGGAATTAAAGTCATCCGCCTCTTTGTCAAGCTGCTTTGCAAAGCGGCCGGTCCACATTTTTTCCATTTGTTAGAAAACACCCTTTCGCGGCGCCAAAGCGCGGCTTATTTTTTGGCGGCGTTTTTGGCATCCACCTGTGCCTGCACTTTGATCGGCAGGCCGAACAGGTTGATAAAGCCGGCGGCATCCGCCTGATTGTAGACACTGTCCTCACCGAAAGTGGCGATTTCCTCAGAATAGAGGGAGTAATCGCTCCACACGCCGGCTTTGATGATGTTGCCCTTGTAAAGCTTGAGTTTTACCGTGCCGGTGACGTGTTCCTGCGTCTTTTCGACAAAAGCGGAGAGTGCCTCGCGCAGCGGCGTGAACCATTGACCGTTATAGACCAGCTCTGCAAAGGTGACGGCAAGTTCCTGCTTTTTATGCGCGGTCATCTTGTCAAGGCAGACGGTTTCAAGATATTTGTGTGCGGCGTACAGAATTTCGCCGCCGGGGGTTTCGTAGACGCCGCGGCACTTCATGCCGACAAGGCGGTTTTCCACAATGTCAAGCAGGCCGATTCCGTTTTTGCCGCCCAGCTCGTTGAGCTTGAGGACGATTTCCTTCGGGCTCATCTTAACGCCGTCGAGAGAGACGGGCACACCCGACTCAAAATCCATTGTGAGGTAGGTAGGGGCGTCGGGCGCTTCGAGCGGAGAGACGCACATCTCAAGAAATCCGGGCTTTTCATACTGGGGCTCGTTTCCCGCGTTTTCAAGGTCGAGTCCCTCGTGCGACAGATGCCAGAGGTTCTTATCCTTGGAATAGTTTGTCTCCCGCGTGATCTTAAGAGGAACATTGTGGGCTTCTGCGTAGGCGATTTCCTCCTCGCGGGATTTGATCGTCCACTCGCGCCACGGAGCGATGATCTTCATATCGGGCGCGAAGTGCTTGATCGCCAGTTCAAAACGCACCTGATCGTTTCCTTTGCCGGTGCAGCCGTGGCAGATGGCGTCCGCACCCTCGGCCTTGGCAATTTCGACGATGCGCTTGGCGATAACGGGCCGTGCAAACGATGTGCCCAGCATATAGTCCTCATACAAAGCGCCGGCCTGCATGGTCGGAAGAATGAAGTCGTTTACCAATTCATCGGTCAGATCTTCGACATAGAGCTTAGAAGCGCCGGTTTTAAGGGCTTTTTCTTCCAATCCATCGAGCTCGTCTGCCTGACCGACGTTGCCGGAAACGGCGATAACCTCGCAGTTGTCATAGTTCTCCTTAAGCCACGGAATGATCACAGAGGTATCCAGACCGCCCGAATAGGCGAGAACTACTTTCTTTACGGAATTTGTATGCATAAAAATTCTCTCCTTTTTGATTAAAGCCGCAATAATATTCTTTTATGCTAATTATTATAAATTCAAAAGAATAAATATGCAACATATTTTTTGATTTCGGAGAAAATTCCATATTCGGCACAAACAAATTTCCTTCAGAAACAGGGAATCGGGAATTATGACGAGACATCGTGAATAATATTCAAGTTTTTGAATTTTCAAGTGTTTCAAACATGAAAAAGCTTATATAGACAAAAAGACTGCATATCTAAAAGAATTTTACTCGCTTGCGGTCAAGAAGAAAACGACACACGCAGACCGACTCTTGTTTTTTTTAATCATGCGGTTGAAAAATAAAAGAAGAACGACTATAATAAATAAAAAGGAGGGAGGCCGTATGAGGCAACTGGCAGCGCTTGCCGCCGCGCTTCTGACGGCTTTGGCGCTCGCCGCGGTATGCGCCGCGGAAGAACCCATGATCAATACGCAGCATATCTATGTCGCCGCTCCCGGCGGAATCCCCTGTGAAGCCTCGCATACGAACGGACGCCTCGCCGATACGATAGAACCCGGCTCGACGGTTTACTTTGTAATTGACGAAGCGGTTCGCGCAGAGGATCTCGCCGACCGCTACGCAAGAATTCTTTTTTCCGACAAGGACAGCGGCGGCGAAGAATATGTGGGAGAACCCACGATCGAATACCGCATGCTTTACGATGCGGCCGGTACGCGCCAGATCGGCTACAGCTATGTCATCGCTTTGCCGGTGCTTTCCGTGCGCGATACCGAGATGCATCCGGTACGGGGACGGGCGGCGCTTTCACGGCTGCAGACGGGCAGTTTTTCCTTTTCGTTTTATGTGCAGGAAAACAGCGGCGTTGCAGACGCACAGCCGATTCTCTGCGGCGATGCGGATCTTCCGCTTCGATTTGCGGACGAAGCATCTTATGTGCAGCTGCAGTTTTCCGGCGGGGTGCAGTTCACGGTGGACGTTTCCGGGCAGGAGCCCGTCAATGTCGGCGTTTCTTTCGAGACTTTTACCGATCTTGCATGGGCGTATCCATTGGCTTCGCTTCGCTGTATCTCATGGACGCATACGCCGGTGTTTAACCGGACGGGCACACTGACCATTTTAGAAGAACCGGATTTTTATCTTTACGAGATCCGGGGCAAAGAGCTTTTTGACCTGACGGACACGTATTTTGAAGAGAGAGGCGCTTTTGTGATATCCACACGGCGGCTGGGCAGTTTTGTGATTTCCGATCGCCCTTTGGGCAAGGCTGAAAACACCGATCTGCCCCAAAATCCGCCGACCGGCGCTTTTGATGCATGAAAAACGGGGATTTTAGACACTAAGAAAGAAAGCCCCGATTTTTTAGAAAAAAATCATACATGATTTTCAGGAGGTATGTACAAATGAAACGGTTTGTTTCCCTGACCCTTGCACTTGCGATGCTGCTGTCGCTGACGGTCGTTACCGTGAGTGCGTCAAGTCTGACAGAAGGCGATATCTGCACTGCGGACGGTTCTGAAGTAGATGAGATTCTGGATACGGTTGCACCCGGGCAGACGATTTATGTTGCGATTTGTGAGCGCAACAATGAGGATAAGGTCGAAAAGATCCGCATTGAGGCCGATGATTCCGAGAGCAAGGCGCTGATTGCCAACTCCAGCAAGGTTCCGATCGCCACTTTGAAATACGGCGGTGAAAGATGGTATTTTGCCAAGCTGACGGTCAGAACGATTTCTGCCGACGATTATGACGAAGACGATGATTATTACTACGAGGGCGAGCTCGAGATTACTTACGAAGAAAGTGATGACGATGTGATCTCCCTTAGTTTTGATGTCAAGTATGACGAGCAGGACGCCTACCACGGTACGTTCTACTCTTATCCCACGTTCTTCACCTATAAGAGAGACGACGAAATCGACATCAGCGATGAAGACAGCAACATTACGCTTGAGGGCAAAGCGAGCGGCACCGGCAAGGTGATCGCATCTGTCGATACCGATACGATCGACGCGCTGGAAGATAAATACGGCGAAAAGGCGAATATGGATTACTACACATGCTCCGGTAAGTTCACCCGTATTAAAAACGCCGTTCTGACGATCGAGGCGGACGGCAGCCGTTACCTCTATCAGTATTCTAACGGCAAGCTGACCAATCTCTCCGACTGCTATGACAAGGACGACGACTGCTTCTATATCGAGGGCAGCGGCAGCACCTTCACGCTTGGCACCTATGTGGTGTCCGATGCGAAGCTGTCCGGCTCTGTGACGTCTTCCTCCAGCCAGGCTTCCTCTTCCTCTCAGCAGCCCACGAACCCGACGGTTCCCCAAAACCCCGCTACCGGCGCTGCCGCCTGAATTGTCAGTTTTTTAAGGGACGTTCTGTACAAGAATGTCCCTTTGTCTTTTTTTCGCAGATTTTTTGCAAAAGCTTTTTCCTTTTTCAATAGATATGCTATAATACCGGGAAAGACATGTGCTTCGCTTTGGCGCGTTTGATAAAACCTTCGCGCGAAAACACGATTTTGTTTTAAAAGGGATGTGTAAAGATGAACAGAAGCTTTGGCTTTATCGGCTGCGGCACAATGGGCGGCGCGCTGGCCCGCGCCGCATGCAGGGGAGCGGGCGCAAAACAGATTGCGCTTTCCGATCATACCCCCGAAAAAGCGCTGGAACTGGCCAAAGAGCTCGGCTGCCGCGCGGCGGATAACGCGGCGGTTGCGGCCGAGTGCGACTTTATTTTTCTCGGGGTCAAGCCCCAGATGATGGCGGATATGCTTGCGGAAATTGCGCCTGTGCTTGCGTCGCGCACGACGCCGTTCGTGCTGGTCAGCATGGCGGCGGGGCTGACAATTGCCCGCATCCGTGCGCTGGCCGGGGGAGAGTACCCCACTGTGCGCATTATGCCGAACACCCCCTGCGCCGTCGGCGCGGGAATGGTTCTGTACTGTGCCGCGGATGTCTGCGGCGCAGACTTAGACGATCTTCTTGCGGCGATGGCGCCTGCGGGGCGTTGGGATGAGCTGCAGGAGGGGCTGATCGATGCGGCGAGCAGCGTCAGCGGCTGCGGACCGGCGTTTGTGTATCTGTTTTTAGAGGGCCTTGCCGACGGAGCAGTCGCCTGCGGCCTGCCTCGGCAGAAGGCGCTGGAGTACGCCGCGCAGACGGCGATGGGAGCGGCACGGCTTCTTCTGGAGAGCGGCGCGCATCCCGGTGTGCTTAAGGACGGTGTCTGCAGCCCGGGCGGCACGACGATTCAGGGTGTGCGCGCATTGGAGGAGAGAGGCTTCCGCAGTGCATGTATGGAGGCTGTCATCGCCGCCTATGAAAAAAACAAGGACCTTGCAAAGGCCTGACAGGGAGGGAACAAAATGCGTATCGTGGTCAAGGTCGGCACCTCTACGCTGGCGCATGCAACCGGGCGGCTGGATATCCGCCATGTCGAGCGGCTGGTAAAGGTGCTCAGCGATCTGAAAAACAGCGGGCACGAGATTGTTCTCGTTTCAAGCGGTGCGATCGGTATGGGCGTCGGCAAGCTGCAGCTTGCCGAGAGACCGTCCGACATGCCGACAAAACAGGCTGCCGCCGCGGTCGGACAGTGCGAATTGATGTATACATACGACCGTCTTTTTGCGGATTATAACCACACGGTCGCACAGATTCTTCTGACGGGCGAGGATGTGGAGCAGCCCGACCGGAGAAGGAATTTTGAGAATACGCTCTACCGCCTGCTTGAACTCGGCGCACTGCCCATCATCAATGAGAACGATACGGTCGCTACGGCGGAAATTGCTGTCGGCGACAACGATACGCTGGCCGCCATCGTGGCAAAATGCGCCAAGGCGGATTTGCTGGTGCTGCTCAGCGATATCGAGGGGCTGTATACCGCAGACCCGAGGCGCGATCCGCAGGCACGGCTGATTCCCGTGGTGGAGGAGGTTACCTCTGATATCGAGGCCCTCGCGGGAGGAAAAGGCTCTTCTCTCGGCACGGGAGGAATGGAAACAAAGCTGCGCGCCGCGAAGATCGTGACAAAATCCGGCTGCGATATGATTATCACGCAGGGAGCGGAGCCCGACCGGCTCTATGACATTGCCGAGGGAAAGAGTGTCGGCACGCGCTTTCTTGCGAAAAAGGAGGCGCAGGTATGACCACGCATGAAATCTTAGAGGCCGCCCGCACGGCAAAAGGCTTTCTCGCCGCAGCGTCCTCCGATCTGAAAAATCATGCGCTGCTTTGTATGGCGGACGCTCTTTTAAAGGATACCGGCGCGATTTTGGCTGCAAATGCACAGGATCTTGCCGCCGCGCGCGGCAAGATCAGCGACGTGATGCTTGACCGTCTCGCACTCAGCGAAAGCCGGATTCGCGGCATGGCCGACGGTATGCGGCAGGTCGCCGCTCTGCCCGACCCTGTTGGACGCGTGCTGCGCTCGTTTGACCGCCCCAGCGGCATTCATGTAGAAAAGCGTGCCGTTCCGATGGGGGTTGTCGCGATTATTTACGAGAGCCGCCCCAATGTGACGAGCGACGCCGCCGCTCTTGCGCTCAAGAGCGGGAATGCCTGTGTGCTCCGCTGCGGAAAAGAAGCGTGGAACAGCTGCCATGCTGTCGTGCAGGCGCTGCGCCGCGGCGCCGTGTGCGCGGGACTTCCCGAGGCAAGCGTGGCGCTGATTGAGGATACGACGCGCGAAAGCGCCCGCGAGCTGATGACGGCGGTGGGGTTTGTCGATCTTCTGATTCCGCGCGGCGGCGCAGGACTGATCCGCGCCTGTGTAGAGACGGCGCGTGTTCCCTGCATTCAGACCGGAACAGGCATCTGCCACGTTTATGTGGATAGAGAGGCCGATTTTCAAAAGGCGCTTGCCATCATCGAAAATGCAAAGACGAGCCGCCCGAGCGTCTGCAACGCCGAGGAGGTCTGTCTTGTTCACCGCAGTATTGCGGGCGATTTTCTTCCGATGCTGCACGAGCGTCTGACCGCCGCCCGCGAAAAGGCGGGGCTTGTGCCCGTCGAGATGCGCCTCGACAAAGAAGCGTCTGCTCTGATTTCGGGAACGCCGGCCGGCCCGGATGACTTTGATACCGAATTTTTGGACTACATTCTTGCGGTGAAGGTTGTCGGCGGTGTGGATGAGGCCATGGCGCATATCGCGGCGCATTCGACCGGCCACAGCGACGCCATTGTGACGGAAAATCCCGATACGGCGGCGGCTTTTGTGTCCGGTGTGGACAGCGCGGCGGTCTATGTCAACGTCAGTACGCGCTTTACCGACGGCGGAGAGTTTGGTCTCGGCTGTGAGATGGGCATCAGCACGCAAAAACTTCATGCCCGCGGCCCGATGGGCCTTGAGGAACTGTGCAGCTATAAATATGTTGTGACGGGCGACGGACAGATCAGAATTTAAGCTGCCCGGCAGCAAATCACATTCAGAGAAAAACTTCGCGATTCTGCGGATCTTTCCCTCTAACACGGCATTGCTTCCGGCAGAAACCGGTGATGGTCCTCCCGGTTTGGCGCCCTTACGGATGCGAACGAATCAAAAGCTGTGATTTGTATTGATTTTTAGCCGTTTCCGGCGCTTTCGGCTGAAATGC
>CAKQGD010000015.1 GCA_934232845.1 uncultured Oscillospiraceae bacterium
AAGCGGTACGCGAGCTGGGTTCAGAACGTCGTGAGACAGTTCGGTCCCTATCTGTCGTGGGCGCAGGATATTTGAAGGGCGCTGTCCTTAGTACGAGAGGACCGGGATGGACGCACCTCTGGTGCACCAGTTGTCACGCCAGTGGCATAGCTGGGCAGCTATGTGCGGATCGGATAAACGCTGAAAGCATCTAAGCGTGAAGCCGTCCCTGAGATAAGATATCCCACTGCTATAAGCAGGTAAGACCCCTTGAAGACTACAAGGTAGATAGGCTCAATGTGTAAGCATGGCGACATGTTTAGCTTGCGAGTACTAATCGGTCGAGGGCTTGACCTTGGTGTGATCCAAGCGTCTCGCCTCTCTGGCGGTTTCATTGTTCAATTTTGAGTGTGCAGAGTTACACCTCAGTATGCACCTTTAGCTCAGTTGGTAGAGCAGCTGACTCTTAATCAGCGGGCCCTGGGTTCGAGTCCCTGAAGGTGCACCATCTGGCCCGTTGGTCAAGTGGCCTAAGACTCCGGCCTCTCACGCCGGCAACGGGGGTTCGAATCCCCCACGGGTCACCATGCTGCCGGCTTAGACCGGTAAGCGCAGTCGGTGTTTATTACGTTGAGGATCCACCCGTTCCCATTCCGAACACGGTAGTTAAGCTCAACAGTGCCGAAGATACTTGGATGGAGACGTCCCGGGAAAATAGGTCGGCGCCGACATTTTCGCCGGAAGTTACCTTCCGGCGAATCATATTCCTCAATAGCTCAGTCGGTAGAGCGCGTGACTGTTAATCACGATGTCGTAGGTTCAAGTCCTACTTGGGGAGCCAGATGCGATATGCTGTCAGCAATGCCGCTGACAGCATATTGTCTAAAAGGGCCTTTAGCTCAGTTGGTTAGAGCTGCCGGCTCATAACCGGTTGGTCGTGGGTTCAAGTCCTACAAGGCCCACCACTTTTCCGATTTTTGCATAGGGGCATAGCTCAGTTGGTAGAGCAGCGGTCTCCAAAACCGCGTGCCGAGGGTTCGAGCCCTTCTGCCCCTGCCATCAAGAGGCTATGAAAAGAATATAGCCTTGGAAACCCCTGAGTTATCAGGGGTTTCTTCATTTTAAAGACGGTTTGTGCTTTTCCAAAGCGGAGATGCAAAACCGTCTTTTTCATTCTGAATAGATTCAAACTATAGAAAACCATCAGACGCGGTTGAAGGCGATTTTTGTACCTCTTAACGCAAAAAGCCGTTAAAAATTTTATTTCTTTAACCATGCTTATATCTTGCTGAACCTTATTTTAGAATTAAATCTTGCACTTATATTGCATGACAATCTTATAATTTTTTGGCGAATCCTTAAATGAAAATTCGAACGTGGTTTTGCTTTGAAAAACCTACTTGCATAGAGAGACATTCCTATAAAGAAAAAACACCTCTTCATTTTTGATGAATTATGTCTGCAATTTTTTGATATGTTATTGACTTTTAAGAATAATATGGTATTATTTTTTAAGGTTTAAAATCCGAGTTTTAAAACTTAATAGATGTTTTGCGGTTCCTTTCATTATGAAAGGCTAAGAGGGAACACGGTGAGAATCCGTGATCTGTTAACCACAACTGTATTTGCAGACAAAAAAGCATTATGCCACTGTTTTTAAGAAAAGGATATCCTTTTCTATGCAACACCTTGTGTTGCATAATAGTCTTTGACTGTGTAAAAATGGGAAGGCGCTTTGGAGGATGAAGCATAAGTCAGGATAACTGCCGTAGGATGTGAGAACGCCTTGGGTTTGGGGAAGTTCACGCAAGTTTAGCTTTTCGAATATCTGCCTCCCGCAAGGGAGGCATTTTATGTTTGTGTAAATCCTCTTTCTCTTTGAAAGGGAATTTTTTGATTGTGTGGGCGGTTTAACCCTGCCATTGCTCCATTGCTTTGCTCAAATCCGTGCGCTGCAGATTTTATTCCTTGTAAAAAAGCTTGAAGCTGAGGGCATTTCGAACGGTGCACGCCTTGGTCAGAAATCTGCCGTTCGAAAAAATAGGGAAGAAAACCATTTGCAGCGTCCCGAACAGTGCAGCGCAGCCTTTTCGGGGAGGATAAACTATTTTGCTGATAATACGAGGGAGAAGAAATGAATCGAAGTGGACTGAAAAAAAGAATCATAGAATTGACAGGCCAGCAGGAGTCGGTTGTAGACAGCGTATTGGAAGCGCTGGAATCCATTATTCCAGATTTGCTGTCGCGCGGACAGGAACTGCACTGGGCGGAGCTGATGACTGCCCATACGATATGGAAACGTCCGGCGGATGTACATGGTCAGCTTTTTTATCAGGACAAACCAGGGACAAAAATCCGGTACCGGTATCCGGTTTGTTCTTTCAGCGGACGGGTTGTCCGGTCGATGAAGGAGAAAAAGTATAATCTTGCCGACAAAAAAATAAGAGAGTTTTTTGAAAAAAAGGAGTAAAAGTCACTTCATAAGCTGATAGGTTTCAAAGAAGGCTTGATGGGTATTACAGAATCTGAAAGGAAGTATGCCGCAAGAGAGATTATTATCGAACTTAAAAAGCAATTGAAAGAAAAGGGAGAAAAAGATTGTGAACATTTCAATGAGCGGTATTCTGCATATGATTGGACAAGCGCTGCTGAATCCTTGTCTGATTGTATTGATTTTGCTGATGGTAGCGACTGTTTGGCAGGTTGGGGACCTGCTGATGGAGTACCTGACTGAACGAAGAAAATTCAAAGTTGACGCTCCGGTTCTGCTGCGGAACATTCCGGGAAAGACGGAGGAAGAACTTGCGGCGCTGATAGAAGAAAGCGGCCTTTTACCTCGGCAGAAAAAGCTGCTCAATACACTGCTTGAGGCGCGTGAAATGCCAAAAGCATCTTTGGTGGCATTGGCACAGCAGTTAGTTGCACAAGAGGAGGAACGGCTGGAAAAATACACTGCAGTAACGGATCTTATCGCACGCTTAGGCCCAATGTTTGGACTTTTGGGCACACTGATTCCTTTAGGACCTGGAATTGTGGCTCTGGGGCAGGGAGATACACAAACATTGGCAGAATCCTTGGGTGTAGCTTTTGATACAACGATTGCGGGTGTAATCAGCGCGGCGGTGAGCTGTGTGATTTCAAATATTCGCAAGAGATGGTACAACGAATACATTACTTTGCTGGAGAGCACGATGGAATGCATTTTGGAGGAGATGGAGAAATCATGTTGAGACAGGGCACATTGTGCGGCCGCCGCCGGGCAAAAAGATGGGCGGAAGATGTGAATCCAATGGAAAGCGTGGCAAATCTGGCGGATATTATGCTTGTATTTGCCTGCGGACTGATGATTGCCATTATTTTAAATTGGAATGTCGATCTTAGCCGCGTGGTAGACGTATTGCAGAAAGATGAGCTGGTAGAAGTGGAAAATCCGGAAGAAATCGTCCAAGATGCGGAGCAAAACCAGAAATATAATGAAAAGGGAGTGGTTTACGAGGACCCGGAAACTGGGAAAATGTACGTTCTTGTGCCGTAAAAATCTCATCCGCAGCCGCATATAAACTCTTCGCTGCGGGAAGAAGAACGTGAGTGGAAAGAAGTATGAAAAGAAAAAGAAAAGCGGCGTCCCGCCTTTTGAGCCTTTTGCTTTGTATGGCGCTTCTTATGGGGGAGATGGTGCCGATTCTGAGCTATGCGGCAGAGGAAGAGATTCCTCTTGCAGGCATGATTCTTGACACGCAAGAGCCCTCTTCGGAAGAGAGTCTGCCTGTTTCTGAATGCACCTGCAGCGCACAGGAGGGAGAGGCGCATGCGGAAGACTGTCCGCTGTATGAGAGCCTGACGTCTGTCCCCGAATGCACCTGCGGCGCACAGGAGGGAGAGGCGCATGCGGAAGACTGTCCGCTGTATGAGGACCTGCCGTCTGTTTCCGAATGCACCTGCGGCGCACAGGAGGGAGAGGCGCATGCGGAGGACTGTCCGCTGTCTGTTCCGCCTTTCCATGAAACACAGACAATTGAGATGTGATTATTTCGGTACAAGCGGATCCCGGCGTGCTGCCGGAAGGCGTATGGATGACCGCTTCAAAGGTGAAAGATCCCGAGACGATCGGCCGGCTGGAGGAAGCCGTCCGAGCAGAACTGGATGGGGGCCTTTTGATTGAAAAAGTCACACCGTTTGACATCAGCTTTTGGACAGAAGGTGAAACTGTTCACGCGGAAAGCTGTGCTTCTCTATCAGATCCGGAATGCGACTGCGGTGCGGCGGAGCTGACGGAACATGAAGAGAGCTGTGCTTCTTTGTCTGCATTGGAATGCGACTGCGGCACAGAAACGGATGAGCATGATAAAAACTGTGCTTCTCTGTCAGATTCGGAATGTGACTGTGCCTTCCGTCACGCGGAAAACTGCGCTTTTCTGGCCGAAACTGAATGTGACTGCGGCGCCTTGGCAGGCGAACCGGTTGAAGTGCAGCCTGATCGTACAAAAGGCGCTTTGATTGTTTCTTTTCGTGAGACGAAGCTGGCTGAGGCTGAAATAGTTGAGGTGTTTCATCTTGAGGATGGCATGGGCAGTGGAGATGAGGAAGAACTTCTGCTTGGCGTAACCAAGATGGAGAGCATCCTCGAAAACGATACAGTCAGTTTTGAGGCAGAGCATTTTTCAATTTACATCATGGTTTCCCTTAAGGAAGCTTTTGGAGCCGGTGACGGTACGGAGGAAAACCCCTATCAAATTTCCACCGCCAGGCACATGGCGAATCTGGGATATCTGATTAACGAGGGCATAGCCAATTTTAATGGACAATATGTAGAAATCACTGCTGATCTTGATCTGTCTGAGCTGAATGCCGGCACAGAGGAGGAAGGAAACCCCGCGGCGTGGACGCCGATTGGCTCCAGCTACGCAAGTTCTTTCCAGGGCACCTTGGAAGGAAACGGGCATACGGTTAAGGGCTGGAAAGTAACCGACTCGAAGGCAGGATATGCGGGTTTCTTCGGGTCTGCTTCGAACGCTGTGATCCGCAATCTTTCTCTGGAAGGCGATGTGGACGTAACATCTGCTTCAACTGTGACTTACGTCGGCGGATTTTTGGCTTATGGTGCTGGAAAGTCAATCGAAAACTGTTCTTTTAAAGGCAGCGTTAAGACGTCAAAAGGCGCGTATGCAGGCGGCCTTGTGGGATTTTTAAATTCAGGTACCATGGATGGATGCACCTTTGACGGAACGGTTGATGCAGCATCATCGAGTTATGTCGGAGGTATTCTTGGACAGGGCGGATACTCCGTTGTGACGCTCGAGGGATGCAGCAGCTCGGGCAGCATAACGGGTAAAATGTATGCCGGCGGCATTGTAGGATCTACATCGAGAAATACGGCGAAGGTTACGCACTGCTTCAGCAGTGCCGCACTGGAAAAGCAAGGAACATTAAGCAAATATATCGGCGGCATTGCGGGCGCAGGCATCGGCACTGTGTCGTCGAGCTATTACTATAATGCGGACAATACCGATTACGGTGTAGCGGGCACTGACGTTGCTGCAGGCTGCGTAAAAAATAGCCTGTATTTTGCGAAGAACGGTGCACTTTCCGGCAGCGCCATGGGTACCTATCTGACAGCCGATGAATTTAAGAGCAGCAAGGCGGCTTTTCTGCTTGATAACGGAGAGTCGGATGAACGCACAACATACTGGGCGCAGGGAGACCCGGCTCCTGTTCCGGCCGATGAGACGCATAAACCCGTCTTTAAGGCTGTGGTCGGCGAGACGATGAACGGCGCTTTGAAGCTTTCGGGTGAGAGCGAGGCATATTATACTCTTGGCAGCAATGTTGTTGTGACGATTGAGTCTGCCCAAGGGTATCTGCTGCAGTGCCTGAAAGTATACAGCAGTAACGGTGATGTGGTATTTACTGCACGTGATACAGATATCACAAATCTGCTTACCGCGGTTGAGGTTCCGTATTCCAGCTTGACGAATGCCGCGGGGGAAGACGGCGGCGATGAGAAGCCGGTTACCTCGGTACGCGTGGAGGCGGTTTTTGCCGCAGTGCCGACAGAGACGTCCGCCGTGATCCGCCGTTATTACAATTACGAAGGAGCACAGCCTGCATATGACGAAAAAACAGTTGCGGTGATTTCTCTCCTCGATGATACGAACAACCCTCCTCTCACACGGGAGAAATATAAGTTTATCGGCTGGTATACGGATTCGGAATGCACAGAGGAGTATGACAGCGCTCTTTCGGTGGTCGCGAATCTCGATCCGTATGCCCGCTGGATGTATAACGGCGTAACGGTGAACTTTGAGACCGAGTACGGAGTTGCGCCCGCACAGCAGTCGCCTTATGACGGCTATGCGTCTGTGCTGACAGATCCGGGTGAACCCAAGCTGGCGGATGGGACCCCTGCCCGCACAAATACTACATGGGAAAATGTCGTGTGGGACGGCTGGTATTGGGAAGGTCCAACCGGCTGGGATAAATGGGATTTCAGCAAAAGTATTGAGGCAAACGGCGTAACCGACCTCGGAATGGAGATTACTCTGTATTCCGAATGGCAGGTAACGGACCTGTTTGCACAGGCTAAAGACCCTGAGAATCCTTTTCCGATCCGCACGGCGGAGGAGCTTCGCGCTCTTCTCTGCGGCTATGGAGTCATGAGCGGTTATTCAGGCCGTTATTTCCGTTTAGAAAATGACATTGATCTTTCTGAACTGACCGACGGCGAGGGAAACCGCTACGATTGGGAGCCGGCTTATTTTTATGGTTCGTTAGACGGCAATTCTAAAACTGTCAGCGGTCTTTACATTTCTTCGGCGCTGCAAGGATCGGATGGCGGCAATCGTACATACCGCGGTCTGATCAAAGGCGCTTATAACGGCGCGGTAATCCGTGATTTGACAGTCGAAGGTGAGATCTGGGACGATACGGATCAAAAAACAAAGTATATCGGCGGCATTGCAGCGGACGCAACTCAGGCCACCTTTGTCAACTGCGCTTCCCGCGTGCAGATCAAAGGCCTGAGGGAGGGCGGCATACAGTATGCCGGCGGTCTTGCGGGAAGAGCCCAGGGTGGCAGTGTTTCCGACAGTTATTATTATGATTCCGATAATCGTACGCTTGGACTTATCGGGGCTACAGGCACAGGAAATAATTTGACCACGGTGACCAACTCGTATTACTGCGCTGAAGAAGCGCCGAATTCTCTCGGAGAGTGTCTCAGCAAGGACGCTTTCCGATTCGGTGAGGCGGCTTATTGTTTAGGCAGCGAGTACTGGATGCACTCGAAAGAAAAAGGATATCCTGTTCCGAACGGAGGCAATCCCGTTCCTTTGTACAAAGTAAACCTTGCGAAGCTGTCTGTTAACGGCGCGGATGAGCTGACTTTTGCCGAAAACGACGAATATCCCGGCATTCTTACGAGCGCGACGGATAAGACGGCCTATGTAGAGGACGGGGCCGTACTGATCATCAGCGAAGTGACGGACGGCGCGCTGGGCCGTCTGACTCTGACGGCTGATCCCGAAAATTGCGTTGAAAAAGATGAGACTTCCGGTGAATACACGGTAACAGTGAACAAAACGGATGTTTCTATCCTTTACGGCACAGAATCGGATCTGAAAGATCCTCTTGGTTGGTATGTTCCGGGACAGACAAGCTATGTGCTGCGTACAAAGTACCATATGCAGGGCTTGGCACAGCTGGTTAACGGTACCACCGGCAAAACAAATGCAGAGCTTGGCATTACCGGCGACGGTGTGGAAGAAAGTCATCTGGCTGATCCCATGCCGTTTGATGGGGTGTCCTTTCACCTCGGCAACAATATTGCTCTGACGGGTGAGTGGACTCCGATCGGACTTTATGTCAGTGAGGAGTACTGCCCGCATTTCGCCGGACGGTTTATGGGTGATGGCTATACGGTCAGCGGACTTTCGATCGGAACGGCCGAAAGACCCGCACAAAACGGTTATCAGGGTTTGTTCGGATACGTAAAAAGCACGTCTTCTGAGCCTGTGTTTTCCGACTTGACTGTAACGGGCTCGGTTTATTCCTCCGGCAGCAATGTGGGAGGTATCGCGGGCTATGTCGAGGCGTCCGCCCCGGCAAAGAATGTCACGGCAAACACCAATGTAACGGGCACCGATTATGTCGGAGGCGTATTCGGCCGGATAAACGGCACTCTGTCCGGCAGCATATACCATACCGGGGACGTTAAAGGTGTCTTTACAGAGACGGCGGACGGGCTGACCGGCGGCGAATATATCGGCGGTATCGTGTCCGTTATGGCGAAGGCACAGACGAGCGCGGCAGACAGTTTTTCAAACGCGGGCAGCGTCAGTGGCCGCAGCTGTGTTGGCGGTATCTCCGGTATGGTGGAAGATGATCTGTACTATGCGGCAAATACGGCGGATATTATAGCGGAAGAAGGCTGCGCGGGCGGTATTGCCGGTAAAAACAGCGGAGCTGTCAACATTATACTGCTCTATTATACCAAAAACAGCGGCAGTGTTACTGCAAAGGGAGACTGTGTCGGCGGTATTATTGGCTACGGCAAAGGCGTGCATCTGGGAGGTCTTATCGCGGATGCAGAGGCTGTGGTCAATACCGGTGCGGTCAAAGGACGTGATTATGTCGGCGGCCTGTTCGGCGGAGAATACAGCACGAATTTTAGCATCTACAGCGGAATCGGCTCTTACTCAAACAATAAGGGGATTTTGCGCAATACCGGATCGGTCTCTGGGCGAGATTATATCGGTGGTATTGTCGGCGGATCCTTGAACACGGCTGGGCTGTTGTATTTTAAAATTGCTAATCTCAATACGGTATTTGTCTATAACGAAGGAACGGTTTCGGGGCGCGGATATGTCGGCGGTATCGCAGGGCAGCACGGAGGACAGAGCGGCTCTATGATATCCGTACTTCTTGAAAGCGGAAATACTGTATGGACCGGAAATAATATAATCAACCGCGGGAATGTAACCGGCAGCCTCTATGTAGGCGGTCTCGTGGGTGAGAACAGCACTCGTGAAATTCGCGGACGCAACTACGGCAACATCACAGGCGTCGCTCTGGAGGGGGAAGACGGCAAAACCTATAACGGCAGCTATGTCGGCGGTTTGGCGGGTCTGGCCACTTATGGTGTGTACGGCTACAATATCGGCGGCACGGTGACCGCTGCGGGTGATTATGTCGGCGGCGCGATCGGCGCTGCGACGGCTGGAAGTAAATATGTGAATTACAGCGGAGCGAATGTCACGGGCCGCGACTATGTGGGCGGCGTTTACGGTACGACCTGCTATTCGAATCTCTGCTCGTCTTCCAATAGTTATGATTTTGAGTTCAACCGCACCGGAACGGTGACCGGCCGCAGTTATGTCGGCGGCGTGGCGGGCAAAGCTACGGGAAGCATCGGCTCCTGCGGAGAACTCGCCTTTGATGTCCGCGCAGAAGGCGACTATGCGGGCGGCGCTGCCGGCTATTCCACTTCGACAATTTCTAATCTCACGGTGATTGGCAGTGTGACTGGCGGCGGCGATTATGTCGGCGGTGTGGTCGGGTACAGTACGGGTACCGTCACCAATGTGGCCTCCCGTGCGAAGATGGCCGTGGGAACGGACACTTCTTATGCAGGCGGTGTCATTGGCAGCGGTACAGGGTCTGTAAGCGGATGCTACTATTATTCACCGGAAGAAACAGCTGCGCCGTTTGGTGCGGCAGGGTCCTCCGGGCCGATTCTGTCCAATGTATTCTATCTGGCCGATTCTTCTGCTGCAGGTGCATACGGTACTCCGGCTGACAAGACGGATTTTGCCTCTGGCCTTGTGGCAAGCTATCTCGGCGAAGAGAATTCCTATTGGAGTCAGCCGGAGGGTGCAGCCTACCCGGATTACGGTACAAATTACGACAAGAGGGTTTACCGGCTTACTTTGACGGCAAACGGCTTGTTTGATGAGAACAATCGGGTTTCCATTGTAAAAAACAATGAGGCCGAGACGATTTACACCAAAAACGATGGCAGGAGCGAAACGCTTCTTTACAATACGCTGACGAGTTCGTCCGAAAGCAATGTTTATACTCTCAGCGTCAAAACGGCAGAGGGAAATCAACTGGTTTTTGTCCCGAATGATGCCGTTGCAATTTCTGAAGGAGAAGGCGAAACTCCCATCTATCAAGTGACTCTCAGCGAAAACCGTGACATTGCATATCGCATTGCCGGCACGGTGGATGCAGCTTATGCGTGGTTCATAGGGAAAGAATCTCCCTATCAACTGGAGACAGAGGCGGATCTTATCGCTTTGCGCGACCTTGTGGCCGGCGAAACCGGTAAGACAAACGGATATCTCGGCATTACCGGAGATGGAGTGAACGCTGAAGATATCGCCGGTCCCGTAAGCTTTGAGGGCGCTGTGCTTGAGCTGACGAAGGACGTCAGGCTGACGGGTGCGGAATGGTCGCCTATTGGCTCCTATGCCGGAGAAGGAAGCGAGAAGAATCGTGTATTTTCCGGTATGTTTGACGGCAAAAATCATGCGGTCGACGGTATCTCTGTAACGTCTGCCGAAGATATGGCAGGACTGTTCGGTTATGTGAGCGGAAAAGACTCCGGTGTAAAGAATCTGACTGTCGGCGGTGTGATTGCCAATGGTTCTTCGACCGGTGCGGTTGCAGGCAGAGCCGAAAATGGTGCGTCTTTCGAGAAAATTACCGTAAAAGCGTCTGTAAAGGCCGGCGCGGGTTATGTCGGAGGAGTTGTTGGCTCGGCGAAGAATGCAGCCTTTACCGATTGTGTATTGGATGTATCCGCAGCGGTGTCGAATAGTGCCGTCTATAACAAATATGTTCCGACCGGCGGTATCGTTGGTCTTGCTGAGGCAGGCTGTGTCTTTACACGCTGCAAAAACAACGGCACGGTTATGGGAACAGCGTCTTTTTCGGGCTTTGACAATTTGATCCGCAGTGCAGCGGCAGGTATGGGCGGCATTACCGGCCAGGCGCGTCCCAGCGATGAGGGGAATGTAGAATTTGATTCCTGCGAGAACAACGGCAGCCTTTTCAATTCACTGAAGGGTTATTCCAGCTATGCAGGAGTTATGGGCGGTATTCTCGGATTTGTACCCTATGACTGCGATACGGGCAAGGTGATTTTTACCGCCTGCGTCAATAATGGCTCTCTCAAGGGCGTAACCGGTCAAAAAGAGATCGGTGGTGTAGCAGGATTTGTTGGCAGTGAGTCTGAATTTACAGACTGCGTCAACAACAGTTCTGATTTTGCCAACGTGAGCAATTGGGGCTACGCCGGAGGTATTGTCTCCACTGCGGCGAAGAGCGTTGTAATGAAAAACTGCGGAAATACCGCGAACGTTATGCTTGGTGTTGCCGTTGGAGAGAACAGTTCAAGCAAGGCTTACTTCGGCGGCGTGGCGGGACAGCTTTTTAAGAATACGGCGGACGGAAATCCCGGCGTCTTGGAAAAATGCTGGAACACCGGAGACATCACGGCTCTTTCCGCGGCCGGTGTCGTCAATAACGGAGGAAGCGGCAACAAATTCGAGGGCTGCTGGAACAAGGGAAAAATCAGCAGCAATACCGGCGCGGGCGTCCTTGCTAAAGCGACGGCTGCCTCGTTGACGGACTGTTATAATGAAGGTGCGATTTCTGGCGGTACTGTCGGCGGTGTGGCGGGCGTCCTAACAACGTTAAGCAAGATGACGGGCTGCTATAACACCGGCAGCGTGACAGGAAAGAGCCGTGATGTCGGCGGCGTCGCGGCTTCGGTGAGCGGAACTGCGGACTCGAAGCTGGAGCATTGTTATAATACCGGTGAGGTAACCAATACCTTTACCACTATCAGTTATAATGGAGCACTTGCCGGCGGTGTCATCGGCCATCTGAGCGGCGGAGCGGTGCTTAAATACAGCTATAATACCGGTGCTGTGACCGGCAGCGGCCTTGGAATCACAACCAGCGAACATTGTGGAATCGGCGGCGTGACCGGAGTGCTTGCTACAGATAGTAAAATATATTGCTGCTATAATACCGGTAAAGTAACTGCGACCGGTGAATGCACAAGCAGTTACGCCACCAATGCAAACAGAACGATTTATCTCGGCGGTTTGTGCGGTGCGGCTGACAGTACGGGAGAGATTAGCTGTTCGTATAACAGCGGAGAGCTTGTTTCGTTGAATACGGATGCCGCGCAGAGCACCGGTACAGTCTCCGGCAAAAACTTCGGCAACAACAAGCTTTGCTACTATGTCGCGGATACAGTCGGCAGCATCAAGGGGCTGATCGATACAATCGGAGAAAAGGCGACGGCTGTTGCGGTCAGCATCAAGGACTATTTCAGTGGCAAGCTCGCATGGCTGCTTGACCGCAGTCCGGATACCGGAGAAAAGCTCAACGTCTGGGGGCAGAGTGTAGACCCGAATATGCCGATTCCCGCGCAGGACCCTTCTCTGGTGCGTTACCGTGCTCTTCTTGAGATTGCGGGAGAAGGGACAGTTACGGTCGGAGAGGAAACCAATCCTTCGGAACTGTATTATGCCAGCGGTACAGAGGTACAGATGTCTGTCGTTCCCAACGAGGGCAATTATGTGCTCAAGCTTGCTTCCGTGCTGGATGAGGAAGACAATACCCTCAAGAGCGCAGGCGGTATCGGCGTGACCGCGTTCTCTTTCACAATGCCTGCTCAAAACGTAGGAGTGACAGTTCTGTTTGCTCCGTACACCCCCGGCGCACAGCACACGGTTACGTTTGACGCAAACGGCGGTGAATTCGAGGATAAGAATTCCTCGCTGAAAGTTAAAGTAGACAGTGGCCATACGGTAGAAAAGCCTTCGAATCCTACAAGAGAAGTCGGGGCCGAAGAAAAGCCGTATGAATTTGATGGCTGGTATACGGATGCGGAATGTTTGAATCGCTACGACTTCAACACTGCCGTTACCGGGGATATGACTTTGTACGCCGGCTGGAAGCGTGAAGGAGAAGTGCGTGTCCGCTTTAATCTGAACCGTTCGGAAGACGCTGTGGGCAGTGCCCCTCCTGAAACGCTGACTGCCGTGATCGGCGAAAAGATTTCTGCCGAAAGCATTCCGGCAGATCCGTACTGGAAGAGCGAGTTCTACCGCTATCGCAGATTTACAGGCTGGTATCCTACCCGGACAGGAGACATTGCATGGGATTTTGAAAAGGATACGGTTCAGGGCGACATGGTCCTTTATGCGCATTGGGAAATCACCGATATGTTCACCTATAAAAAGGCGGACTCTGAGGAAAATCCCTTTGTGTTTGAAAAGAAGGACATGGCGTTTGATAAGAACGGCGAGGTACTTTACTCTTTTACTGTGCTTGAAATGCTTGAGGATCTGAATAAGAGCATCGTCAATGGAGGCAATTTCTATCCGGGATGCTTCTTCAAGCTGGGAGAGAGCATTGAGCTTCCCTCTGATTGGGAGGGTATTTCTGAAGCGGACAGCAATACGCTTGGTGAAAGAGCTTTCCGTGGAGTTTTTGACGGAAACGGCGATGAATGCACCGTTACGCTGAAGGACACGAGAGGAGGCTTGTTCAATCGCTTAGGCGAGGGTGCACTGCTGAAAAACTTTAAAGTGGCCGGCACCATGGAATGCGATTCGGAGTTTATGGGTAGCGTAGGCTCGCTGGTAAACGATGGTACTTATTCTTCGGTCGAAGACTCTTCGTCCAGTGTAAAAATCAGCGTGGGTGGTATGGGAGAAGATGACCTGATCATCTGCGTGGGAGGTCTTATCGGTTCTCTATACGGCGCGAGGAGCTTTCAGAATAACAGCTTTTCCGGAAGCATTGCTGTCGACACTATATACGGCGCACGCACGGTTGGAGGCGTTATCGGTTCGTTGAGCGGTACTAGTATTGACGTCAGCGGCTGCTCTAATACCGGAACAATCACAATTGATGCAGGCGCTTCAGATGGAAGTTTGTACGTGCCGGAAGTAGGAGGCGTTTTTGGCTCCTGCAAAGTACAGGCCGTGAAAAACTGCACAAATGCCGGCAGCATTTCCGTTTCCGGAAGTGCATATGTGGGAGGCGTTGCGGCGATTTCCACAAACGGCTGTTCTTTCACAGGCTGCTCCAACAGCGGTGAGGTATCAGGCCTTTACTACTCTGCTGGTATTATTGCTTCTCTGAACGATTACAGCGGATATGATTTCAAAATTATTTACGTTGACTCGTGTACCAATACCGGCAGCATTACCGGTAAATACGCCGGAGGTATTACTGCCAAAACGGGCGGCGGCCGCAGCCTTCGCATGACAAACTGCGTTAACGGCTCGAAGGAGGATGCTTCTCTCGGTTCCGTTCGTGCAGATGCGGTAGCAGGCGGTCTTGCGGTTACGATCTCTATGGATGGAAACCACGGTACGAATCCCAACGCAGCTTATATCCGCGAATGCAAAAACTACGGTTCTGTTACGCTTTCCGGAGTACAAACAAACGCAGCCGGAGGCATTGCGGGAATTCTGACCGGGGACGGCACGGATGCGCAGTACTGCTATAACTATGGACCAGTTACTGCGGAGTCTAAAATTGAAGGTCTGACAAGCAGCTGCTATGTAGGAGGTGTATTCGGGCAGATTCTTTCTGCACGGGCAGATCACTGCTACAATGAGGGCAGTGTTTCCGCAGCGGCGGCTACGGCGGCTGCGGGCAAGCAAACATCTGTGGGAGGCATTGCCGGCCGGGTCGATGGCACTTTGATTGGCTCTTATATGCTTTATGGCTCTGTCTCTGCAGACGGCAATACGGCTAATGTCGGCGGAATCGCGGGACATGTAACCGGCGTCTGCACAAATAACTACTGGTGCGGTGCGTCGATTACAGGCGGTGTGTCGCGCGGCGGCGCAGCAGGATTGCTTGGAAACGGTGCGGTGTTCCACAGTAACTGTTATCTTGCACTTGACGGTTTGACCGATTCGAGAGACGGAGCGGGCGCATGGGCGTGTACCATGGATGATATGGGAAGCGGCCGTGCGGCAGCTTTGGTAGACGGCGGCGCGGAGATTTGGACGCAGGGAATTGCGCCTCCCCTTGACTTTGCCCGCCCGATTTGGGGGTATCCTCCGTACTATCCTGTTCTCATCTTTGTCGAAGGTGAAGGCACGGTGACGGTCAATGACAAGAATGCCCTTTATCTGACCGGAGACGGCACCGAAACCGTTAAGGTGTCTATCACACCCGATGAGGGATTCCGTGTAAAGAAAGCACGTATTGAGTACAGCACGGGTGCGGCGGCCACAATCGGCAACGGTTATACATTTACTATGCCGAAGGCTGCGGTTGCGATTACGGTTTCTTTCTATCAGCCGAGCAATGGCGACGGTGACGGAGACGGCGGCGGAACCGGCGGCGGAACCGGCGGAGGAGCCGGAGATGGCACCGGTACCGGTGCGGGAGATTCCGACGAGGACGGCGATTCGGAGATCGGCGGCTCGGGTGAGGTTGTAGAATTCAACCTTAAGAGTCTTGTCGTACAGGCTTGGCGTGTGTGGAGCGGCAGCAGCAGTACGCATTCTTTCGAGGACTGGCTTGAGGCATCTCATGATGTTCTTGATGAAATGATTCGCACTGCGATCAATATTACGGTCGGCACAGGCACGCTCAACGGAGAAGAGGCTGCCGCCGAGGTGAAGCAGGCAATAGAGAGTCTCAATTCCCGTACGGGGGTCAGTGCATCCGATTCTGCGGCCATGCAGAATGCGCTTAAGAAATATTTGGAGAATGGCTCCGACATGCCGTTTATTCAGTGGCTTACTTCTGAAGAAAGCGGAATGGATCCCGCGGATGCGGACAAGATTCTCAGCATTTATACAGCAGGCTTGGATTATCTCGCGGGCAGTCTTTACGCCCAATATGCAGAAAGCGGATCAGAACTCACCTTCCCGGAGTGGCTTGATACGATCGATGTGGATGCGGCTCAGATGGTTCCCTCCGAAGACGGAGAGACTGAAAAGCCGGATGAAGCACAGACCCAAGTTCCTCAGGAGATTCCGGATGGAGTGGATTCGGAAGCTGGCGGCGGAGGCGGAATGTCTGTATTCCAAGTTGTTG
This sequence comes from uncultured Oscillospiraceae bacterium, assembly GCA_934232845.1. Classification (GTDB taxonomy): domain Bacteria; phylum Bacillota; class Clostridia; order Oscillospirales; family Ruminococcaceae; genus Yanshouia. The sequence continues at coordinate 16,063 of CAKQGD010000015.1, forward strand.
CGCAGGTTGTGCGCGAAAACCCGCTGCTTGTTATGCTGCTGTTGGCTGTGCTGCTCATCATCCTTGTTTTGGCGGGTGCGAAACGGTATCGTCAGAGTAAAAAAGATCAGTAAAACGGAAAAAGCGGCTTCATGGCATAGACCGGCAGGGGCACCTGCCAGTCTATGCATCGAATGAACCGAAACAGTTTTCAGAATTTTCGGTCAGACTTTCCGCTGACTAAAAAGGCGGGTATGCATAAAAGCATTGCCCGCCTTTTGAAGCTTTGAGAGGTATTCTGTATTATGATGGAAAAAGTGAGAAACAGCGAAAAAGCTGAGGAGGAATACTTGAATGAATGGGATGAAAAAAATCAAAGAAGCAGGACAAAAAGCGACGGTTCTTTTTTTATGTATCCTCTTGCTGTGCTTTTCTCTTCCGGTGGGTTCCTTTGCGGATGACAAGCAGTTGAAAAATTCCTCTCTGCTTGGGGAGTATTCTGATGCGGATATCAGCTGGATTATTGACAAAATCACTTTGCAGGCGCAGAAGGAGGCGTTCTGCACCGTAGGAGACTGGCTTTGGGATTCGGAAAGAATGCTGGCAGTTTACAGAAGCGGGCGCCCATACGATGCGCAGTGGGATCACCTTTGGCACAGGGCGATTATCGCGAGTATGCATCAGGGCGCAAGAAATCAGTCTGAAAAATGGTTTGACGCCTACTGTGCACTGGCTTCACACGGAGACGATATGCCATATTGGACGGCCACGGATTCGTTCTGTTCAATAGATGAAAGAGAGGCGGTCTACGAAAAGGGAGAACCGCTTGACTATGCAGATTCTTCGGTATACAGCAAGTATCTTCTTTTTGTTCCTTCGGAAAAACGCAGCCAAAAAGTGGTGGATGCGGCTCTTCCGGAAATGGCAAAAGCAGCAAACCTTTTGGTAGATAATGTAATGACGGGCAGACCTATTATTTCATTAAAAGAAGCGACCGCTTCACTTTTGCCATACTATAGAACCGGAAAAAGTGATGTAGATAATGCAGTGGAAAGATCATTGGAATACTATGCAAAAGAAATCAATGAATTTGATAATACGGACTTAATCACACTGCTGTGTGATGCGGGCTTTGATCCATCGTGTCAGGAGATTACTCTGCCTTACAGCGGAACGGTGCTGAACCTGTCTGTCAAAGGACAGAGTCTGATGGCGCATCTGCTTTCTCAGCTTTGTGATGAAAATGGAGAACTGGTCGATCGAGAAAAAGCTTTAGACTGTGACAGCTTGGCAATTACTTATACCAAAATGAATTATGCCACGCCGGAGACTGCCTTCGACACGGCAAAAGGTCTGATTGCTCTCTGCGCTTATGAGAGGCTGAAAAGCAGCCAGTGCGGGTTTTATGATTTTTCCGATATTTCTGTGACGGTTGAATATCCGGATAACTGGCCTCCGGAGGTGCTTTATTACAAATACGAACAGCTCGATGCCCCGGAAAGCAGCGTGATTGCTCCGGGGGAAGAAGCCTCATTCAATATGGAACGGCTGTTTTCGGATGTGGAATCGGACGAATTGACCTATTGGGCCTCAATTGACGGAGGAGAACCGTTTGAGATTGAGCTGGATGACGGGGATTCTCTTCGGCAGAGACGCGCTGGAGAAATGGGGCTTTGGGAATACAAAAAAACATTTTATACTTATCGTCATGACTCGGAAAATTTTTCCGGAGGGCATCAGACGGTAACGCTCACATTGTGGGCAAGTGACAAATCGGGAGAATCTCCGCGCTATACGTATTTGATCGAGGTGTATGAAGACCCTTCGCTCGAGCAGCTTACATGGGTGACCGGAGAAGAAGGCGTAACGATCTCTAACTGCTCTGATGCGGCCACCAATATCGTAATTCCGGATACCATTGAGGGCAAGCCTGTTACCAATATTGCAACAAATGCATTTTATGGCTGTCAACGGTTAAAGTCGCTTCATATGCCCGACACAGTACGTACAATCGGGCGCAGTGCATTTTCCGGCTGCGATCAGCTGCAGACGCTGAATCTGCCTGCAGCCTTGACTCAGCTTGGTGACGAAGCTTTTTATAATTGTGCGGCGCTGGAGGAATTGCATATTCCCGCGGGACTTGAAGATATTTCCTCTACAATGTTCGGACATTGTGCAAAACTGCGTTTTACGGTCGACCCGGGCAATTCTGTTTACACGGCAAAAGACGGCTCTGTCTATACACGGGATATGAAAACACTGGTACGTGCAGGCTGGCAGGAAAATGGAGAATTCATCATTCCGAACAGTGTCGAGACAGTCGGAAACGGTGCATTTTATACGGCGCTGCTTGATCGCGTTGTATTCGGAAAAAATGTACGGACAATTGGAGAGAGTGCATTTGCATTCTGCACGGCGGAAGAATATCAATTTAACGATGGTTTAGAAAGAATAGGAGAATACGCCTTTCGCCAGACGGAGATAACCAATCTGGATCAAATGGTCATTTCTAGTAACAAAGGGGAATCTTTGAATTTAAACTTTGTTGCGGAACCCGCGAAAATGAAAGAACTGGTATTTCCTGAGTCTCTTGTTGAAATCGGAACGGCAGCTTTTGTCGGAACGCAGTCTTTGGAAAGAGTGGATTTATCCGCGACGCAGCTGTCCAAATTGCCGGACAGAGCTTTTCTTGGCAGCGGCGCCCAAAAGATTCTTCTACCTGATACACTAATTGATATTGGAAACGGATGTTTTGCGGGCAGCGGGATCACAGAGATTGATTTGCCGGACGGTGTGCTGCATATCGGAGAAGAAGCCTTTCGTGCATGCGCTGATCTGACGGCAATAGACGTTGGAAAATCTCTTCGTACGGTAGATAAGGGAGCTTTTGCCGCCGCTGCAATCGAGACGCTTGTTTTTCCTGCTACTCTGAGACAGATCTCTGCCGGGAGTACAGCGACTGTACTTTTTGAAGGGAATATGCCTGTTATTGGGGAGGATATTTCTTTTTCGAAGGCTTATTTTACAAATGCATATCGGCTGGAAAAAGCTTATGGCTGGGGAAAGGAGGCCTGTTACTATCCCGGTGCAGGAGAGGAGCGCTTGATTCTTCATCTTGATCCGGCGTATAGTGTGATGGAAATTGGAGAAGTGTCCTCGCCAATTCATGTTACCGCAGCGGGCGGTGCGGACGATTCAAAGATCACATGGAAAAGTTCCGATCCGCAGGTCGTTTCTGTGGATGCCGAAGGAAACGTAACTGCACTGCGCGAAGGAAAAGCAATTATCACCGCCAGCAGCGGAAATGCTGAGGGTACCGTTGAGGTAATGGTGCAGGAGGAGACATATCTGCGGTGGAAGCTGAACTGGGACGATACAGTTACTATTATCGGTATGAACCAGCCGTCGGATTTTGACGGCCGGATTGTGATACCGGAAACAATCGCCGGACATACTGTCACGGAGATCGGTTTGGAGGCCTTTGAGGAAAACTCAGATATTCTTTCTGTTTCTCTTCCTGAAAGCATTCGTGCTGTCAAAGGCTTTGCCTTCTGTAATTGTGTAAATCTCTCTGAGATTAATTTTCCAGAGTCTTTGGAAGAGATCGGGGGATTTGCATTTGCGGCTACCTCTTTGACGAGCGTTACGCTTTCTGAAAATCTTCTTTCGCTTGGACACAATGCTTTTTCGTATTCCGACGTGCGTGACCTAAAAATCGACAGTCCCTACCTGAGCGATGTTTTTGGCCAAAATGGCGCCGACGCTTTCTCTAATTGTGAGGAACTGGAGACAATCGATTTAGTTAACATTCCGGACATAGGGCAAGGAATGTTTTCGGGCTGTATTTCTCTTACAAACGTTTCTTTTCCCGAAAGTCTGCAGCGGATTGACGCCTATGCGTTCAGAAACTGTATCAGTTTGGAAAAAATATCTTTTGAGAAGTTTCTTGTCAACTCTTATTCTTACAAAGAAGACAGCGAAAGTGCCCCGTTTTACGGGGTCTACAATGATGTTACTGTCGTGCATCCCGAAGACGGCAACGCATGGGATACTTTCTTCGGAATTAAAAATGGCACTTATACTACGGAAGCGCCAGAGGAATCGGGAACGGGTCCCCGCGTTTTCGAAGTTATGCGTCAGGCGATAAACGACCCGCGTGTGTTGGCCGGAATAGGAATTGCGGTAATTTTACTGATTCTGTTGGGGGCGATACACCGCTACTGGCAGTATCGGGAAAAAGGATAAGCAATATACGCCGCCTGTATGCCGACAGTTTGATTTGGTCTTCAAAGGTTCGGTTTTCTGATTTTGAGGATATCTTCGGTTATGAATATGCCGGTTTCGGTGGTTTCAGGAGAAACACTGTGGTGCGGCAGACTTCAATAAAAAAAGACAAAGAAAGAGTGCTGCCCGGGGATGACCATCCCAGGGCAGCGTTCTTTCTCCGGATAAAATGCTCTGTTCAAAGAACATTTATTTTCTGCGGCGGCGGTATCCGCAGCCGTTTATGTACTTTTTCACAGTGGATTAGAAAAATATCCAAAACGAAAATTAGAGGCTGACAAAAAAGAATATTCTGTTTGATTTAACGGCGATATGGAGTCATACTGCGGGACTGAGAGCCGAAACAGATGAAGCACAAAGATTGCCGGTTTCTGGCGTATATTTTAAACGGATTGTGCGATTTTAAAGCAATAAGGAAGAATGGGCTTCTATGCTGCCCGCTCCTCCTTATTATTTTTTGTCAGAATTGATAGATACGGCACCATATAAGAAGTCAGAACAATATGGTTAAAAGACGATTTGCCGCTCATTGGGATCAGCGGCTTTCTTATATTGGAGCAAGAATCTCTTTTTATATTTCAGTTTGGCATACGATGCGACTTGTTTCATATAAACCATGTCATAGGCGCCTCCCACAGCACCTATAACGGGGATACCCTGCAAAAACTTCATATAGAGCATTTCTCTTGACAGAGCGCTGCTTGCGCTTGATATCTGCTCAGCGGAGTTATAGTTTTTTGGACAACATGGGTGATGCAGGAAGTCATTTATTTTTTGCTCTACGGTATTCAGGTGCTCTCCATAGGATGCCGCACCTTCAAGAATCAAAAGCACAAAATATCTTTCTTCTTCAGAATCATACCCAAAGCCGTAGTTTAATGCCGTTTCATATACGCATTTTAAAATCATTCCGGTAAAGATAGGGATGTCGGGGATGCCGATTCCAAGAAGCCCCATACCGATTCCCGTCGCTCCGGAAAGCGCCAAATTTATATTGCCTGTATGATCGGCTTTTTTTTGCAAAGGCTTTTAGGGATTTTCGGGTATTTTGAATTTGATCTGCATACAGATTTATACGAAAATTATTTTCTGCGGATTCTTTGTGATAGGTTTTCTCAATTATCCGGTCCCTTTTTCAAAAATAAAAGAAAAGGCTTTTTCAAAAGCAGCGTCCAAAGTACATTGCAACTTTTGGGGAATTTTCTCAGCAAGCAGACGGTTCAGGGCAGGCTCTTGTTTTTTCTGTCTCCGCTCCAAGAAACGCTTTTCTTTTATGCATAGGGCCTCCCATTCCTTTTGTACGGGTGATTTGCGGTAAAAGTTCAAAGGATTCAATATCGTCTGCCTCCATACTGTCATTGGCCTATCAGTTTTGGGGTTGATCTTGGCATTTATATTATATCACACTGGGGTGCAGCGCAAGTTTTTTATAATGTTCAAGGTACAAAAGGCACCTTGAACCGCTTGCTTTTTGCGGCTTTTTCTTCTGTATGATATATTCTGCGCGGCATCGGTGTCGTCTTTTTAAAAATAATACACCAAAAAAGAAAAGTGTCTTTTATATTTTTGAAAACTCTTTTTCACATCGCATAAGGCCTTCTGGGATAGATTTTCTCCTCTGGTTTCACATCATGATACGCGGCGGAAAAGAAATAAAAATGCGTTCGCTTTTCCAAAAATAAAACAAGCGAAGACTTTCACATTTGGTATAAAAAGCAAAACCCGAAGCAAGAAAAAACTTTTCGCAGACTGCGGCAGTTTTAAGCTGGTGCGGCCGCGGCAAAAGAAAAGCCTTTCTCCTTCCTTTCTGATTGACTTTGCCGCGGCGGTCTGTTATGCTGAATGAATGAAAAGCCATTTTTTGATAGTTGGCAAGGAGGAATTTTCGTGATTAAAGAAATGATGAATTTCGTCGCCGCAGCCGATCCCGAGGTTGGCGCGACGCTTTTGGCAGAGTATGCCCGCGAACAGCGCAACATTGAATTGATCGCGTCGGAGAATATCGTCTCTCCCGCGGTAATGGTCGCAATGGGCTCTTGTCTGACCAATAAATACGCCGAGGGATATCCTGGAAAACGCTACTACGGCGGATGTCAGGAGGTTGATGTCACCGAGGAGCTTGCACGCCGGCGCGCCTGCGAGCTGTTTGGCGCCGACCACGCCAACGTACAGCCGCATTGCGGCGCCTCGGCGAATCTCGCTGTTTTCAAGGCGCTTCTGCAGCCCGGCGACACCTATATGGGAATGAACCTCGCCCACGGAGGGCATCTTTCTCACGGCAGTCCGGTCAATATTTCGGGACAGTATTTTCACTGCGTGCCCTATTCTTTGAATGCGGAGACGGAGCGCCTTGACTACGATGCGATTTATGACCTTGCTCAGCAGACAAAGCCGAAAATGATTCTTGCGGGTGCATCCGCATATCCGCGTGCGATCGATTTCAAAAAGTTCCGTGAGATTGCGGATTCCGTCGGCGCATACCTGATGGTCGATATGGCACATATCGCGGGCTTGGTCGCGGCCGGTGTGCATGAAAATCCCGTTCCGTATGCGCACGTTGTCACGACAACCACGCACAAGACGCTGCGCGGTCCCCGCGGCGGACTGATTCTCTGCAAGGAGGAGCTCGCAAAGAAAATTGACTCCGCGATCTTCCCCGGTACGCAGGGCGGACCGCTGATGCACATTATCGCGGCCAAAGCCGTCTGCTTCGGCGAAGCGCTCAAGCCGGAGTTCAAAGAATACGGTGCGCAGATCGTGAAGAATGCTGCCGTACTCGCCGATGCACTGTTGAAGGAAGGCTTTCGGCTTGTATCGGGCGGCACGGACAACCACCTGATGCTGGTTGATATGCGTCCGTTCGGCATCACCGGCAAGGAGATGGAAACCCGTCTGGACGAGTGCTATGTCACCGTCAACAAGAACGCCATCCCCAATGACCCGGAAAAGCCCACCGTTACCTCCGGCATCCGCGTGGGCACTCCCGCGGCCACAACCCGCGGTCTGCGTGAGCCTGAGATGATTAAAATCGCCCAAATCATGGGAATGGTGGCCCGCGACTTTGAAGGGAACCGTCAAAAGGCGCAGGAGGCTGTCGTCGCTTTGACAAAGCAGTTTCCGATTTACGAATAAACCCGTTTAAAAAACAGATTTCAGCGGCAGGGGAAATACCTGCCGCTGATTTTTATGCATGTACATCGGCACGCTGCGGGGTTGTTCGGGATTTATCCGTGAGCCGCTATAAAGCTTGAAAGATACCGGTCTGCATGCAAAAACATCCTGCTTTACATAAAACGGGTGTTTTTTTGTTTTATATGATCCACTGGCATTCAAAACGGATTGACGTTTCTTTTTCCATATTTTTGTGAAACCGTCAAAAGGCTTTCACGAAACCGTCACTCTGCCTTGTCAAAATCAAAAGGTGGAATTCGGCCGTTTCGTCGGGCCGATATCGGGAAGGAGAGATCACGGCATGGAAAAGGTGAACGGACTTGTATCGCGCTTGAAAGCGCATCTTATGAGAAGAAAAAAGAGGTATCTTCTGCTGGTGCTGCTGCTTGCCACGGCGATACTGTTCGCGGCGATTGCTCTGCCTCGGATGAGAAGCACACAGAAAGCGCAGAATGCGGGCGGATTTTCTTATGTGCGCACAACAACGCTGACCCGCACGACGCTCGAGGATACAGTCAGTGCGACGGGAACGGTTGAAAGTGCCGACGTTTCAACGGTGACGACAAATCTCAATGCTGCGGTCAAGACGGTCTCTGTCGCGGTCGGGGATTATGTAGAGGCAGGCGACGTGATCTGTACGCTCGATACCTCTGAGATCGAAAAGCAAATCACCCGCGCCAAAGAAAACCTGCAGGATTCCATCGACCGTGCACAGGAAAGCTACGAAAAAGCAGTTGAGCGCTACAATGAAGCCGTTGAAACCTACGAGGATTATGAAGACGATTATACCAATGCCAGAAAGGCCTACCGCTCGGCTTATTCCGATTATAAAGATGCGTTAAACCGCATCGAAACGCTGCAGAATGATGCCGACGATGCCGAGGACGCGCTTCAAGATGCGGCAGGCAGCCTTGCCGATGCAAAGTCTTCGCTGAAAAAGGCAGAGAGTGCTCTTGAAAAATATCAGGAAAGCGACGGCTATGAATCCGGGTCGGATGAGGAAAAGGAACTGGAGGCCGATATCGAAGCTGCGCAGGAGGCCGTATCCGAGGCCGAGACCGCCTATGCTGACGCAGAGGAAGAATTCGCACAGGCGGACGACGAACTGAAGCTTTTGAAAGATTCGCTGAGTTTTGACAGCCTTCAGAGCGATTATGAAAAAAAGCTCTCTGCGTATGAGTCCGCTCAGGAAAAATATGAGGATTACGAGGATACGGTGAAGGACCGCGAAGAAGAGGTTGAAACCGCTTTAGAGGATGTACAGGACGCTCAAGAGAGCGACGATCTGGAAGATCTGTATGATGAGCTGGAAGATTACACCTTAAAAGCGGAAACCTCCGGCTATGTGACGTCGCTCAACGCGACGGTTGGCAGCCGTCTGTCGGAAAGCAACGTAGCGACGATTCAGGATACCGAAAATCTGGTGATTTCTATTTCTATCGCGGAGTATGACATCGAGTCCGTCAAGCTCGGTATGCGTGCGATTATCACCAGCGATTCTGTGGAAGGCGAAATTGAAGGAGAACTGACGCAGCTGGCTCCGACCGCAACGGTCAGCATGGGATCCTCCTCTACCTTTGCGGCGGAGGTGTCTGTGCTCGGCGGCAGCAACGGCCTTTTGATCGGCGTCAATGCGAAGGTGCAGCTTGTGGTTTCCTCGACCGAGGATGTTTTTGTTGTGCCGTATGACGCGGTCGGGGAAAATGCAGACGGTGAGAAAATCGTCTACGTCAAGACGGGCGGCAGCGGTACGGATATGACTTTTGAAGAGGTCGTCGTCGAAACAGGCGCACAGACAGACTATTATATTGAGATTCACGGCGACGGTTTGGAAGAAGGGATGGAGGTGCGCGCAAGCGCGGATCTGATCGAGGCGACCTATACCGCAGCAGAGGATGAAACCGAAGAGAACGAAGGTGTTTTGAATATCGGAGGCGGTATGGGAAATGTCGGGCAGGCGACAAACGGCGGCAATCGCACAGGCATGCCGAACGGCGGAGGCATGCCGGGCCAAATGCCCGGAGGAATGTAACATGAGCGCACCGTCGAAAAACATTTTATCAGAGAAAACTCTGTCTCCGGCGCAGGAAAAAAAGCCCGTGATCGAGATGCGCGGCATTATCAAACGCTATTACGTCGGACAGCCGAATGAACTGGAGATTCTGCACGGAATTGACCTGCTGGTCTATCCGGGGGAATTTGTGTCGGTGGTAGGCGAAAGCGGCAGCGGTAAATCCACGCTGATGAATATAATCGGCGGGCTGGACCGCCCGACAGAAGGCAGCTATTGGCTGAATGGGATCGACATCTGCAAGGCAAAAGACGCGCAGATGTCCGAAATCCGCAACCGGGAGATAGGCTTTGTTTTTCAGACTTATAATCTGATCGGGCGCACCAGTGCACAGAAGAATGTAGAGCTTCCCATGCTTTATGCCGGCGTCGGGCGCCGGGAGCGCAGCCGCCGTGCGGAGGAGCTTTTAAAAATGGTCAAAATGGATATGCGCGCGAAGCATCAGCCGAATGAGCTTTCCGGCGGGCAGAAGCAGCGCATCGCCATCGCGCGCACCCTTGCAAATGATCCGGCGATTATTCTTGCCGACGAACCGACGGGCGCGTTGGACTCGGAAACAAGCCGCACGGTGATGGATCTTTTTCACGAGCTGCACGAAAATTTGGGAAAGACCATCGTACTGATTACACATAACCGTGAACTGGCACAGGAAACCCAGCGCATTCTGACGCTGAAGGACGGAAACATCGTCGCCGAACAAAGGGGGGAGGCGTACCATGGGGATCTGGGATAATATTGTGCTGGCGTTTGTCAGCCTGCGCGCGAACAAGATGAGGGCGCTTCTGACGATGCTCGGTATTATCATCGGTATCGGCTCCGTGATTGCAATCGTGACGGTCGGCGACTCGCTGACCGGCTCTATCTCCGATTCGATGCAGAGTATGGGGGTCAGCAACATCACGGTTGCCTTGGCGGAAAAAGAGGATGACGATTCGCAGTCCTCCAACGGCGTACAGGTGAGAATGTTTCGCATGGAAAGCCCGGAGGAGGAAGATCTGATCACCGATGCGATGATCACGGAATACCGGGAAGCCTTCGGAGAAGCGGTGTATGCGGTTTCGATTGCGGAAAGTGCCGGCAGCGCGACGGTTGCCTCGGGCACGCTTGAGGACACCTTAACCGGTACGGTTACGGGCGTCAACGATGACTATGCCAAAGCCAACGACATTACAATGCTGTATGGGCGCTTCGTCCGGGAAACGGACGGCACCAGAAAACTCGCGGTCGTATCGGACTATCTGGTGGAATATTTCTTCGGAAAACATCAGGATGGGGTGGGAAAAACGCTGCACATGACGATAGGGCAGAAGTCCTATGAATTTACCATCTGCGGTGTTTATGATTATGAGGAAAGCACATCTCGGACTTCTTCGACGATCAGCACGCCGATCTATATCACGATGGATATGGCGAAGAGGATGAATTTTTCGGATCCCGGCTACGAGACCTTTACGGTAGTCGGCGCGGCAGACGCAGACACGAAGGAGCTGATGCAGGCGACGGAAGATTTTTTCGCCGGTTACTATACCCGCAACGAGAGCTATACCGTGGAAACGAGCAATCTTGAATCCATGGTGGACACCGTGACGGAGATGCTCGGCACGGTAGAGCTGGCGATTGCGGCGATTGCGGCGATCAGCCTGCTGGTCGGAGGCATCGGCGTGATGAATATCATGATGGTTTCCATCACGGAACGTACCCGCGAAATCGGAACCCGTAAAGCGCTCGGTGCGCCGAACAAAGCGATCTGCCTGCAGTTTATCGTCGAATCGGTTATTATCTGCCTGATCGGAGGAGGCATCGGTATTGCGCTGGGCGTCAGCGGCGGAGCTGCCGCGAGCAGCCTGATGGGATATTCTGCCCATGCGTCTTTATCGGCCGTCTTGGCGGCGTTTTTCTTTTCGATGGAGATCGGTGTATTTTTCGGCTACTATCCTGCGAACAAGGCAGCGAAGCTTGATCCGATTGAGGCGCTGCGTTACGAATGACAGAATTTCCTTGGCTTTTATATCTGTATGCGCAGTAAAGTACGATATCGGAGGCTTATTGTATCAAAAGTATAAAGATTGATGAAAAAGATTAGCTAATTTGTTATCTCATTCCCTCTTGCAAACTGTTCACATATATGCAATAATATAAACAAAGAAAATCTATTAATTGACGGCTTGGATTTTCTGATTATGAATTTTGTGAGCGGCCGCCTGCTTATTCTTACAACTGAACAAATCGATTTGAATTGAGAATTTTGAATAGGAAACAGACTTCCGGGGTCTGGCTATTCTGGTTCTCAATTTTTTTAAAACTTTTTTCAAGGCGTCGGCCACCGCCTGAAAAAAATTTCGAAAAGGAGGAATGTTCCCGCGGAGGAACGGGCTTATGGATGAACTTGAAAAGTCCGTATTCCGTCTGCGAAAGAATCATAGGATTGTTTCAGAACGGTTTTGGAACTCTTTGCGGAGACTTAACATGAAAAGAGAGGAGAACAGCCTTTGGACTTTGTTCGTTATTTGCTCCCTGATGAGCAGGCAAACCCTTTTCGCGCGGCGGTTCAGATTGCCATGACGGGATCTATCGAAGAAGAAAAGGAAATCATCGCCTTTTTCTCCCGACATGAATGCCGCTGTGCCGCGACGATGATTTCCGGCAACGATACGGAGGCGCTCAGAAGAATCACCGGTAATGTGATAGGGGCTTGCCTGAATGCCAATGTCATCGAGCGCAAGCGGGCGCACATCCATCCGCTGGCACATGCGGTGCAGGAAGCTACGCTCGGCACAAGGTTGGATTCCTCCGTCTGGCAGAACTGCCGCTTGAAGATCGGTGTGGTTCGCAAGGGGAACTGCATTGCAGTTGCGATCTACGGCGATCTGGGCTTTCATGAGTATTCCTCCCATAAGACCATCGGCGGAGGATTTCAGATTCTTGGCGACGCATAAAGATCCCATATATCCGTTCAAAACACTTGAAACCCAATCGAAAATTCTGTAAGAAAAGAAAGGATGAGTTATTGTGGCAAACGAGAACACGACGACTTCTAAGGACAATTTTATCACTCGCATGGGCAACTCCTGCCTTCGCTTTTCTCTGAAATACATGCCGGACGCGAGTATCTTCGCGATGGTACTGACGCTGATTGCATTTTTGCTCGGCATCTTCCTTGCAAAGCAGACCCCCCTCCAGATGGTGCAGCACTGGTCCAAGGGATTCTGGGAACTGCTGGCTTTTGCCATGCAGATGGCCCTCATCGTCGTAACGGGCAACGCGATTGCCAACTCTCCCGCCGTGAAAAACGGCATCCGCCGTCTTGCGGCCGTTCCCAAGAGCGGTAAACAGGCGGTTTGGATGATCACTCTGGTATCCATTCTGGTCTCTTATCTGCATTGGGGCCTCAGCCTGATTGTGGGCGCCCTGCTGGCTAAGGAAATGGCGAAGCAGCTGCGGATTAAGAAGATTCCGTTTGAGTACGGACTCATCGCCGCCGGCGGATATGTCGGCCAGATGACGTGGCACGGTATGCTGTCCGCCTCCATCGGTCTGTCCATCGCAACGCCCGGCCATGTGCTGGAATCCGAAATGGGCATTATCCCGATGAGCGAATACATGATCAACCCGATGAACATTTTTGTGACGATTGCGCTTTTGATCCTGCCGCCTCTTGCCGCTTCGATGATGCATCCGAAGGCGGAAGACATCACGCCTCTTGAGCCGGACGCGCTGCGTGCCATCGAGATTGAGGATGTTCCGATTTCCAAGCGCCCGGAGAACCCGTCCGTCGGCGATATTCTCAACTACAGCCCGATCGTCGCATGGATCATCGGCCTTCTCGGTCTTTTCCAGGTTGTATACTCCTTCGCTACCAAGGGTTTTTCGGCGCTTGATATCAACATGGTCAACTTTATTTTCCTGTTTGTCGGCATTCTGCTGTACGGCAACATCGCCAACTATGTCCGCGCGGTCGGCGCGGCTGCGGGCGGCACCGCCGGCATCATCTTCCAGTTCCCGTTCTATGCAGGCATCATGGGCATGATCAAGTATTCCGGCCTCGTTACCATTCTTGCCAACGGCATTGTGGCGATTTCCACCGCGACAACCTTCTATCTCTGGACATTCCTGTCTGCTTCGCTGGTGAACCTGTTTGTTCCGTCCGGCGGCGGCCAGTGGACCGTGCAGGGCCCTGTCGCGATCGCCTCTGCAAAGATGATGAATGCCGATATGGTAAAAACCTGCCTGATGGTCGCATACGGCAACACATGGACGAATATGTTCCAGCCTTTCTGGGCAATTGCACTGCTCGGCATTACCGGCTTGAAGGCGAAGGATATCATGGGCTACTCGACCGCAATCATGCTCTGCAGCGGCATTATTTTCATCGTCGCATCCTTCTTGCCTGTGTAAGGCACGGCTTTTTTAAAAAAGAGAGCCAGTCTGTTCACAGTACTGCTGCCATGTTTTGTGGATGAGAAAGGAACAACACAATGAAATTTGATTTAATGGAGACCACCGTCGCCAAAATCCATGCCGCGATGAAGGAAGGGACTCTGACCTGCCGCGAGCTGGTTGAGGCATATCTCGCCAGAATCGAGGCCTACGATCATGCGGGTCCGGCAATCAATTCGGTGATTCTGGTCAACCCGCGGGCGCTGCAGGAAGCGGACGCCTGTGACGAATATCTTAGGGAACATGGGGAATTCAGAGGTCCTCTTCACGGAATTCCCGTGATGATGAAGGACAATTTCAATACCGCCGATATGCAGACCACGGCGGGGTCAATCGCGCTCAAAGGCTGGGTGCCGCCGAAGGATTCCTTCGTCACCAAACGCATCCGGGAATCCGGCGCGATCATTCTGGCAAAAACCAACCTGCATGAATTTGCGATCTGGGGCGAGAGCATCAGCTCCATCATGGGGCAGGCTGTAAACCCCTATGATCCGACCCGGACGCCGGGCGGTTCTTCGGGCGGAACGGGCGCTACGATCGCTTCCAACATCGGTGTGATCGGTCTTGGCACCGATACAATCAACTCGATCCGTTCGCCTTCTTCGGCAAACAGCCTTGTCGGCATCCGCCCGACAATCGGCCTTGTCAGCCGCGCGGGCATTGTGCCCTATTCGCTGACGCAGGATACGGCCGGACCGATCTGCCGCACGGTCGAGGACGCCGCGCGCTGCCTTGAAGTGATTGCGGGCTATGATCCCGACGACGACGAAACGGCGTGGAGTGTCGGACACATTCCGGGCAGTTATCTGGACTCTCTCAACGCAGACGGCTTGAAAGGGAAGCGCATTGGTGTACTGGAAAGCCTTTTCGGAAAAGAAGAGGTCAACCGTTCGACCAACGAGGTGATGAAAAACGCTCTCAAGGTCTTTGAGGAAAACGGAGCGACGCTGGTTCCGATCCATGACAATATCGACCAGCCGTGGCTGACGAGCGAAACGTCGGTGCATCTTGACGATTTCAAGGATCACCTCAATGGTTATTTGAAGGATCTTCCGCCGGAGTGGCCCGTTCACAGCATGCAGGAAATTCTCGACAAGGGGCTGTTCCATCCCTTTTCCGAAGGAAATATGCGCGATGCGATGAAGCTCGGCGTCGGTACACCGCGCTATCTGCAAAAGATGTACAATAAAATCGGTGTCAAGACACACATCATGAAAATCATGGCGGAGCTCGAGCTTGACGCAATGGTATATCCGCATCAGCAGCAGCTTGTCTGTAAAATCGGCGGCAACCAGCAGCAGCGCAACGGCGTGCTCTGTTCGTCGTGCGGGCTGCCCTCGATTGCGGTGCCCGCCGGCTTTGCGCCCAGCAAGGATGCCCCCATCGGCGTACCGGTTGGTATGGAAATTATCGGCCGTCCGTGGACCGAGTCGCTGCTGATTGAGATCGCATACGGCTTTGAGCAGCATTCTCATGTCCGCAGACCGCCTGTTTCCGCTCCCGCACTTTAAAATCCCCCTTCTTTTTATCTGCCGCACGGCTGCATAACGCAGCCGTGCGGGTTTTTTATAAAAAAGCCGCGCCGAAAGGCGCGGCTTTAAAACCAAATTTTATTTTAATTATAAGAATTCGTACTTTTGTGATTTGAGCTTTGAATCCGATAGATATGCTCTGAATGTTTTGTCCGGCTTGATTTTGCGGTCTGTAAAAAGAAAATTTCTCTATGAGAAACCTCGAAAAAATCGATTGAAAATATATATGATATTAATCGACACGAATGAAACGGATCGTCAAAACGAGCGCAAATTTTTTGTTTATACTATATAAAAATAAAAAAGTCTAATAGATAAATGTTATAAATTTAGCGTTTCGACGGAAAAAGTGCGAAAATGACTTGATTTATAGCGAAAAGTTTTATAAGATATTCATAAAGAGAAACCGAATTCCGCATACAGAAACACTGTTTTAATGTCCCAGCTGTGCCGAAATACGGCGCGCGGCTTCCCGCAGAAGAGAAAGTTTCTGCTCCTTATGTGTATTGATTGCGCTGGTTGCGCCGGAAATACTGATCGCGGCAACCATGCCGCCCTCGCGGTCATAGATCGGAGCCGCAATGCAGCTCAGGCCCACTTCAGATTCTTCGCGGTCTTCGGAATATCCCTGTTCGCGAATCCGCTTCAGTTCTCTGCGCAGCGCGTCGGGTGAGATAATCGTATTGGTCGTGTAACTTTGAAAATGATATTTTGAAAGCACGTCTGCCAAGGTGTCTTCGTCCAGCGATGACAGCAGCATTTTTCCGGTGCCGCAGCGATAGGCTTCCATTCTGGTGCCGATGGTCGAGGCGCTTTGCAGACCGGTTTTTGAGGCTTCTTTAAAGAGAAAGGTCACAAATCCGTCTGCGGCGTCGAATACGACAAGGTGGCTCGACTGGTTGGTTCGGTCGCACAGGTCGCGCAGATAGGGACGGGCCGCAACGATAAAATTCTGCCGTTTGAGCACCAGATTTCCATAACGGATGAACTTGCTTGACAAACGGTACTGTGCATCGGGCAGGCGGTCAACGTAGCCGCCGCTTTCCAGCGTATAAAGCAGTCGGAACACGCTCGTTTTTCCGAGAGAAAGAGTTTTATGAATTTCCGTGATGCTCATCGACTTCTGTGTGCTGAGCAGATCCATAACACGCAGCGCATTGCCGACGGAATTGAGATAATACTGAGAATCTTCCATGGTGCTTTCCTTTCTTTACTGAATGCGAAGGATTAATTTTTTGCCAAGAAACGAAACATGGTTTCTCTATGCGAAATTATACAAGATAGATTTGCAGGTTGTCAAGAAAAATTTCAATATTATTTTTGCTGCACGGCCGAAAATTTCGGCTTGCAATAAATGGCGGGACGGCTTTTTTAAAAGGCGCGCCTGCCGGGAAAGCGCTGCAGAGCGCGAAATCAAACGAAAGGAGAAATCGGTTGATGCAACGGATCAAATTTTTCGGAATAGGAGGTCAGGGCGCCGTCACAGCGGCGAAGGTGCTTTCCGAAGCAGTTTCGCTGTATCAGGACGAGTATGCGATTACCGTGCCCGCGTACGGCCATGAGCGCCGCGGAGCACCCGTTTTTGCGCATATCATCGTAGACGACAAGCCTGTCCTTCTCAACTGCTACGTCTATGAGCCGGATATCGTTCTCGTGATGGATGAGACGATCATCGACAAGAACATCGACATCAGCGAGGGATGCCACAAGGATACGATCCTCGTTCTGAACACCGGCAGCGACGAGGTTGTCGAACGCTACCGCAAGATCTTCCCCTTTAAGAAGATCTATCGCTGCGACGGAACCGCCGCCGCCCTCAACGCCATTGGTCTTTCGATCCCGAACAGCGCTATGCTCGGCGCGCTGGCAAAGACCGGCCTCGTCTCCATTGAAGCGGTGGAGAACGCGGTGCGGGATAGTTTTGGAAAGGTAGGGGATAAGAATGTCAAAGCAGCTCGCGACGCCTACGACAGCACCTGCGAAGCGTAAGATCCTCGGGCCCTGCTCGCTTGTTTTTGAAGCGGCGAATACCGGTAGCTGGCGTTTGGAGCGTCCGTCCGTCGACGCATCCTCCTGCATCCGCTGCGGCACCTGCTCGAGAGTATGTCCTGTGGACTGCATCACGATCCATAAAGAAGGAGATACCCCCGTGGAATTCAACTGGCACTACTGCAAGGGCTGCGGCATCTGCGTCAACGAATGCCCCAAGCAGTGCATAAAACTGATCGATGAAAGGAGCGGAGAATAATGCCGGTCAAAATGTTCGACGGCAACAGCGCCGCGGTTGAGGCCATCCGCCTTGTCAAGCCCGGCGTCATCGCCGCTTACCCGATCACTCCTCAGAGCTCCATCGCGGAGCATCTTTCCGACTGTGTTGCCGACGGCAGCATCAAGGCGCAGTATGTCCGCGTCGAGTCGGAGCATTCCGCCATGTCCGTCTGCATCGGCGCACAGCTCACCGGTGTCCGCGCCGCTACCGCCACCTCTTCCGTCGGCCTTGCGCTGATGCATGAGGTCTGCGGCGTCACCAGCGGCTGCCGCGTTCCGCTCGTCATGCCCGTTGTCAACCGCTCCCTCGTGGCTCCGTGGAGCCTCTGGTGCGACCATCAGGATACGATGGCCGAGCGTGACACCGGCTGGCTGCAGTTCTACGCAGGCACCGTGCAGGACGTTCTGGACCTGTATCTCTGCGCCATGCGCGTCAGTGAGCACGAAGACGTCATGACTCCTTCGATGGTTTGTCTCGACGGCTTCTTCCTCTCTCACTCGATGCAGAAGGTTTTCGTTCCCGAAGACGACGAGGCGTATGATTTCGTCGGCGAGTATGTCCGCCGCAATATGTACCTCGACCCCAAGGATCCGATGTTTGTCAACGACCTGTGCCCGACCGCTGAGTACACCGAGATGCGTTACCAGCAGAAGGCCGGCTTTGATGCCGCCGCCGGTGTTGCGGAGAAGGTTTTTGCCGAATACACCAAGCGCTTCGGCCGCGAGATGGGCGTTGTTCGTCCCTACATGCTCGACGATGCCGAGGTTGCCGTCGTAACCATCGGTTCCATGTCCGGTACCGCAAAGTATGTTGTGAACCAGCTGCGCGAAAAGGGCATCAAGGCCGGCGTGCTGCAGCTCGTGATGTTCCGTCCGTTCCCGACCGAGATCGTTCGCGATCTGCTCAAGAACGTTCCCGTTGTTGGTGTAGTCGACCGTTCCGCCGGTCTCGGCGGCTGCTGCCCGCCCGTCTGCGACGAGGTCAAGGCTGCGCTTTACGGCGAAAAGACCCAGATTTACAGCTATATCGGCGGTCTTGCCGGTCGCGATATCTCCAACCATTCCTTCGAGAAGATTTTCGGCGAGCTGGTTGAGATCCGCGAGGGCAAGCGCACTGAAAACGACCAGTGGTTCGACCTTCAGGGCGATCCCATGGCTCTCAGGGAGGTGGATTTCTGATGTATAAGATCAATGCAGAGGCTAAGGGCCTCGTTTCCCACGGCATCAGCACCTGTCAGGGCTGCGGTCTTGAAATTATCGCTCGCAACGTATTCGAGACCCTCGGACAGGACATCGTTCTGGTGATCCCTCCGGGCTGCGCCGCGATGTTTTCCGGCACCGGTATTGAAGCCAGCGTGAAGATGGCGGGTATTCAGGGCAACCTCGAGAACTCCGCTGCGATCGCTTCCGGTATTGCCGCGGGCCTCAAGCAGCAGGGCAACGATCACACCAAGGTGGTGGCGTTTGCCGGCGACGGCGCGACCGTTGATATCGGCCTGCAGTCCCTCTCCGGCGCAATGGAGAGAAACGACAACATTCTCTACATCTGCTACGACAACGAAGCTTACATGAACACCGGTATTCAGGGCAGTTCTTCTACGCCCTGCGGCGCGTCCACGACGACGACTCCTGCCGGCAAGCTCGGCCACAGCAAGGACCTGATGCGCATCGTAATGGCGCACGATGTTCCTTATGCTGCGACCGCATCGATTGCCAATCTGCCCGACCTTAAGCGCAAGGTCAAAAAGGCTCGTGACATTGAGGGCACCCGTGTGCTGCACATTCAGTGCCCCTGCCCGACCGGTTGGGGATATCCCTTTGCCAAGAGCATCGAGGTCGCCCGTGAGGCGGTTCAGAGCGGCGCTTGGCTGCTGTTCGAGTATGAGAACGGCAAGGTCACCGTCAGCCAGAAGCCCGCGAAGCTCGGCGAGGTTGAGAACTATCTCAAGCTGCAGCGCCGCTTCAAGGGAATGAAGGAAGAACAGTTCGCAGAGCTTTCCGAGTATATCAAGACCCGCTACGAGCTGATCGAAGCGGAAACAGCTCGTTAATTCAGGCGGATCAAAACGGATAATTTGTTATGAAAAGGAGAAGAGAAAAAATGAATCAGCGAATCTTAGCGATCCTGCTTGCCGTGTGCATGACTCTCGCCCTTCTGGCCGGATGCGGCGGCTCTCCCGCCAATGAAAGCCAGTCTGTCGGCGAATCGACGGACGATCTGGCAACCGCATTGGAAAACATGAAGCCCGTCAAGCTGAACTGGGCAATTTCCCTCGGTTCTTCTCATCGCGCAAACGAAACGTTTCAGTACTTCGCGGACGAAGTAAAGGAAAGAACAAACGGCAAAGTCGAGATCACGCTGTATCCCGGCGATACGCTTGTGACCTCCGCCTCAATCTATGACTCTCTTGTGCAGGGCATCGTGGATATGGGCGAGGCGGATCCCGCGTATTCCGTCGCGGCATTTCCGATGAGCAGCGCGCTGTTTCTTCCCGGTATGAATTACGCAAACAGTGTGGCTG
>CAKQGD010000016.1 GCA_934232845.1 uncultured Oscillospiraceae bacterium
AAAAAAAAAAATGACAACAAATTAAAATAATAGTTGCAATATGGAAATTTTGCTGTTATATTTTGTAACAAGGACGGGGGACGGAGGAACAAACCGCCAGCCCCGCCGAACAGGTCGGGGCGGCTGGAGAGTAGCCGCCCCGGCCCGGAAAAAATTTTAGGAGGAATTTACCGATGAAAAAGGTATTCGCACTCGCCCTGGCTCTCGCCATGGTACTGTCCCTTGCCGCTGTCGCGTTTGCCGACAACTCCTATCTGAAGGATGAAGACGGCGATGTCCCCAGTCTGTTCCAGGTTACTAAGAACAAGATGTTCGCGTATGACAAGGATGAGTATAAACCCGAAAATAACTATATGGGCGAAGTTGAAACAGTGTCTTTTGGACAGACTCGTTACTTTGAGCTGATGAACTATGAGCCTGTTACGCAGGAAGAGTATGCAAGTATTTCGAAAGAAGCGCCCGAAACGGCTTTTTACAAGCTTGACAATGATGGCAGCTTCAAGCAGATCGAAACTGGAGACGAAGCCGCGACAGTTACGAAGTATATTTATACCCGCGTCACCGACTCCAAGACTGTTTCCGGTCTGAAGGTCACCCCCAAGTGGACCGATGGCGAGAAGTATGTCAAGTCTGTTGAGATCGTCAAGAAGGGCGGCGCTTACTTTGTCGCGCTGACCACCACCGGATCTGAGCTTGAGGGCGAAGACCTCGCCGGCAAGATCTACCTCAAGGGCACCTCTGGCACCGGCGACAACAAGGAAAAGATCGACCACTATTTTGACGTTGATCTGACCATCGAGTACAAGACCAATGAAAAAGAAAACATCACTCTGGACGATACCGTCAAGAAACTGTATGTCACCGATTCCAAGATCGTTTACGATTTCGAGGATGTCGACAGAGACGAGTTCACGGTTTACTTTGTTCCTAAGAATGATGCCAAGGATAAGTCCTCCAAGAACGCCGTTGCTTCCGTTGTCGCCGACGTGACCAACGAAGAAGAGATTCTGCTCTTCTACAAGGTCGATGAGGTTGATGCGGTTGTCGATGCGTATCCGGATGCGAACCTCGATTTCGTGGCTCTGACCGGCAAGTTCAAGAAGACCGCCGAAGTCACCCTCTATGCGGACGAAGGCACCTACCTCTACAAGGTTGTCGATGGCAAGGTTGTTGCTATGGACGCTGAGTACGACGAGTGGGAAGAGGGCTTCCTCTTCAACGCTAAGACCCTTGGCACCTATGCCATCTCCGATGTGGAGCTGAAGGCTGCTTCTGTTGAAGAGGGCGGCAACAACAACCCCACTACCGGCGCTGCTGCCTGAGCACTGCCTCAGACAATCTCCGGTAAAAAGAATCTTTGATTCATAAAAAAATCCCCCTCACTCTCCGAGGGGGATTTTTTGCGTCTGTTTTTCTGCGCAAGGGGGCAGAAAAACAGACGCATCTATCTGCCGCGCGTCCGAAGCGCGGGCTTCGCAGCTCCCGACAGGCCCGCTTTTGCAAAGTCGCCGGCGAAGCGGCAGACGGCGCAAGGTGTTCTTGCACAAACGAAAGCTGCGCCGGATCGATCCGCGGTGTTCGGCGGGTCAGAGCGAACCCTGCGGGAAAGTCTTACGCATACCGTTTCAGCGCGGCACAGACCGCATCGACTTCCTCGTCGGTCATCACGCTCGAAAGCGGCAGGGATAATTCCCGCCGCCAGAGCGCCTCGGCATTGGGGTACGCTGCAGGGGCGGATGCGCACGGGCGCCATGCCGTCGTCAGGGGCAGGGGCCTGAAGTGCACGCTGCACTCGATCTCTTCGCGGGCAAACTGTGCAAAAACCGCGCCGCGGTCGAGCCCCTCCGGCAGAAGCGCGGCGTACAGGTGCGCCGAGGTCGTTTCGTCATGCTGCAGCGCCGTCCAGCCCGGGGGCAGTGCCGCGTCGTACCGGCGACACACGGAGAGCCTGCGCGAGAGCATCGCGTCGTACCGCGAAAGCTGTGACAGCCCGATCGCCGCGAGTACGTCGGGCAGATTGCCCTTTGTACCGGGAAACAGTACGTCATAATCGGCGGCGCAGCATTTGATCGGAGAGGCACGGTCAAGTCCGTGCAGAAGAAGATGCGAAAGCGTCTTTTCCACCTCGCCGGGGCAGCGCCCGGGAAGGCGCCACACAACCGCGCCGCCCTCGGCGGTGGTCAGATTTTTCACCGCATGAAAGGAAAATACCGTCAAATCGGCCATCGTGCCGCAGCTCTGCGCGCCGAGCGCGTGGGCGGCGTCCGCAATGACGGCCACACCGGGCGGACATACGGCGCGGATCGCCTCATAGTCACAGCATACGCCGCCGAAATCGACCGCCAGAACGGCTTTTGTCCGAGGAGAAAGGCAGGACTCGACGCCGTCTGCGTCGAGGTGAAACGATCCCTCCGGCACGTCGGCAAAGACAGGCTTCGCCCCCACGGCGGTCACGCAGGCCGCCGTCGCCGTAAAGGTATAGGCCGGCACGATCACCTCGTCACCCGGTCCGACGCGGCAAAAAAGCAGCGCCGCGATGAGTCCCGCCGTCGCGGAGGAGGCGCAGACGCATCCGTCCGCGCCGGTGTACCGGGCGAGCTTTAAGGCGAAGCGGCGGGTGGTTTCGCCGCCGGTAAGCCGGCCCGAGCGCAGCACCGAACAGACGGCCGCGAGCTCCGCCTCGGTGATGTCCGGACGCGTGAACGGAATGTGCATGGCCAATTCCTCCTTTTTGTCCCATCGTATGCGAAAGAAAAGTCCCGTATGCGCGGTTGAAACCAAGAGATGAACATGCTGCCATAGGGAAAAAGGCTGCGCAAAAAACGGAGGGCTGTAAAATGCATATCGCAATTTTGTTTTCAAGCAAAACAGGCAGCACGGCGGCGGTCGCCGAGGCAATCCGAGAGGCTCTGAAGCAGGAGGAAATCACTTATTTTGGCGGGCATAGTCTAAAACTTCCCGAGGCGGAGCTGTACTTTGTCGGCTCATGGACGGATAAGGGAGACGCCTGCGAGGAAATTCGTGAGGCTTTTCAAAAAATCAAGGGAAAGAAGCTCGCGTATTTTTCAACGGCGGGCTTCGGCGGAGACGATGCATACTTTCAGAAGGTCTTTGAAAGGGTTCGGCAGTCTGTGGATCCGTCGAACGAAATTCTGGACGCATGGTTTTGTCAGGGGAAAATGCCTGCGCAGGTGAGAAAACGGCATCAGCTTTTGCTTTCGCGCGACCCGCAGAACGACCGGCTGAAAAAGAGCCTGCAGAACTTTGACGCGGCGCTTTCTCATCCGGACGAGACCGACCTGCAGAATGCGGCTCGGTGGGCGCAAAATGTCTGCCGCACGGCCCGGAAAAATCCGTAAAAAGGCATCTTGACGCGAAAGACGCCAAGCGATATAATAAATCAGTTAAGGACTAATTTCCGGAAAGGTGATCGAACGTGAAAAGAACGGATTTAAGAAATATTGCCATTATCGCCCATGTCGACCATGGAAAAACAACTCTCGTGGACGGAATGCTCGCGCAGAGCGGCATTTTCCGTGAGAATCAGCAGGTCGATATCCGCGTGATGGACTCCAACGACCTGGAGCGCGAGCGCGGTATCACGATCTTATCAAAAAACGCGTCCGTCACCTATAAAGGGGTTAAAATCAATATTGTCGATACGCCCGGACATGCCGACTTCGGCGGCGAGGTTGAGCGTGTGCTGGGCATGGTCTCCGGTGTGCTGCTGCTTGTCGACGCGGCCGAGGGCCCGATGCCCCAGACGCGCTTTGTGCTGTCCAAGGCACTTGAGATGGATCTTGCCGTCATTGTGGTTGTCAACAAGGTGGACAAGCCCGACGCCCGCGTACACGAGGTTGTCGACGAGGTGCTGGAGCTGATGATGGATCTCGGCGCTTCCGACGCGCAGTTGGACTCCCCGATGGTGTTCTGCTCCGGCCGCGCGGGTACGTCCTCTTTCTCCCCCGAGGTACAGGGCGAAAATCTGGCCGCGCTGTTTGACACGATTGTGGATTATATTCCCTGCCCCGATCTCGACACCGAGGGTCCGACGCAGGTGCCCGTGACAACGGTTGACTATAACGATTATGTGGGCCGTACCGCCGTGGGGCGCATCGAGCGCGGCGAGCTGAAAGTGAACCAGCCTGTTGCAGTGTGCGACTTTCATAATCCCGACGTCAGGATAAACGGCAAAATTACCGCCATCTATCAGTTCGACGGCATCGGCAGAACCCCCGTTTCGTCAGCAAAGGCCGGAGATATCGTGATGTTCTCCGGCATCGAGGGCATCAACATCGGCAACACTGTCTGTGCCGTGGACAAAATAGAACCGATCGAGTTCGCCAAAATTTCCGAGCCGACTGTAGAGATGACCTTCTCCGTCAACGACAGTCCCTTTGCCGGCCGCGAGGGCAAGTTCGTCACCTCCCGCCAGATTCGGGACAGACTGTTCCGCGAGCTGCTCAAGGACGTCTCCCTGCGCGTGGAGGAAAGCGATACGACTGATTCCTTCCGCGTGCTCGGCCGCGGCGAGATGCATCTTTCCATCCTGATCGAGACAATGCGCCGCGAGGGCTATGAGTTCATGGTCGGCGCGCCCCGCGCCCTGCTGAAAGAAGAAAACGGCGTGAAGACCGAGCCGTTGGAGCGCGCGATTCTTGACGTTCCGGTCGAGGCCGTCGGTTCTGTCATGGAAAAGCTCGGCTCGAGAAAGGGCGACCTCGTCTCAATGAGCCCTCTCGGCGATACCCGTATGAAGCTGGAATTCATCATTCCATCGCGCGGCCTGTTCGGCTACCGTTCGGAATTTATGACCGACACCAAGGGAGAGGGCATCATCGGCACGGTATTTTACGACTACGGTCCCTACCGCGGTGAAATCGTCAGCCGCCAGAGCGGCTCTCTGATCGCGCACGAGACCGGTGAAGCCGTCACCTACGGACTGTTCAACGCGCAGGAGCGTGGCGAGCTGTTTATCGATCCCGGCACGCCGGTGTATGCGGGCATGGTGGTCGGCGCTTCCCCGAAGAATGAGGATATCGTCGTCAATGTCTGCAAGAAAAAGCACGTCAGCAATATGCGTGCCTCCGGGTCGGACGATGCGCTGCGCCTTGTGCCGCCGCGCCGCCTCTCGCTCGAGGCGAGCATCGAGTTTATCGCGGACGACGAGCTGCTGGAGGTTACGCCCAAGAGCCTGCGTATCCGCAAGCGGATTCTCGACAACGACCAGCGCATGAAGGCGCTGCACGGCAAAAAGTAAAGAATCAAAAAACAGCGGAGCGTAAAAACTCCGCTGTTTTGCAGGAAAGGGGAAAGACATGGAGATTTTCGCGTTTTTCGGCACGGTGGCCGTCGGATTTTTGGGAGCCGGCATCTTTGGCAGTCTGCTCAACTGGCCCGACGCGGGCGCGGTCTTTGCGATTGCGGCGATGGGCTCTGCGATTCTTTGGGCGGTTCGCCATCCGAACGAGAAAAAATAACGCCGCAGAAATTTGGCTGTTTAGGAGAAGAGGCAGAAAAGGGCCTCGCCTTGTTTTGACGGAAATCGCCAAAATCCTGCCGAAAACTGTGATATCCGTGAACCGTTCTTCGCGGCGGCGGCCGGCGTCGTTTTGGCCGAGGCGGGCTGCTTTTTCACGACAGATGCATTCAAAATCGATCAGAGAGGAGATTCTTGCAGTTGGAAAACGGTTTTCTTCGCGCACATACCTGCTGCTTTACCGGCCACCGCATTCTTGCACCCGGACATGAGGAGAGCCTGCCGCGTCTGCTCGAACAAAGCGTGCGCGCGCTGGCCGCGCACGGCGTGTACCGCTTTGTGACAGGCGGCGCGTTGGGATTTGATACAATGGCGGCGCAGACGGTGCTTTCTCTGCGGGAAGAGATCTCCGCTCTGCGGCTGATCGTCGTTGCACCGTATTTGGGTCAGGCGGACGGCTGGAGCATGTCCGACCGTTTTTTGTATGAGCGCATTCGCGGGGCCGCAGATGATTTTCGCTGTTTGGCCGCGGGGTATACGCGCGGCTGCCTGCGCCGCAGAAATCACGAGATGGTCGATCTGAGCGGAATCTGTCTGGCTTATCTGACACATCGCCCGAGCGGAAGCGCGCAGACGGCGGACTACGCCCTGCAGAGCGGACTTAAGGTCATAAACCTTGCGGAGCTGCTGGAGGAAGAGAGCGGCTTTCCGGCACTTGTGCGTCCGCGCGGCGACGCCTTTCTCCGATTTGCCGAAAAGGGAAGATTCTAAAAAGCAGCGAAAGACCTGCTCCCGCAGAAGCATTTTGGGGCAGAGGATTCAAAGCCGGGAAAAAGCACAACGCATGTCAATTATTTTCGAACAATCCGCTGTGGGGAGGCTCCGTTTGTGCAGGAAAAATTTTTCAAACGGCGGATAGAATCTTTTGCGCGGTCCAAAGAATATGGAAGAGGCAAGGCGAAGAGGGAATACCGCTGTGCCGGACAAAATCATTTTGTGGGGATAGAGCGCGCCTATCCGGCGGTGCCGTCCGCTTGGAGAATTCGCTGAAAAATCTGCCGGAAGAAAAACCGCTGCTCTCCCATCGGTATGCCGAGCCCTTTTGTGCACTGAACTGTGCGGACGATTTTCCGTCCTTCGGGGATAAAAACAGGGGGAAGAGTTGTATGAAAAAGCATTTGCCTTTGCCGCAAAGACAGGTGCGCCGTCGATATGGAATAAAAAACTTCCGAAAAAGAGATATCTCTCTTTTCGGAAGTTTTTTTGCAAAATTAAAATACGCAGGATTTATTTTGAGAGAAGGGCGCAGACGGCCTGCCCCATTTTTGCAGTGGAGCCGCGTCCGCCGAGGTCGGGGGTGACATTCTCCTTGTCTGCGAGCACGGCGGTAAGAGCATTCTCGACCTCTTTCGCGGCGGCGACGGCATCGGCGTCATGCTTTTTATTGCCGAGCCACGAGAGCATCATCTGGCCGGAAAGAATCATTGCGAACGGGTTAGCAATGTTTTTTCCCGCGATGTCGGGCGCGGAGCCGTGTGTGGCCTGCGCCATGCAGTAGTCGGGACCGACGCAGAGACCGGCCGCCATACCGAGACCGCCGACCAGACCTGCGGCTTCGTCCGAAAGAATGTCGCCGAACATATTTGTGGTGACGACGACATCGTAATTTTCGGGATGCATGAGCATCCGCATAGCAAAGGTATCGACCACGCAGGTATCAAGTTCAATATCGGGATATTCCTTGGCGACCTCGCGGCAGGAATCCAAGAACAGTGAGCAGCCAAGCTTGAATACGGTGTTTTTGTGGATTGCGGTTACCTTTTTCATGCCGCTGCGCTGACGGGCAAGCTCAAACGCGGTGCGCGCTGCCATCGAGCTGTTGCGGCGGGTGATGACGCGCAGAGAAAGAGCCATGTCCGGCGTGGGCATACAGTCAGAAGTGCCTTTGAACATATTGCGGTCCGGCTGAAAGCCTTCGTTATTTTCACGAATGATGACAAGGTCCACATTGGGATTGATGCAGGGAACGCCGGGATAGCTCTTGGAAGGGCGGATGTTGCTGACCAGGTCGTAATCACGGCGAAGAATCGGGTGCGGATTGATGCACTCGGGCACCTTTGGATAGGCCATGTGGCCGATGGGACCGAGAATCCAGCCGTCAAGGGTGTAGAGGGTCTTGAGCATCTCGGGAAGGATGGAATTTCCATGTTCCAGATACGATTTGTAGCCGATCGGAAGGGGGACCCATTCGATATCGACGGAGGGATATTTTTTCACAGCCGCTTTTAATACGTCGACCGTGACCGGAACGATTTCCAATCCGATATCGTCTCCCAGCAGAACACCGATGCGATAGTGAGCCATTTTCTATACCTCCTTATATTTGAGGCGGATTCTTTTCAGAACCGCCGACAGCATGGATGTTTCTGTCTTTTGCCGAATGTGTATCTATTCTTTCAGTCGGGAAAGGCACTTTTTCTTTTATATGCCTGCGGACCGAAACAAAATTCGGGGAAATCCGCCAAGGCGGGATAAAAAGCCTGCGGAAGATTTTTATGTCTCCTCGGCGAGAGAAGCGATGTGCTCCAGAGAAAGGCGGTAGTAATGCATCGCCTGTTTCAGGCGCTCCTCAAGAGAGGAAGGATCCATTGTACGGATCACCCTGGCGGGAGAGCCGATCACAACCGAAAACGGCGGAATGACGGTGCCCTTTGTCACAAGCGCGCCCGCGCCGATCACGGAGCCCTTTCCTACGACGACGCCATCCATGACAATCGCGCCCATGCCGATCAGGCTGTAATCTTCGAGCGTGCAGGCATGCAGAATCACGTTGTGGCCGACGGTGACATAGTCGCCGATGACAGTGGGCAGGCCGTCCTTTTTTCCGGAATTGCGTCCGGAATCCTCGTGAACGACACAGCCGTCTTGAATGTTGGAATAACGGCCGATCACAACGGGATTGATATCGGCGCGCACGACGGTATTGTACCAAAAGGAGGAGCCCTCTCCGGTGGTGACGTCGCCGATGAGGAGCACACCGGGCGCGACAAAAACGCTGGGGTCCAGCGAGGGGGCGTGTCCGTTGAAGGAATACAGCTGCTTCATGAGAAAAAGACCTCTTTTCTGTCGAAATGAATGTCTGCGCCGATGCGCAGGAAAAGTATATCCTCATCATACGAAACACATCGGAAAAGTCAAGCCGCCGAAAGACAAAAAAGAAAAGAGAATCTCTCTGTCCTATTTAAAAAAGTTATGATATAATCCAAAAAAGAGACGATTGAAAGAGAAAACTCATTCAAAATTTTGATAGGAGGATTTGCTGTGCGTCTGAGTGATCTGCAGGTGTTTCTTGCGATTGAAAAAAGCGGCTCCCTGTCGGCAGCCGCAAAGGAATGTCATCTTTCTCAGCCCGCGGTGAGCGCTATTCTCGTTTCGCTGGAGCGGGAACTTGGCTGCAGACTGATACAGCGCCGTGCGGGACAGCGCTCGGTGCTGCGGCTTACCCGGGAGGGGAGAGAGCTGTATGTATTTGCACAGCAGACATGCGCGCAGTATGCGGCGCTGCGCTGCCGGCTGGGCGCGCCGCCTAACCCGACGGGCGCCGTGCTTGCAGCGGGACGAACGAACAGTCTGTGTGTCGCACCCCGCATTGCGGCGCTGTTTCGAAAAGAAAATCCGTCCGTTTTGCTGACGGTCAACGCATTCTCTGAAACGGATGCTTGTCTTCGCCGAATGGAGGACGGTGCGTGCGATGTCGTGATCGGAAGCTATCCTCCCCAGGAGCCGCTGTTTGAGACGATGAAGCTTGCCGACGACGACTATGTTCTTGTCTGCCCGCCCACGCGGCCGTATGTCGGTGAGATTTCGGTGGGGGCGCTTCGCCGTCTGCCGCTGGTGCTGCGCGAGAGGGACTGCGCCTTTTGCCGGCAGTTTGAACAGGCGCTTGAGGCGCACGGCGTATCTATGGAGGAGCTGACTATTGTGCTGGAGGTCTATGGAAACGGCGCGCTTGAGCGGGCGGTCGCAAGGGGAGAAGGCTATGGCTTTCTGCCGCGGTCGGCTTTTCATGCCAGCCGTGAACGCGAAAGCGGCGTTCGCGCGGCCCGTGTCAGAGGACTTTCCCTGCCGAGAAAGCTGTATGCGGTCCGCCGCGCCGACGCCGCTCCCACGGCGGATGCGGCGCTGCTGTGGGAATTCCTGCGTCTGCATAATTGGAATACCCTGCTTTGAAAGAGTCAAAAGACAACGTCGAGCACCATCATAACCAGAAAGCCGAAGGTTACGCCGACGACGGCAAGGCTTTTGCTCGACGAGGCAGAGGCCGGGATCATCTCGCCCGTTACTACCGCGATCATAGTGCCTGCCGCGAACGAAAGAAAGAACGGAAGCGCCGGTCCGACCCACAGCGCCAGCGCAGCGCCGATCACACCGGCGATGGGTTCCGGCATACCGGAGAGCTGACCGTAGAAAAAGCAGCGGGGCAGGCTCATGCCCTCGCGGCGCAGCGGCAGGGAGACGGACGCTCCCTCCGGAAAATTCTGCAGGGCAATGCCCGCGGCCAGCACGGCCGCACCGAGCGTGGTGGCGCCCGGCAGACCGAGAGCGGCGCTGCCGACGGCGACGCCGACTGCCATCCCCTCCGGAATATTGTGCACGGTGACGGCGAGAATCAGCATCAGGCTTCGCCGCCAGGAGGCGGTTTCCAGACCGAACCGGTGCTCAAAATCAAACAGGTCAAACGCCCGGTCAGCGGCAAGAATAAACGCGCCGCCAAAGACAAATCCGAGGCAGACCAGCAAAAGAGAAAAACGCCCCTCACTTTCGAGGGCGGGCTGCAGAAGAGACCAGAAACTGGAGGCGATCATGACTCCCGCGCCAAAACCGGTCAGAAGGTCAAGCAGACGGACGTTCATTTCCGCGAAAAAAAACACAACCGCAGCGCCGAGCGCCGTCACGAGCCAGGTAAAAAGCGTCAGGATGAGAGCCAATGTCATGGGGGAAAACGAAAGCAAAAAATCGAGCAAGGGCAGACCAACACCTTTCTGAACATCTGCTGCCATCATACGGGATTTTACATCAAGGTGTGCACAGCCGCCGAGAAGAAGGCACTCTTTTATAAAAGGGACAAGTTTTTTCGCAAAGACCGTTGACTTTGCCGTGGGAATATGTTATCCTAATTAGGCTGAATTCAGCGGCGGAGATCCGTTTGTTTTAACCTCCGTCAAAAATCGCGCCCGTAGCTCAGCTGGATAGAGTGACTGGCTACGAACCAGTAGGTCGGGGGTTCGAGTCCCTTCGGACGCACCAAACAAAAAAGACGCCTTTGGGCGTCTTTTTTGCATTATATGAAGAAAAGGGACTCGAAGGAGGCGCGGGAGTGAATGACAGCCCAGTGGGCTGTCAGAGCCGCGCCCGACCAAGCCGCCGTCGAGGCGGGCGCGAGTCGAGTCCCTTCGGACAAAAGAAAAGGGTTCCCGGTCGGGAGCCCTTTTCTTTTAAACTCAATTTCGCTTCGGGGAATTTATACTGCTGCGCAGAGGATACGGTCTGCGCATTTTGACGGCCGGGAAAGGCCGAGAGACCGTTTTACTTTCCGCACGGTCAGAATATGAGACTTTTCTATCAAACATAAGCAATCACTTGGCATATTTTTTTCCTTGCTTCGATAGATAGTCAAGATAAGCGTTGTGAATGGTTTTTAAGTCACGCTGGCGGATCGCAATGATGTCTCCCGAGACCATCTCAAATTCCTTGTCCGCACTTTTGATGTAATCCATATTGACAAGATAGCTTTGGTGGCATCGCAGAAAGTGCGGAGCCGACAGCTCTGCCTCAATTTCATTCAGCTTTTTATAAACCGTGCATTCTCCTCCGTTTTTTCTGTGAAGAACACACTTGTTATTGCGGCTTTCTATGTATAAAATCTCCTGCAGCGGAATGTGAATGATATTGGAGCGGGAGCGGATGGTATATGTCTGCGTGATATAGTTTGAACAGATTTTATCCATCAAAGAAAAAATCTTCTTTTTTCCGGGCGGTTTTATTAAATATCCCGAGGCATTCACTTCATAACTGGCAACTGCAAATTCTGCCGTTGCGGTAAGAAAAACAATTTCTCCTTCAAAGCCAAATTCTCTCAATCTGCGTGCAATATTGATACCAAAAAGAGTTCCCACATAAATGTCTAAAAAAATGATATTCGGACGGCAGCCGTCTTCTACGTCGTAAAGCAGATTGGCTCCGGAATCATATACCGTCAAATCAAGATGAATTGAATTCTGAGATGCATATTCCTTCAGTATCTCTGCGACAAATTCCCGATCGGAAGCGGTGTCGTCACATATGGCGATATGCATAGAGAGATCTCCCCTTATGTATCATATATCATTTGGAATAAGTGCATAGGAATCGATATCATTTATATTATATTCATTTTTCTAAAAGCGCAAGATTTTGTGCAATTTGATTTCTTAAAAAGTCGAATTCACGAAAAGAAACGTTATTTTCCATGTTTACGAGATATATCAGACTGTGAATGTACAATAACAACAGCAAAAGAAAAGGAGATGTGAAATTGTTCCTATATCAAACAAAGAGAGAAAATTTGTATCATTCGAACATAGGCAATTATAAAGCATTTGGAATACTTAGCCTGCAGATCAATGACACGGCGGAAGAAATAATAGAATGGATTCCGGATGTGTTTTTGGATAAAAACGAGGCGGAACGATTTGTGAAAGTATGCAACGATCTGAACCTCGCACCGATTCATTTGCACGATGTGATTGAGGACGCAATTTTTTAGCGAAAAAGATTCACACGTTTTTTGGCCATGGATCACAGAAAAGCGGAAAAGGGACCATGTGAAAGCACAGCTTTTCTTTTTTGGAGGAATGTGCTATACTTTTTTTGGATGTGAAAAGCGGGAGAGCCACATGCCCGCTTTTCGTTAAAAAGGAAAGGAAGAGTCAAAATGAACGAGAAAACAGGATTTTTTGCCGAATTCAAAAAATTTATCTCGCGCGGCAGCGTTGTGGATCTGGCCGTCGGCGTTGTTGTCGGCAGCGCGTTTACCGCGATCGTAACGTCTCTGGTCAACGATATCATTATGCCGCTGATCGGATGGATTTTCGGCGGAATCGATTTCACCGATCTTAAGTACGTCATTACGCCCGCAACGGAGGAGGCCGCCGAGGCTGCGATCCGCTACGGCAATTTCATTCAGAATATTGTCAACTTCCTGCTTGTGTCGCTGGTGATCTTTACTGTCATCCGGGCCATCAACCGGTTTCATAAAAAGCAGGAGGATACGCCCGCGCCGCCGCCCGCGCCCGCCGAGGACGTCGTGCTGCTGCGCGAGATCCGCGATCTGATCAAAAAGGAAGACTGATTTTTAGAGACGCACATAGGGCGAATATCAAAAGTAAATTGAGATGAAACAAAGGAGCCTCTCATTTTAGAGAGGCTCCTTTGTTTTGATGCAATTATTGATGATTTCACACAGATGGGGGATGGGATTCCCACCTTTTTGAATAGAATTAGAAGTCCTGAAAAAGCTCCAACGTTTTTTGTCAGATAGGAAGAAAAGAGATCCGAATTTGAGTCTACGATGTCACGGATGGCGGAAGCATATTGATTAGCAAGTTCTATATATGCAAAGGCGGAACTCCTTTTTCCATGTGCTAAAAGTTTGTCTGCGGAATAAACGAGATCAGCATATGGGCTTATAATAATGTCGGCTGCCCATTCGTTTTGTTTTGGAGAACCGTCAAAAGAGGGCAAGCGAAAAGAAGAATCTTCTCCTGTGATGATAGAGGCAATAATGTCTTCTTTTGACCTCATGACGTTCTCCTTGTGCAGACTTACTTATGCCCGGCAACCCATAATTTTAATTTTCGTTCATTTCGGCGAGCTTATCGGCCCACATCTTCTGCAGGTCCTTCGCGATGGGAGCAGCGGCGAGGCCGCCGACACACGCGGCGCGAAGTTCGGTGGGCAGGCGGTCCTGCACGTCCCGCAGAGAGATCAGCACCTGATCGGGCGGCACAACGCTGCGCACACCTGCGAGCGCCATCTCCGCACCCATCAGGGCGACGACCGCGCCCATGGCGTTGCGCTTGATGCAGGGCACCTCGACCGGCCCGGCCAGCGGATCGCAGACGAGGCCGAGCGTCTCTTTGATTGCAAAACAGAACGCGTGGCAGGCCTCTTCGGCGGTGCCGTCCGCGAGGTAGACCGCGCCCGCGGCGCCCATGCCCGCGCCGATGCCGACCTCGGACTGACAGCCGCCGATCGAACCGGAGAAGGTGCATAGGTTGCCGGTGATCGCGCCGACTGCGGCGCTGACCAGAAACGCCTCCGCGAGCTTTTCGCGCGGGGAATGAAAGCGCTTTGCCACGGCGAACAGTGCGCCGGGCAGACCGCCTGCACTGCCGCTCGTCGGGACGGCGACGACGCGGCCCGCGCTGGCGCTGATCTCCGCCATGGAGAGAGCGCCGGCCATTGCGTCGTTGAATACGTCGCCTACGATGGACTTGCCGCTTTTGCGCCATTCGTCGACCTTGTAGCCGTCGCTGCCGCTGCAGTAGCCGCACAGCAGCGGGTTGCAGCCCTTGCGGCCGCGCGTCATCGATTCGTCGATCACGTCCACGATGGTCATGGCCTGTGCAAGAATTTCCTCGCGGGTGCGGCCGCTGCGATTTGTTTCGTAGTCGTAGATCACGTCGATCATGGGACGGTTTTTGCACAGAGCGAGGAATTCCTCAAAGGTCGTGAAGAGGGGCTGCTTGCCCGTGCAGTCGGAAAAGATCGTCATCGGCTCGACGCTGCGGCGCAGCAGCACCGTATCGCCGAGAATGCCGGCCGCGGTTTTTTCCTGCGCGTCGGTGAGCGCGGCGGCCGTTTCCAACAGAATCAGCTCACCCTCCGGCGTTGTGCCGCAGGTGCAGCGCACGGGGGAGAGGGATTCTCTCAGCTTTGCGGTCAGCTCTTCGGCGGGCGAGTCCTTGCGGAGCAGCCAGAGAGAGCACCAGCAGTTGCCGTCCATCTCGGTTTCGACGCCGTTGACGCGGGTGATCAGAATGCTGCCGCCGCCGACGGAGATGCCGTTGACGTTCCAGTGCACGCCGTCGTGCTCGGCAATAATGCGCATGGTGTTGCGGTCGACTTCTTCATCTTCGATGGGATGATAGGTCACGCGGATTCCCTTTTGATCCGCGATCTTTTTAGAGTCGTTGCAGGCGTCCTCGTATTCGCGCATGCCGAGGCAGCCCGCGAGAATCGCAATGTGCGTGCGATGACCGGTAAAGGTGCGCATAAAGAGCGGATGGAACCAAAATTCATAGTTCTCCGCTTCGCCGCCGATAAATTTTCCGGCGACGTAGCCGATGCGGTTTGCGCCGCCGGTATGGTTGCTGGAAGGCCCGTGCATAATGGGGCCGACCACGTCGAACAGACCGAGACTCACGGCAGACGTCCTCCCTTTTCTTTTTTACTTACGCCTTGGCGAATTCCACCATGACGGTGGCGGCCATCTTGATGGCGTTGATGTAGTCCTCAAGGATAATGTTTTCGTTCGGGGCATGGATATTCGACGCCTCGTTGCCCGCGCCGAACATGACCGCGTCCAGACCCGCGTCGTGGCAGAACTGATACATCGCAGTTGTGCCCGCGGAGCTGATGAACACCTCGGGATCGACGCCGTAGACCGGCTTGGCGCAGCGGATGACGGTCTGTGCGAACAGGCAGTTGGGATCCGCGCGGAAGGGCGGCTCGCCGGAGATTTTGACGACCTCGATGTCGGTAAAGCCGCGGCGGTCAAGATGAGCGCGCACCTTGGCGAGAATGTCGTCCGGCGTCTGGTCGGGAACAAGGCGCAGGTCCATCTTGACGACGGCGCTTCCCGGCAGAACGGTTTTGGCGCCGTCGCCGATATAGCCCGCCTTGAAGCCCGCGATGTTTGCGGTGGGCTGATAATAGAACTTTTCGAGCAGGGGAATGCCGGTCAGGTCGTTGATGAAGCCGTCAAGACCCATGCGCTGCTTGGACGCCTCTTCGGGGTAGCACAGCGTCTCGAGACATTTCATCTCGTAGTCGCTGGGCTTTTTGACGTCATCGTAAAAGCCGTCGATCGTCACGTGATCGTTTGCGTCCTTCATTGTGGCGAGCGCCTGCACCAGTCTCCACGCGGGGTTCTTGACGACGGCGGCATTGGCGGAATGCAGGTCGCTGTTCGCGGTGCGGCAGCGAAGCTCGATGTAGAGAAGTCCCTTGACGCCGAGGCAGACCTCCAGCGGGCCGACGCCTTCGGCGGTGTTAAGCTGCTTGCTGCCGCCTTCCCAGGCGAAGCCGTCGGTCTTGATGCGGTCGGGATATTTCTCGGCAAACTCGTGCAGATGCGGGCTGCCGATTTCCTCCTCGCCCTCGTAGATAAATTTAACGTTCAGCGGGGCGCAGCCGTTGACGGCGCGCAGCGCCTTGAGCGCGCAGACGCGGCTTAAGAGGCTGCCCTTGTTGTCGGTCGCGCCGCGGGCATAGAGCTTGCCGTCGCGGATCTGAGCGTCGAAGGGATCGCTGATCCATTCCTCCAGCGGCTCGGGAGGCTGGACGTCGTAGTGGTTGTAAAACGAAATCGTGCGGTTTTTGTTTTCGCCCTCGACCTCGCCGTAAAGAATGGGGTTGCCGTCCGTCTCGCAGACCTCGAGAACGGCTCCCGCTTTCGGAACTTCTCTTACCAGCAGATCCACCATCCCGCGGATTCCGGCGCCGGTCGCGGAAATGCTGGGCTGACGGCAGAATTTCTGCAACAGCTCGATGTATTCCTGCGCATGCGCGTCGATGTAGTCGTAGACTTCTTTCATCTCTTTCATCTTTGATCCCTCCAGAAAAAATAATCTTTAGGTCTATCTCAAGCGGCAAAAGCCGTTTGTTTCACTGTTACAGGCGGATTTTCTGCCAGTTCCCCTGTCTAAAGCGCCATGCGTTGAGAAGTCCTCTCAGCCACAGGTCGAGCAGAAAACCGATCCAAGGTCCGTACAGGCCGAGACCGGCGGGGTAGCACAGATACCAAGAGAGCGCCGGGCGGATAAGCGTGACGCTCAGCAGAGAGGCCATCGCGACAAACCGCGTGTCGCCCGCGCCGCGCAGCGCACCTGCGTACGACATGCACAGCGCATCGCCGACGGCGCTGGCCGCGATCATCAGCAGAATGTTTTTGGAAGGAGCGAGCACCGCGGGATCGCGGGAAAAAATCAGCAGCAGCGGCCCACGGAAAATTGCAAGCCCCGCCATCAGGACAAGGCCGATCAGAATAGCAATGCGTACGCAGCTTTCCGCGATCTGCCGGGCCCGTTCGGGCTTTTTGGCGCCGAGGTCCTGCCCGACGAGGGCGGCCGCGGCGGTGCCCGGTCCGTCAAATACGAACAGGGACACATTGGCGATGTTCATACAGATCTGATGTGCGGCGAACGGAACGGTGCCCAACCCCGCAACGGTGCGCGAATAAATAAAAAAGCCGATTCGCAGGCAGATATTTTCGACAAGGGCGCCGACGGCGACCGACTGCAGGCGTGTCAGCAGGTTGCGGGTGGGCAGCCAGCCGCGCAGGGTGCGGACGTTCAGGCGGCACTCGGGAGAAAACAGGCTTGACACCGCGATGAAAAATGCGAATACGTAGCTCAGCGAGGTAGCGATCGCGGCGCCCCGTACACCCAGCGCGGGGAAACCGAAATTTCCTCCGATGAGCAGATAATTCATGCAGATGTTGGAGACGCTCGACACCGTGTTGGTGCGCAGACTGACCTTGCTGTTGCCGGC
Source organism: uncultured Oscillospiraceae bacterium (assembly GCA_934232845.1). Lineage (GTDB taxonomy): Bacteria > Bacillota > Clostridia > Oscillospirales > Ruminococcaceae > Yanshouia. The sequence goes on from CAKQGD010000016.1 coordinate 17,294, forward strand.
GCAGCGCATGGCGGCGTTGCAGGTCACATACAGATGCTGGAAAAACTGGCCCGGCATCAGATGGCGGAAATACACCACCGCGTCCGCGATGGTATCCTCCTTGGCGCCCGCCAGCAGCAGAAACGGCTCGGCAAACAGAAAAGCCGCCGTGCAGATGACGGCGGAAAAGGCAAACGAAAGAAACAGACACTGACGGAATGTTTCCGACGCGCCCTCCATGTCGCCTTCTCCGACGCGGCGCGCCACCAGCGCCGTGACGCCGACGTTCAGCGATAAGATGACGGCAAAACAGACAAATTTCGGCTGGTTGGTCAGGCCGACCGCGGAAACGGCCGTCGTGCCCAGCGTGCCGACCATTGCCGTGTCAAACAATCCCGCGAGGCCGACGAAGATCGACTCAAGCATGGCGGGCCAGCCGATCTGGAACACGCGCCGCAGAAGCTCGGGATCCGCCCCGCCGGTCAGAAAGCGGAGAAGTCTGCTGTAAACCGCGGTCATGTAAAAAACGCTCCCCTTTTATGTTTAGAGATTAAATAAATTAGTTGGACCTAACATAGCACAGGAATCCGACAATGTCAACAAAAACCCCTTTTTATATTTGTGAAATTGCCAAGGTTGGGGATGACAAAGAAAAGAAAGTATGATATGGTTTTCAAAAGAGACATTTTCGTGCGGACAAAACGCAGCGAATCAGAGACGGAGAGGCGGCCGACCGATGAACGAGCAGGAAAAGAAAAGAATTATCAACCACCTGATGCATCACTCCGCGCATCGGGTTGAAATCGTATACGATTTTGCGATGCTCTGCAGCGGGATGATGAGCGCAGGGTGTCCCTACGGAGACGGGCAGACCCTGACGATGACGGAGGTCAGCGTGATTTTAGAAATCATGCACCATCCCGGCGTGACCGCGGCGCAGCTCTGCAAAAAGTGGAACCGCACCCGCGGAGCAGTCAGCCAGCTTTTGAAAAAGCTGGAACAAAAAGAGCTGATTTATCGGGAAAAGAAGCGGCAAAAGGAAAAAGACGCGGATGCGGAGGAGAGGGGAGTCGGCCTGTATACGACGTCCGCGGGCTTTCGGATTGCCGCCGAAGTCATCTCAAATGAGAGAGAGGACTCCAGCCGGCTGTTCAGTACTCTGTTGGAGAGAAACTGCACCCAGCAGGAGCTGGAGGCTTTTTATAAGGTGATGGACTGCTATATCGGCATTCTGCAGGAAGGAAAGGCCGGAAACTGGCACGAGCTGCTTCCGCAGACAAAAGAGGAAAAGTGAAGGCTGCCGAGGAACGCCGAACAAAAGTCCTTTTTGTCACTGCATACAAGGGAACTGTGCAAACCCTCAAAGAAAAACCTTTCTGTTTGTGCAAATTGCTCGTGCAATTTCTCAAAGAATAAGCCGGTTTGACGCTTTAAACTAAAATGATGCACAGCCGTTGACAAAAGAAAAAGTTGCGTGTATCATCTGTTCAATACCTAAACAGACGGGACGAATTTTACCGTCTGTGAATTTAGCCCGGTAAATCGACAAAGGATCTGCTGTATTTGGGGAAACGGCAGATACCCCGTGATCTTCGGGAAAAACAAAAAAAGGGGGTTTATCTCAATGAAGAAAAAAGCTTTGGCACTGTTTCTGGCGGCTGCGATGACGGCTGCCGCTCTGGCCGGCTGCGGCGGCTCCGCCTCCACATCCGCGCCCGCGTCCGGTTCCGAGTCTTCCGCGCCCGCGGGAAATCCCGCCGACAAATTTGCCGACGGCGTTCTGGTCATCGGCTCCGGCAGCGACCTGATTACGCTTGACCCGGCAAACCAGAACCAGACCAACAACCAGGACCTGTTTATGACCATCGGCTCTCAGCTGTTTACCCGCGACCTTGATTTCAATCTGGTCAACGATCTCTGCGAGAGCTATACCCAGCCCGACGAGCTGACTTGGGAATTCAAGATTATCGAGGGAGTCACCTTTACCAACGGCGAAGAGCTCAAGGCCGACGACGTCGCCTATACGCTGACCCGCCTGAAAGACGGCAGCGACCTTGTTGCTTACAGCTACTACAAGTGCATCACCGGCGTTGAAGAAGTGGATGAATACACGATTCGCCTCACCACTAATATTGCGCGTCCCGATATGCTGACCCTTCTTGCCATGAGCCAGGCGACCATCCTGCCGAAGGATTACATCGAGGCCGAGGGCATGGAAGCTTACATGAAGGCGCCCGTCACCTCCGGCGCTTATCAGCTGAAGGAATGGGTCCCGGACGATCACTACACGCTCGTTCCCAACGATAATTTCTACGGCGAAAAGGCGGCTTGGAAGGAAGTTACCTACCGTCCGATTCCCGAATCCTCCACCCGCGTTTCCGAGCTGCTCACCGGCGGCGTTGACGTCATTTACAATGTTCCCGTCAATGAGTGGGAGCGCGTGGAGAACGACGCGACCTCTCTTGTCTACGGCGAGACCAGCCGCGTGATGCTGCTGATCATGCGCATGACCGACGGCAGCGTCTGCTCCGATCCCGCCGTCCGCAAGGCGATTGAAATGGCTATCGACAAAAAGGCGATCTGCGAGCAGCTGCTGCAGGGCGCCGGCACGCCGACCCGTACCCGTGTCGGTTCCTCTGTCCCCGGCTTTAACGAAGAACTTTTCGGCGATGCCGCAAACCTCTATGATCCCGAGGGTGCCAAGGCGGTTCTGGCCGAGGCCGGCTACGCCGAGGGTGAGGTGACCGTGGACTTCCAGGCTCCTACCGGCCGTTATCTGATGGATACCGAGATGGCTCAGATGATCGCTGCGTATCTCGAAGCGGTCGGCATCCATGCCAAACTCGAACTGCTCGAAGGCACCGTTCTCTCCACTGCGTTCACCACCAACGAGAACAAGGATGTATTCCTGATCGGCCTCTCTGACGGTCAGTATGACGGTTGCTACCCGCTGGCTCATTACGGTGACAAGGCGAAGGTTGAGAAGCAGACCGGCTACGACAGCCCCGAGTGCCAGGAGCTGTACCAGAAGGCTCTCGTCGAGCTGGATCCCGCTACGAAGGAAGCTTACGAGAAGGAAATTCAGGCAATCGCCGCAGAGGACCGTCCTCACATCTGCATCGCGCAGCTTAAGGCGATCTTCGGCGCAGACAAGGGACTTGTCGTATCACCCAGAATGGACTCGAACGGCATGCCCGACGAGATTGTCATCGCAAAGTAATTTTCCGAACCATTCGTTTATGGTAGGGGGTCGCGGCGCAGGCCTGCGGCCCCCTTTTGTTCAAAAGAGAGAGGTCCATTGCTATGCTTCGATATTTTCTCAAGCGCGTCGGACAGATGATTCCGGTTCTTCTGATTATCACGCTGATCGTGTTCCTGCTGGTCAACGTGGCGGGCGACCCGACGGATACCATGCTGCCGCTTGATGCCACGGAAGAGGACCGCGAGACGCTGCGTGAGGCGCTGGGCCTCAACCGTCCTCTCGTCGTGCAGTACGCCGACTATCTCGGCGATATGCTGACAGGCGATTTCGGTACTTCGTACCGCTACGACCTGCCTGCCTTTGAACTCGCGATGGGGAGAATTCCCGCGTCGCTTAAGCTTGCCGGCACGGCGTTGCTGTTTGCGGTGCTGATTGCGATCCCGCTGGGAATTTTCAGCGCGCAGTTTGCAAATTCCCCCTTTGATATTGTGATCAGCGGCGTTTCCGTACTGGGACGTGCCATGCCGAACTTCTGGGTCGGCATTATGCTGATTCTTCTGTTTTCCGTCAAGCTGGGACTGCTTCCCGTTTCGGGCAGCGGCACGGCGGCGCATCTTGTGCTGCCGGCGATGACGCTGGCGATTCAGTCCGCGTCGCAGATCATTCCGCTTGTGCGTTCCAACATGCTTTCCATCATGAATGAAGATTACATCCGCACCGCCCGCAGCAAGGGAATCCGCGAGAGCGTCATCATTTGTACCCATGCGTTTAAAAACGCGCTGGTGCCGGTTGTGACGATTATCGCACTCGAGCTGCCCGGCCTGATCGGCGGCGCGCTGATTACGGAAACCGTGTTTGCATGGCCCGGTCTGGGACAGTTTTTGATCCAGGCCATCAACAACAAGGATATGAGTGTTGTGCAGGTCTGTATTTTTCTGATTGCCTGTATTACGCTGGCGGCGAATCTGCTGGCCGATCTGGTTTATTGCCTGATCGACCCGCGTATCCGTTACGAATGAGAAAGGAGGACCTGCTGTGAAAAAGGAACAGGCATACAAAGAAAAAAAGCATAAGGTCCCCCGCTGGATCCGCAGTCTCTGGCGCAGCAAAACCGGCCTGATCGGATTTTTCATCGTATTAATCGTCACGGTCTGCGCCGTGTTCGCACCCTATATCGCGCCTTATTCGCCGAATGAGATGCACCCGATCGACATGCTGAAGCCTCCCTTCTTTTCCGAGGGCGGCAGCACGCAGTATCTGCTGGGTACCGACAACCTCGGCTATGACATTCTCAGCCGCCTGATCTACGGCGCGCGCGTCTCCCTGCTGATCGGTGTGCTTTCCGTCGTGGTGGCGGGCTTCATCGGCACGCTGTTCGGCCTTTTGGCCGGATATTACGGCGGCATTCTCGACGCCGTCATCATGCGTATCACCGACGCGTTTCACTCGATTCCCCGTACGCTGCTTGCGCTTGTCGCCGTCAGTGTGATGAGCGGCGGTCTTGTAACGCTGATTCTCGTCATCGGCGTCACCGGCTGGATTACATACGCCCGTCTGATCCGCAGCGAGGTGCTCAGCCTTCGCCAGCGTGAGTTTGTCAAGGCGGCCGTGACCATCGGCACGCCGGACTGGCAGATCATTGTAAAGCACATTCTGCCCAACGTCTTTTCAAGCTTTGTGGTCGTGTCCACACTGGCTGTTGCGGCAAGCATTCTGGCCGAGACGAGCCTGAGCTTTTTGGGGCTCGGCATCAACCCGCCCGACATCTCGTGGGGCTTTATGCTGAGCACGGGCCGCAACTATCTTTCCACGCACTGGTGGGTTGCGACGTGGCCGGGCCTTGCGCTGACCATCACGGTGCTTGGCATCATGTTCCTTGGCAACTGGCTGCGCGACTATCTTGACCCGCACAGTCAGGGCCTGTAAGAGGAGGGCTGTGTGATGTCAGAGAAGGTTGTTTTAAAAGTAGAAAACCTCAATACGTATTTTAAAACCGAAGACGGCCTGCTTCAGGCCGTGGACAATGTCTCTTTCCAGGTGAGAGAGGGGGAGCTGCTCGGTGTGGTCGGCGAATCCGGCTGCGGCAAGAGCATTACGAGCCTTTCCATCATGGGGCTGACGGCTAAAAACTGCGTCGTCAAGGCGGACAGCATCGCGTTTGAGGATATGGAGCTGACGAAGCTCTCCGACGCGAAGCGCCGCAATCTGCGCGGCAGCGATATGGCGATGATTTTTCAGGAGCCTCTGACCAGTCTGAACCCGCTCTTTACGATCGGCTATCAGCTGGAGGAAACCATCCGCCGCCACAACAAGGTGACGAAGGCCGAGGCCCGCGAAACCGCGGTTGCGATTCTTGACAAGGTCGGCATCGCCCGTTCGCGCGAGGTGCTTTCGGAGTATCCGAGCTCACTATCCGGCGGCATGCGCCAGCGCGTGATGATCGCCATGGCGCTGGTCAACAACCCGAGCCTGCTCATCGCCGACGAGCCGACCACCGCTCTCGATGTGACGATTCAGGCGCAGATTCTGCAGCTGATGCGCAATCTGATGAAGGAGTTTTCGACCGCCGTTCTCTTTATCACGCATGATCTCGGTGTAATCGCGGAGATTGCGGACCGCGTCATGGTGATGTACGCGGGGCAGGTGGTGGAGGAGGCCGACGTGTATCAGCTGTTCTCCGAGCCGTACCATCCTTATACGGTCGGCCTGATGGGAAGCACCATCAAAGTACAACAGGACGATCAAAAGCTTCAGACCATTTCCGGTACGGTGCCGAGTCTCGCGAGAATGCCTGAGGGCTGCCGGTTCGCACCGCGCTGCCCGTACGCGGCGGACGCATGCCGTGCCGCCGCTCCAGAACTGGAAGAGCTTCCCGGCGGCCGCCGCATCCGCTGCATCCGCTGGAAGGAGATACGAGGTGAATTGCATGAGTGAATACCTGCTTGAGGTCAACCACCTCGCAAAATACTATAAAATCAAGGGAAAGCGCCTGAGAGACCCCGTGCAGTACCTGCGCGCCGTGGATGATGTGAGCTTTAAGCTGAAGCGCGGCGAGGTGCTCGGCGTAGTCGGCGAGTCCGGCTGCGGAAAGTCCACGATGGGCAATACGATTATCCGCCTGCTGGAGCCGACCCGCGGCGAGGTCCTTTTTGAAGGAAAAGACATCGCCAAAATGAGTGCCCGCGAGCTGAGACAGCACCGCGCGGACATTCAGATGATCTTTCAGGACCCGTTTTCAAGCTTGGATCCGCGTCTGCATGTGTTCGACATCATTGCCGAACCGCTGCGCGTCCATCATATCGTCTCCGGCAAGGAACTGGAAAACCGCGTGTTTGAGCTGATGGACGTCGTCGGCCTCGACCGCACGTACGCCAACCGGTATCCGCATGAGTTTTCCGGCGGACAGCGCCAGCGCATCGGCATCGCCCGCGCGCTTGCCCTGCGTCCCAAGCTGGTGATCTGCGACGAGCCTGTTTCCGCGCTCGACGTATCGATTCAGGCACAGATTCTCAATCTGCTTGAGGAATTGAAGGAAAAGCTGCAGCTTACCTATATTTTCATCGCGCACGGGCTGCCGAGCGTCAAGTACATCTCCGACCGGATCGCGGTCATGTATCTGGGCCGCATTGTGGAACTGGCCGAGACGGAGGAACTGTTCGCGCATCCGATCCACCCGTATACGCAGGGATTGCTGCAGGCGATTCCGATTCCGGATCCGACCCTGCGCAAGCCCGACGACGAGCGCCAGATCATGGGCGGCGATATCCCCAATGCGCTCAAGCCGCCGGCGGGCTGCTACTTTCATCCGCGCTGCCCGTTTGCGACACCCGAGTGCCGCAATGAAACGCAGGAGGGGCCGCCTGTTCTGCGCGAAGTCAGACCGGGGCATTTTGTCGCGTGCTTCCACGCGGGAAAGACGGGGGCGAACCGGCCCGTATGATAAAAAAGTACCTGCCGCTTCTGGCAAATTTCGCCGCGCAGATCATTTTTGGTCTCGGCTATATGTTTACCCAGATGGGAATGCGCGTCATAGATCAGAATTCCGTAAAGCTTCTGGCTTTTCGCTTTGTGCTCGGCTTTGCCGTGATGAGCCTGCTTGTACTGCTGCGCGTGAAGAAGGTCAATTACAAAACGGGGCCGATCTGGCTGATTTTACTGTGCGGCCTGTTTAATCCTTTGATTAGTCAGGTGCTTGAGGTAACCTCCACCTCGTACGCGCCCACCTCGCAGATTTATATGTACAACAGCCTGCTGCCGATCGTGATGATTTTGGTGTCGGCGGTGATTAACCGGGAATACCCGACGAAAAAGCAGCTCTTTTTTGTCTGTGTAACCGTCGCGGGCGTTTTTATCGCCCGAATGGCAGACAGTGAGGTCAGCGGCATGACCCCCGTCGGAATGGCGCTGATCATCAGCTGCATCATTGTGGTGTCGATCAACCGTGCGCTGGTGCGGCGGGCGACGGGCAGCTTCGGCTCGTTTGAGATTGTATATCTGACGACGCTGATGGGCGCGGTGGGCTTTTCCGCCGTGTCGCTCGGCGGCCACACGGCGGCCGGCGGCAGTGTGCCGTCGTTCTTTGAACCGCTGCTGCACGGCGATTTTGTCGTGTCGATTCTGTACCTGGGCATCGGCTCTGCGTGTATCGGCTTTTTGCTGATGACATACGCCTCGGCCAACCTGCCCTATGCGGTCTATTCCTCGACCTGTACGCTCAGCACGGTCGTGGGCATTGTCACCGGCGTGCTGATTCTGCATGAGACGTTTCAGCCGCAGGAGGTCATCGGCACCGCCGTCATTCTTGCGGGCGTCATCGGCGTCAGCTTTTCGTATGACAAGAACGACACGAGCGGCAATCGCTATCAAAAAAAAGAAAAAGTCCCCGCTGGGCCGGAAAAAGAGGCCTGATTACAAAAACGCGCTTTCCGTACATCGGAAGGCGCATTTTTTCTTGAGAAAAAGACAGTCGCGCGCGGCGCGGTTTTCTGGTATACTGGTAGCTGTGAAATTATTTTCGCAGGAAAGCGAGGTTCATGCCGCAAATGAAGGAACGACCCATTTTACAGAATAAGTGTTATCTTTATCTGACGGAATTTTTTTCGGGTGTATCGGTTATGGCGGTTGAGCTCGGCGCAAGCCGCCTGCTGGCGCCGTATTTCAGCTCGTCGCAGATCGTCTGGACGATTATCATCGGCACGATTATGATCGCGATGGCGCTGGGCAATCTTTGGGGCGGACGTGCCGCCGACAAAAACCCCGATCCCGATCGGCTGTATGCGAGACTTTTGCTGGCCGCCGTCTGGATCGCGGCCATCCCCGTGCTGGGAAAATACGTCATCGCTGCGATTTCCGGCGCGCTGATTCTTACGATCAGCACAAACCTGCTGATTACGGCGGCGTTTCTGTCGTGCATGGCGGTATTTGTGTTTCCGCTGTTTTTACTGGGAACGGTCACACCGTCGCTGGCGAAATACACGGTGGACAGTCTCGACGACAGCGGGCGCACGGTCGGCGGGCTCAACGCCGCCAATACGATCGGCAGTATTCTGGGCACCTTTGTGCCGACGTTCGTGACGATTCCCGCCGTGGGCACCGCGGCGACGTTTTTGATTTTTTCCGGCGTGCTGCTCGTTCTTTCGCTGGTCTATTTTTTGAGTGCGGGGGCAAGAAAAAAGACATGCGCGGCCGCTGCGGCACTCTTTTTCGTGTGCAGCCTGCTGGGGCATATGGGCGGCTTTGCCTTTTGGCAGAACGACCTCACCTACGAGAGCGAGTCGGTCTACAATTACTTACAGGTGTGGGAGGATGACGAGCGCGTCGTACTTTCCACAAACGTGCTGTTCGGCACGCAGTCGGTTAAGATGAAGGACGACGGTCTGACCGGTATGTACTACGACTATGCGCTTGCGGCGCCCGTCATGGCGGCTGCCGCGCAGAAGGACGCCCCGCGTATCCTTATTCTCGGCAACGGTACAGGCACCTACGCTAAGCAGTGCACGCGGTATTTTCCCGGCGCCGTGATCGAAGGCGTCGAGATTGACGAGGCAATCACCGAGCTTGCGTATGAGTACTTTGAGATGCCCCAAACGGTCTCGGTCAGCACCTATGACGGACGCGCCTATCTGCAGGCGGCCGACGGCAAATACGATGTGATTCTGGTTGACGCATATCAGGACATCACGATTCCGTTTCAGATGTCCACGGTGGAATTCTTCACCGAGGTCAAGGCGCGTTTGGCCGAGGGCGGCGTGCTGGCGGTCAATATGAACATGCACTCCGATGGGGAAGGCAGCATCAACGAGGCGCTGACCGATACGATCGCCTCCGTGTTCGGCTGCGTCTGTACGGCGGATGTAAAAAACCAGACAAACCGCGAACTGTTTGCGGCGGATTTTGACCTGACCGCGGCGCTTGCAAAACACCTGCCCGATGTGGAGGACGAGGAACTTTCCGCCATGATGGAGACGGTCGCCGGCGTTCTGACGCCCCGCGAAGGGGGAAACCACATTCTTACCGACGACAAAGCGCCGGTCGAGGTGCTCGGTATGCGCATGATCGACACGCTGGTGCAGGGAGAGGTGGGCTACTACCGCGACATTTTCCGCGAGGGCGGGCTTTCGGCGCTGGTCGGCGCAATCTGACGAAGGAGGAATCCGCTTGACGCAGACAGAACGCAGACAGCAGATTGAACGCAGCCTGCATACGGAATTTTCCAAATGTATTTGGAGCCGCTTCGTCGGCTCCATTCAGCAATACAAGCTTTTATCGCCGGGCGACCGCGTGTGCGTGTGCATTTCCGGCGGCAAGGATTCGATGCTGCTGGCCAAGTGCATGCAGCACCTGCACCGGGTGAGCGATTTTCCCTTCGAGCTGAAATTTCTTGTAATGAATCCCGGCTACCGGGAGGAAAATCGCCGCCTGATTGAGGAGAATCTCTCGCTGCTCGGCATTGAGGCCGAGATCTTTGAGAACCGCTTGTTCGACGCGGCCTACGAGATCAGCCGCAAAAACCCGTGCTATATGTGTTCGCGGATGCGCCGCGGCAACCTGTATGCACACGCGCGGGAAATCGGATGCAACAAAATCGCACTGGGGCATCATTTTGATGATATGATCGAGACGGTGCTGATCAGTATCCTTTACGGTTCGCAGGTGCGCACCATGATGCCGAAGCTGCACAGCGATCACTTCCCGGGGATGGAGGTCATCCGCCCGCTCTATCTGGTGCGCGAGGCCGATATTATCCGCTGGAAAGAGAAAAACGACCTGACCTTTCTGCAGTGCGCCTGCCGCATGACGGAGGAAAGCGCCCAAGGGGCCCGTGATTCTAAGCGGGCGGAGGTCAAAGCGCTGATCGCCGAGCTGAGGCGAAAAAATCCCCAGATCGATATCAATATTTTCAGAAGCATGCATAACGTAAAGCTCGGCGCCGTCGTGGAGTACACAACTCCCGACGGGGTGCAGCACAGCTTTTTGGACGACTACGACGCACAGGGAGGAACAAAATGAAATACCGCTGTCTTGTTCTCGATCATGACGATACCGTCGTTAAGAGCACACCGGAGATCCACTACCCCTCGTTTGTAGAGATCATGCGGGCGCTGCGGTCCGAAGAACCGATTCCCACGCTGCAGGAGTTTATGGAATTTTGCTCCGAGCCGGGATATTTTGCCCACTGCCGCGACGTGATCCGCTTTACCCCACAGGAAAGCGTCGTGCAGGATCAGATGTGGCACGACTATGTGGCGTCGCATATTCCGGACGTGTACGAGGGCTTCCCCGAGCTGCTGCGCGATTACACGGCGGCGGGCGGCACCGTCTGCGTCTGCACCCATTCGGAGGAAAAAATCGTCCTGCGCGACTACGAGGCACAGAACCTGCCGCGTCCGGCGCTGGTCTTTGGGGCGGAATTGGGAGAAGACCGCCGAAAGCCGAATCCGTGGCCGCTTTTCGAGATTCGCCGCAGGCTTAAAATTCCCTTTGAAGAGACGGCGATGGTCGACGATCTGATGACGGGACTTTCTATGGCCAAGAACTGCGGTGTGATGGCCGTCGCGGCGGGCTGGTCACATATTTCGCCCAAGATCGCAGACCGTGTGCGCAGAAGCTGCGACGTTTATTGCAAAACGGTGGAAGAGCTTCGAACCCTGCTGCTGAAAGAAAAGGAATGACGGCGAAGAAAAGCCCCGTCTCCTTAAAACAAGCCGAAGCTGAAAGGCGAAACAACAAGGTGCTTTCGGTGAAATTTTCCTAAAGCGTATCCTTTGCCTGTGCAGAAGGCGGATGAGATCATCTGCGGACTATGACGCAGACAGCCTGACACGGCAGCTTGAAAGGGAGACGGATTACAGAACGTTTTTGACGAATCCCCGGATTCATCCGAACCGTGAAAAAAGAAAAGGAACGGTGTGCGGCGTTCGGGCAAAGGCCGCCGAGAATCCTCTGATGAGGCGAACCGGAGCTTTGCATCCATGGATCGACGAGTCGGCAAAGGGCGGTACAATGAAAAATTCTGCGGGTGCAGCTGCCCGTCGATTTCTGCTGTGCGGGCGGTTCTTCCACAGAGCCGCCTGCATCATTTTTTTGCCGACGCCGCTTTGGAGCGGGAGGATAAAAAGTGCCGCTGCGATCAATACAGAAACGGCAGGTACAGAGAATTTTAAACCGACAAAATACGGCCCCGCGCCGAAAAAACGGTGCGGGGGCCGGCGATTCTGTTTTTTAAAAGTTACGCTTGCGGATAGGCGAGATTTTCGGGCGTCCAGCTTTCGATTGCGCGGCAGTAGGCTTTCGCCTCGCGCTTGGCGCCGGGCAGGTTGTGAAAGAGATAGTTGCCGCATTCCTGCCGGGCCGAGCCGGGAATCGTTCCCTCAAAGTCCCGGACAAAGCAAAAACAGCGCCGGATCTCCGCGATTGCCTCGGCGCGGGGCACACCGTCGAGAATGAGATAAAAGCCCGTCAGGCAGCCCATCGGCCCAAAGTAGACAACACGCTCGGCGAGAGGGCCGTTTCTGAAAAAGGTCGCGGCCAGATGCTCGATCGTGTGCGCCGCAGCGGGATCAAGATAGTCGCCCGCGTTCGGCGTTTTCAGACGGAGGTCGTAGGTCTCGAGCGTGCCGCGGTCGATGCGGGAAAGATAGACGCCGGGCGTCAGAACATCGTGGTTTACCTGAAAGCTTGCGATTTTTTCCATCGGCTTCTCCTTACATATTTTGAGCGGCGGATTCCTATACATAGAAACGAAAGCGTGGTGATCCGTATGGCTTCGCAGACAAATTCCCAAAGCGGGAGCAGCGCGTCGGATTCCTCCGGCAGCTGCGGCCAGAAACGGATCGCGGCGCAGCCGCAGGATGTGGTTCTTGCGGCAACGACGCTGGCGCTGACGCTCTCAAAAGGCCGCAACCGTTATGAGATCGAGACGCTGATCAATCTGCTGGCTCTGACAAACAATACTCTGCAGGCAATTTTGGCGCAGATTTTAATCAATAACCGCTATACGGACGATCTGGAAATCGAGATCTGATAAAAGTTATTCTTCGGCGGGAGGGTCTTCCTGTTCCTTCGGCGGAGCGGAGGCCTCTTCGTGAGGAGCTTCGGCATTCTGAGCGGGCGGCGGCGTCACGATGGGCTCTTTTGCGGCGGGCGCAGGAGGCGGTGTCACAATGGGAGCACAAGCGGACGCTGCCTGAGAAGCGGGCGAAGCACGGCGGGCCATGACGCTCGCAGGGATGTTCTTGTGAATGGAAAGCAAAAAGATCGGCTGCAGAAACGGCATCAGCGCGGCGAAAATCAGCATGCCCACCCAGTGACGGGAATAGTCGCGGTAAATCTCCGACAGGGCGAACAGCGTGACAATACCGCTGACAAAATGAAGAAATGCGGCGGGGATTGTTACCCACGCGAGAGAATCCGAGAGCAGCACGCATAGCGTGGAGGCAGCGGGAATCAGCGCAAAAACCGTCATCGCGGTGCCGTAAAAGGCACGCGAACCGGTGCGCTCCTGATGGATGTCGCTGGCCACACGGCCGAGCATGCCCCACCGCACGAGAGGAATCCATGCAAGAAACGCGCCGGAAAAGCCGCGGCGGTCGGCCATGGTATAAATACTCAGCGAGGTAAACACATAAAATACGAGATAGAGAATGACGCCGATCACACCGACTACGAGTCCGATCTGCATGAACAGGAGCATGAATTCTTCCATATATCGCTCAAACTGTTCCAATTCGGGGCCGGAAAAACCGTAGATAAAATCATTATAGGAGTAAGGGTAATAAGTCATAAGGATCTCCCTCCCTAAAAAATCTCCGGGGTTTTCGATGAAAAAACGGGATGTGCCGAAAACGAGAGAAATGGCGGCCGTGTACGGAGCGGTTCTGAAAAGACGGCGGCGGATGAGAAGAAAAAAGAACGCTGCTCCCTTTGCGGCTCTTTCGCGGTTATTATATCACTTTTTTCCCGCTGTTTCAACAAAAAGCGGCGTATCATTCAGACGGCGAAATGCATACGATAAAAAGAAAGAGGGCGGTACGTTTCGCAGGACAAATCCGCCCGCCGGCTGTTTTCGCGGATACGGACGCTTTCGGCCGTCTGCGCGGCACAGAGCCGGCCATAAAAAATCCGGGGAACATAACCCCCGAAAGGAGCGTTTTTATGCCTGTTCTTTCACAGACCGACGTTAAAATCGCTTTGGATCCCGACAGTATGGGGCTGCCGTCCTCTGTCCGGCAGGCCTCCGGCGAGGCGGTCGCCGTCATGGCCGAACAGACGCCCGTTGTGCCAAGTCCGCCCCAGATGCCGGAGCTTCCCGCTCCATATCCGCCGCCGGTTGCCTCATGTCCCTGCTGTGATTCAACCGCCTGCACGCTGCTGGGCCTTTACGCCGGTCCCTGCTCGGAACTGACCGGTGTGCTGCAGTATCTGTATGACGCGATGGTGTTTCAAAAGGAATGTCCTGAGGCGTCTGCAATCTTTGATGCTCTTGCGCTGGATGAGATGAAGCATCTGCGGCTTTTGGGGGAGCTGTTGCTTTCCCTTGGGGTCTGCCCGCGGTATACGGCGTCCCCCGGCTGGTGGAATGCCTCTCCGTCGGTGCTTTCCTACGAGACGTGTCTCGAGCGGGCGGTCTGCCGTGCGGCTGAGGGTGAGACGGCCGACGCCGCGCGCTACCGCCGTCTGGCGGAAAGTCTGTGCGACGAGGGAATCGCGGCGCTGTTTCTGCGTTTGGCCGAGGATGAAGAGATGCATTTGGAGATGCTGTGCGGCTTTGCGCGGGAAAAAGGGTGGGTTCAGGGCGCGTAAGACGCCCCGAATCCGCCGGCGAAAAAGAAACAAAGAAAACTTCGGAACGAAAATAAAGGAGGAAGTAACATGCTTCGTCGAGTTCTTTCCATTGTCGCGGTCTTTTCGCTGGTCGCTTATGTGGGCGTGTGGCTTGCATCGATGGTTCTTGAGGAGAAGAAAAATGCCGACCCGCCCGCCGAGCCTCTTGTGCTGGAGGCGGAGCCTTCGGTTCCGGCGCCCGTTCTCGCCGAGCCGGAAAGCTCTTCGCAGGAGAGCGAGCCGTTTGACGGCGCACAGGAATACGGTTTTGAGATGACTCCTCTGACGGTGCGGCAGGGCGGGTATGCGGTATTGACGGCGCGGGGCGTTTCGGCGGATCAGATCGCCGTCTCGTCTCCGTTCGGCGCCGTGCCCGCATGGGCCGACGCGGGAGATCATCTGGCGGCGCTTGTTCCGGTGAAGTTCACATTTGACCCGGGAGAATACATTCTGACAGTCTCCGGGGGCGGTTACTCGGAGGAATTTCTTCTGACCGTTACGGACGGGGAATTTCCCACGCAGGAGCTGACGGTGGACGAGTCGGTGACCTCGGCGACCATCGACAACGACGCAGCGAACGCCGAGTATTTTCAAAAAGCGCAGCCGGTCAAAACGATCGCCCGATCCGAGGTTTTGTGGGACGGACCCTTTGTATGGCCGGCCGAAGGAGAAATCACGACCGAATTCGGTGCGAAACGAACCGTGAACGGAGAGACCTCCGATCAGCACGGAGGCATGGACATTGCCTGCGGCCGCGGTACGCCGGTGAAGGCCGCCAACAGCGGAGAGGTAATCTTCGCCGAACTTCTGCAGCTGACGGGCAACACGGTCTGCATCGAGCACGGAATGGGCCTGAAAACATGGTATTATCATATGGACAGCCTTGAGACTGCGGCGGGCGCATCGGTAAAAAAGGGAGATGTGATCGGTACAGTCGGTTCGACCGGTTTTTCGACCGGGCCGCACCTGCATTTTGCGGCGGCGGTCAATACCGTCTATATCAATCCGCGGCTGCTGCTGGGCGAAGAGCCAAAACTGTGAGCCGCTTTTTATCAAAAGCTTTTATATAGGGGAGCGAAGCCCTGATGCGCCGACTGCGGCGGAAAAAGCGGTGAGCCCCAAGAGCGCCGCAATCAAAACCGGCAGGGCGTGCCGAATAGCTTCGTGCTCGAGAACTTCAATTAAAACCTTTTTGTGACGAAATTTTGCCGGCGATTCACAGAATGTTTCCCGATTTCGGCAGATTTCGCACAGGGGGTGTGGTATTCTATTCTTGCAGACAGGAACAAGACGATTGCCAATCCCCCTTTTCTTTTCAAGCATAGCCGACAAAAGCCCCGCCTCCGCAAAGGAGACGGGGCTTTTGTTCTGCGCCGCAGGCCGCTGTTATTTCGGCAAAACGGCGTAACGGTCGAGAAACGTGCCGAGTTTTTTCTGTACGGCTTCGCCGCCCACGGGGAAGGCGGCGGTGTGCACGGCCTTTGGCACGAGACAAAGTTCTTTCGGAGCCGAGCAGGCCGCATATGCCAGCAGCGTATGGCCAAGCGGCACGAAAGCATCCGCCTCTCCGTGCAGAAAAAAGACCGGCAAGCGGTTGTCCTCCATGGCGCGGACGGTCGAAATGTCCGAAAAATGAAACCCCGCCAACCGTCCCGCGAAGAAGTCCGCCGCAGGCAGCAGCAGTGCGGGCGGCACCCGATAAAAACGGCGGGCC
>CAKQGD010000017.1 GCA_934232845.1 uncultured Oscillospiraceae bacterium
CTGCTCGATCAGGTCTTTGACGACATTTTTTTCAGCCATTCGCAATGGTCCCCCTTATTTCCCCTTGTTCTTCTTGGCGGCGATTTCGCCGATAAAGCTGCGCAGCTCCTCCTCCGACATGGAGGCGACCTGCTCTTTTGTTTTTTCAGCCTGTTTTTCCCGGATTACGCCGATCAGCTCGGCCGCGTCCTCTATGGTAAAAGCCTGCTCCCGCGTCGAGGCTGTCAGATATGAGAGTCTGCTCATCTGTACGGCGTCGAGCTCCGACGAAAGGCTCATCGGATCAAACGGCCGCCCCGCTTCGATCCGCTTCGTCAAAACAGCATAGATCGCGCGGTTCGTATCGGTGACAAAATCCTCCGGCCGGATCGCCGCGGCGATTTTTTTTCCGTAATCGGGATTGCGCATCAGGAGCGCCAAAAGCTTATCCTCGGCCAGCGCATAGCGCAGATTTGCGGCACGCTGCGGGTCGTGCGGCTGATTCGGCACATCCTGTGCAAAAATATGCAGCGACGCGTCGAATTTCTTTTCCTGGCGGCGAGCTGCGCGTTTTCGCAGCGCGGCGACCTGTTCTATTGTCGCCTCGCGTGAAACGCCCAGCTCCCGCGTGATGCGGGTAATATAGACGTCCGCCTCGATTTTATTTACAATGCCCGCCATCAGCGCGCAGAATTCGCGCATAAAGCCAACTTTGCCGTCATCCGTGTCGATGTCGTAGCGGGCCTTTAGCTTTTGAATCTCATACTCGGTGGAGCTGGCGCTGCCCTCAAGCAGTCTGCGAAAGCGCACCGGGCCGTATTTTTTTAAAAACTCGTCGGGATCCTTGGCGCCGGTTACGGTCAGCACGCGCACCTTGACGCCTGTCTCGGAAAAAAGCGCCGCGGCACGGCGGGTGGCCTTCTGTCCCGGCTCATCTGAGTCGTAGGCAATTACAACCTCCGGCGTATACTGAGCGATCAGCCTCGCCTGCTCCGCGGTAAGCGCCGTGCCCAATGTCGCGACCGCATTGTCGAATCCGCCCTGATGTACGGCGATCGCATCCATATATCCTTCGCAGAGAATCAAGCGAGGCTCTTTCGTAGCCTTGGCAAAATTCATCGCGAAAAGTCCGCGGCTTTTTTTAAAAATCAGCGTGTCGGAGCTGTTGAGGTATTTGGGCTTGCCGTCTCCCAAAATCCGTCCGCCGAAGCCGATAACCACGCCGCGCAGGTCGATGATCGGAAACATCACTCTGCCGCGGAACTGGTCGTATACGCCGCCCCGGTCGCTTCTGCGCACGACGGCGGCGTCTATCATTTCCTCGTCGGTATAACCTTTCTGCCGCAGGTAATCCCGCAGGGCATTCCAGCCCTCCGGCGCATAGCCGAGGCCGAATTTCTTGATCGTCTCCGCCGACAGACCTCGCCCCGTCAGATATTCCATGCCGCGTTTTCCCGCGGGTGAAATCAGCGCCGAGTAGAAAAAACGCGCGGCGTCTCGGTTTAACGCCTGCATTCGCATTCGGCGGCGGCCCGTATCATCCTCGGCGGCGTCCTCGGGCAGCTTCATCCCCGCACGGTCGGCAAGCAGCTTGACCGCCTCTACATAGTCGAGGTGCTCCGCCTGCCGAATGAAAGTAATCATGTCGCCGCCCGCGCCGCAGCCGAAGCAGTAATAAGAGTTATTCTCCGGATAAACGAAAAACGACGGCGACTTTTCCGAATGAAACGGGCAAAGACCGGTCAGATTCCGTCCCGAACGGCGCAGCTTCACATAAGGCGAGACAATCTGCTCCGCGTCCAGCCTGTATTTCAGTTCTTCGATAAAGCTGTCCGGAATCATTTGCCCGCCCCCTTTATGCCTCTATTTATCAAGTGTCGGATTTTGCTCAGATTCCCCACGCTTTGGGAATAAAAATATTTTCATAAATATGGACGGCGTAGCGGTCGGTCATACCGGATATGTAATCACAGACCGCGCGGGGCAGCCCCTCTTCCTCCGCGATCAGACGGTACTCCTCCGGCATTTTTTCGGGATGCCGCAAAAAATGCTCATACAGCGTTGTCAAAAGGGCTTTGGCCTTGCCTTCTTCTCCCTTGGCGAGCCGGTTGCGGTACACCGCGTCAAACAAAAACGCCCTCAATTCATGAAACTTTTCAAATATTTCCGGCGCCATGCGGATGTCGTCGGAGCTGTTGTCAATCAACGAACGCACAAACGTCGTGATGCGCTCGGACTTATCATGCCCAAGCGCGGCGCGGATTGACGCGGGGACGTCTTCCTCCCGCAGAATACCGGCACGCACGGCGTCGTCCACATCGTGGTTCATATACGCGATCTTGTCGCAGAAGCGCACCACACGGCCCTCAAGCGTTTTTGCATCCGTGCCTGCCGTATGGCAGGCGATGCCGTCGCGCACGTCGCGCGTCAGATTGAGACCTTCCCCTCCGTTTTCCAGACGTTCCACCACGCGAACGCTCTGCTCTGCGTGCGTATAGCCGAGCGGACAGCATTCGTTCAAGGCGAATTCGCCCGCGTGACCAAACGGCGTATGGCCAAGATCATGTCCCATCGCAATGGCCTCGGTCAGATCCTCGTTGAGGCGCAGCGCCCGCGCCACAGTGCGCGCAATCTGCGATACCTCCAGCGTGTGGGTCATACGCGTACGATAGTGATCTCCCTCGGGCGATAGAAAAACCTGCGTTTTATGCTTGAGACGCCGAAAGGCTTTGCAATGCAGAATTCTGTCGCGGTCGCGCTGATACTGCGTGCGCAGGTCGCAGGGAGAAATCGGCTTTTCCCGCACGGCATTTTCGCTCAAAGCGGCGTAGGGCGAGAGAAACTGTCTCTCAAACGCCTCGCTCTGTTCACGGACGGTCATGCGCCGCCTCCTTTTTGTCAAAACAGTTTTCTTATTATTATACGATGCAAAAAAGAAAAACCCTTTTTAAAAATCAAAAAAGACGATTTTTTTATTCCTTTTACAATAGAGTAAAGAATAAGGGCAGCCCAGCCGCTGCTTTTATAAATTTTACAGCGCGGCAAAGACGCGGCCGGTTTCCTCTGCCGAGACGCCGGCAGAGGTCGCCTCCGTCAGAGTACGGCAAAATGCGGCATAATCCTCCTGTGCGACCCGGACGTTTATCGTCACATCCACGCCGAAATCCGTGTCGAGCAGCTTTGCGCCGCAGTCGTTTAAAAGCCGGGAAACCGTTCCATAGAGAGCATAATCCGTACGGATTCTGCAAACAATGCAGGGCTGCATCGTGACAACTTCGGCGGCCGCGACCGCCAGTGCCGCGCCGCGCGCGTAAGCGCGCGTCAGACCTCCGGCGCCGAGCAGAATCCCGCCGAAATAACGCGTCACCGCAACGCACACATCCACAAGGCCCGCACGGCGGATCACCTCAAGCACCGGCATACCGCCCGTGCCCTGCGGCTCGCCGTCGTCCGAGCAGCGCTGGGCGTTCCCCTCCCGCAGTACATAGGCGTATACCGTGTGGCGCGCATCGTAATGCTCGGCCCGCCGCGCCGCAAGAAAGGCGGCGGCTTCCTTTTCGGTTTTCACCGGCACAGCCGCACAGAGAAAGCGCGAACGTTTTTCTTCAAACTCATCCTCCGCCAAAGCGGCTATCGTGCGATAAGGCGTCAAAATCCATTCTCCTTTCTGCAGTACGCGGCGTCCTCCGAAATAGAAACAAAGGCGGTACAGAATTCTGTACCGCCCTTTTCATGCCGGATTACTTATCCAAATTGTAACGCTTCTTGAAACGGTCAACACGGCCGCCGGTATCCACCAGCTTCTGTTTGCCGGTGAAGAAAGGATGACACTTGGAGCAGATTTCTACTCTGATATCCTTTTTGGTCGAGCCGGTCTCGATCACCTCTCCGCAAGCGCAGCGGATCGTGGTCTGCTGATAGTCGGGATGAATTCCCTCTTTCACGATTGTCACCTCTTTCTTCGTTCCTATCACAAGTGCGAATGTTATAATACCATACTTCTAAATAAAATGCAAGGATTATTTCTTTTCTTTTCACTGAAAAATCGCCGCAATCCGCTTTTTTAATAAAGTAAAATGGCCGCGGCCGATTTTTAAAAAAGAAACATTGAGATTTTAACACAAAAATGCTATGATAGTCAATAAAATACCGCTTGGATCGGAAAGGAGCTCTCCGTGATGTTTGCAAGTGCCGGCGCCTTCGGCCTTTTGGGAATCGAATCCTTTCGTGTCGACGCACAGGCCGACGTGACCCGCGCACTTCCCTCTTTTGAAATTGTCGGTCTGCCCGACGCCGCCGTACGCGAGGCCCGAGACCGCGTGCGCGCCGCCGCCAGAAACAGCGGTGTTTCCTTTCCGGAAGGACGCGTCATTGTCAATCTCGCCCCCGCCGACCGTAAAAAGGCCGGCTCGGTCTATGACCTTGCGATCATCGCAGCCGTTCTGCGCGCACAGGGAATCATCCATGCGGACACCGAACAGATCGGCTTTGTCGGCGAGCTTTCCCTTGACGGCGGGGTGCGGGCCGTTTCCGGCGTGCTGCCGATGATTTTAGACGCGGCCGCCCTCGGTCTGCGCGAGGTGATCGTTCCTCTCGGCAACGCCGCCGAAGGCGCCGTCGTGTGCGGCGTGCCCGTCTATGCGGCGGACACGCTCGGCGCAGTTCTCGATCATCTCGCGGGAAAGCACCGATTGCCTCTCTGCAAAGAGGCTGCCCCACATGTGCCCCACAGCGCGCTCCCTGTGCCGGATCTCGCGGATGTGCGCGGCCAGCACGCCGCAAAGCGCGCTTTGACCGTCGCGGCGGCGGGACTGCACAATCTTCTGCTTCTGGGTCCGCCCGGCTCGGGCAAAAGCATGCTGGCACAGCGGCTGCCGTCGATTCTTCCGCCGATGAGCATGGAGGAACAGATTGAATCCACCAAGATTTTTTCCGCGGCGGGGCTCCTGCCGGAGGGAGTCGGTCTTCTGACGGAGCGGCCCTTCCGCGCGCCGCATCACACGGTTTCCACCGCCGGACTGGCGGGCGGCGGCACTTCTCCCCGGCCGGGAGAGGTCTCTCTCGCGCACAACGGCGTACTGTTCCTCGACGAGCTGCCGGAGTTTTCCCGCGCCGCGATGGAGGGGCTGCGCCAGCCGCTTGAAGACGGCTCTGTCACCATTGCGCGCGCCGCGGCGCGCGTCTCCTACCCGAGCCGCGTCATGCTCGTCGCCGCCATGAATCCCTGTCCCTGCGGCTACTACGGCCATCCGACAAAATCGTGCACCTGCCGTCCCGAGGCGATCCGCCGCTATCTTTCCCGCGTCAGCGGTCCGCTTCTTGACCGCCTCGATCTGCATGTAGAAGTGCCGCCGGTTCCCTATGAGCATCTCGCCTCCCATACCGCGGAGGAAAACTCCGCGTCCGTACGAAAGCGCATCGCCAAAGCCCGTGCCATGCAGGCAGAGCGTTTTTCGGGTCTGGGAATCACGGGCAACGCATTTCTGCCGCGTTCCATGCTCGACCGCTTCTGTCCCGTTACGGACGAGGGGCGCCGCCTGCTTGCCCTTGCTTTTGACCGTCTCGGCCTGTCGGCGCGCGGCTACGACCGTATCCTGCGCACAGCACGCACTATCGCGGATCTCGACGGATGTGAAACCATCAGCGAAGTGCACCTGTCCGAAGCCGTACAATACCGCACTCTTGACCGCAAATACTGGAATCATTGAAAAAGGAGCGTACCATCGTGAATTACAAAACCGTTCTTACCCTGCCCGAATACCGCGCCGCCGTTTACTTCGGCTTGGTTATGCGCATACGCGGCATGATCCGCACCTTTCTCATCATATTCGCACTGTCCATCGTCTATCTGATCGCCGGTCAGTTGGGGCTGATTCCTTATTCCATGCTGCTCAACTACATTGTCACGGCCTATCTGGTTTTTCTTCTGTTCCAATTTGGGCGGGTGGAACTGTCGATCTACCGCTACAGCAAAAATCCGGACTGTCTTTTGGGTGTCGAGATTATCTACCGCTTTACGGATACCGTTTTTACCGTGGAAATTCCGTCCCGCAGAGAAAAGAACCGCTATGACGTCAACGGCATTGCAAGCGTTTTTGAAGAGTCCGCCAACTTCATGATTTATATGAATGCGGCGCAGACCTTTTTGCTGCCGAAATCCTCACTGACAAGCAGCGACGTTTCCGAGCTGCGCGCCTTTTTCGCCGCCCATTTGAAAGAACGCTTCGCCTCGAGATTCTTTGACAAGTCAACCGCCGCTTTCGGAAAAAAACGCGGTTTCTTCCGCTGAGCAAGTTTTTGTAAAGCATCCGCATTTCCCGCAGATTTGCAATGTGTTTTTCATGGCCGTCCGCCTTTTTTCGAGGCGGTCATCCCCAAAAGGCGAAACGCCTCGACGGCGTTTTGCCTTTTTTTGAAAACAGGCCGCCGTCTTTCCCATGAATTTTCTTGACAGATATTCAATAAGTATGTAAAATAATTGTGATCGGTTTTCGATCAATTTACACAAAGCAATCACAGGTTGTGAAAACGAAAGAATTATTTATTAAGAAAGGAGGTACTTTCTATTTCATGTATTATGTGATCTGTGGAATTATTGCATTCGTCATCGGTGCTGCTATCGCCTTTCCCACAGGCGTTAATTATAGAAAAAAAGTGGCAGAAAAGGAACTTGGCACAGCCGAAACAGAAGCAAAGCGTATTTTAAGCGACGCCATTAAAGCGGCCGAAAGCAAGCAAAAGGAAGCGCTCGTCGAAGCCAAGGACGAGATCTTTAAGCTCAAGGCCGACGCGGACCGCGAAATCAAGGAGCGCCGCTCCGAGGTTTCCCGGCAGGAACGCCGCATTCAGCACAAGGAAGAAACCCTCGACAAAAAAATCGACAATCTTGACAAAAAAGAAGAAACCCTGCAGGAAAAGCTCTCCCTCGCCGACCAGAAGCTGGCCGAGGCCGAGACGGTCAAAAAAAGCCAATTTGATATGCTGGAGAAAATCTCCGGCTTCACAATGGAACAGGCAAAGGACTACCTGCTTTCCAATCTGGACGATGAGCTGACCCACGAAAAGGCTCTGCGCATCTCTCAGATGGAAGTTCGTCTAAAGGAAGAAGCCGATCAGAAAGCCCGCAGCATTATTTCTCTGGCCATTCAGCGCTGCGCGGCCGATCAGGTTGCGGAAACAACCGTTTCCGTCGTGCCTCTGCCCAACGACGAGATGAAGGGACGCATCATCGGCCGCGAGGGCCGCAATATCCGTGCCCTTGAGACGCTCACGGGCGTTGATCTGATTATTGACGACACTCCTGAAGCGATCACCCTTTCCTCGCATGACCCCGTAAAACGCGAGGTCGCCCGCATCGCGCTCGAACGCCTGATCAACGACGGGCGCATTCATCCCGCGCGTATCGAGGAAACGGTCGAAAAGGCTCGCCGCGAGGTGGATGCCAAAATCAAGCAGGACGGCGAACGCGTCGTTCTCGAGACCGGCGTCGGCAATATGAACCCCGAGCTTGTTCGTCTGCTCGGCCGGATGCGTTACCGCACCAGCTACGGACAGAATGTGCTTGTGCATTCGACGGAGGTCGCTTACATCTCCGGCATGATCGCCGCGGAAATCGGAGCGGACGAAATGCTTGCCCGCCGCGCGGGTCTGCTGCACGACATCGGCAAATCGATGACCCACGAAATCGAAGGCTCTCATGTCGCTATCGGCGTCGATATCGCGAAAAAGTATAAGGAATCCGCTGAAATCATTCATGCGATCGAAGCGCATCATAACGACGTCGAGCCCCATACCGCAATCGCCTGCATTGTACAGGCGGCGGATGCGATTTCCGCCGCGCGCCCCGGTGCACGCCGCGAAAACCTCGAAAACTACGTCAAGCGTCTGGAAAAGCTGGAGGAAATTGCGAATTCCTTCCACGGAGTTGACAGCTGCTATGCCGTTCAGGCAGGCCGTGAGGTTCGGGTTCTGCTGAAGCCGGAAATGGTCGACGACGACGGAATGGTCATTATCGCCCGCGACATTGTCAAAAAGATCGAGGACGAGCTGGATTACCCCGGACAAATCAAGGTTCATGTCATTCGCGAAACCCGAGCCATCGAATACGCAAAATAATTATTTTAAAAGCGCCGGCGAATTTTCCGCCGGCGCTTTTCGCGTATATCCGCCTTTTAATGAAACATATCTCTCTGCATCCACAATGCGTTTTTAACGATTCCCGAACTTCCTGAAGACGGCAGCAGCACAGGTATATTCTTCATCATCAAATAATACGCTGTATGAACGCGGCCGTGTATAAGGCGAATGCACTTGTCTCATCTATACATTTATGAATTCTATCGATAAATTTAAAAGCAAATTTTGCAGGATGAAATTTGAAATCATTCGCTTTTACAAAAACAGCTGTATTTAGTAGAAGAACATTTGCTGTTTTGTAGAAATTTTTCATGCCGCTTGCCTTTTGCAAAAAGTTATGATAGCATGAAGAAAATCGACCGGTTGAAATTCACAGAAAGACAGTCGTTTGGGCTGGTTTCTCCAAGAATATATCATTCGTTTTTCTTGGAAAAATGACTGTGGATGGACGGCACTCTGGAGAATCCTGCAGTATGCGGGTGCCGAAGGTGCAAAACGGTGTTTGCCGTTAATCTCTCAGGCAAAAGGACAGAGATTTTCATGCGGACCAATTCGCATTCGTCAAAGTGCGAAAAAGCCTGCTTTCTTGTTCCTTTTGCAGGAGAACCGCGCTTTTTGCACGGCTCTTATTTTTTGTAACTTTGGCCGCCAAAAAGTATGGTCCTGCGGAAACGTCCTCTGCCGGTGCGGATTTTCTCATTTGCTCATCAGTCGGGAAAAGAGAAGGGAGAAATTTGTCAATGTCTGCTTTTATTAGTTTCTTTACGGGTCCTCTGAACACGGTGGCATGGATCTATATTCTGCTGCCCTGCGTCTTTGTCGGCGGTCTTTACCTGACCATCGGCTCCGGTGCAGTACAGTTCAGACACTTCGGCTATGCCATGAAAAACACGGTGGGAAAAATGTTCCAAAAGCAGGAGGCCGGTGAGGGCGCCGTGACTCCTCTGCAGGCCGTCACAACCGCTCTTGCAGCAACTGTCGGCACCGGCAACATCGTCGGCACCTCTCAGGCCATCGCCATGGGCGGCTACGGCGCCGTGTTCTGGCTGTGGCTCGCCGCGCTCCTCGGCATGGTGATCAAATATTCCGAGGTGACGCTGTCTATTCGTTTCCGCGAGCGTGACGCTAAGGGCGACTGGGTCGGCGGTCCGATGTACTACATCACCAACGGACTCGGAAAGAGCTGGAAATGGCTGGCTGTTCTGTACTGCGTATTCGCCTCTCTCGCTTCCTTCGGCATCGGAAATATGTCGCAGGCCAATTCGATCGTTTCTTCGATCAACAATGCCATCGACGCATTTATTCCCGCCGCTGCCGCTTCCCGTTCCACAATCAATCTGATTCTCGGCGTTGTACTGGCTGTGGTAACCGCCCTTGTTCTTTTCGGCGGAATCAAGCGCATCGGTTCCGTTACAGAAAAGCTGATTCCCTTTATGAGCTGCCTTTATATTCTTTTCACTCTTATTGTAATCATCGGCAATATCGGAGGAATCGGCGACGCTTTCGGAAAAATCTTCAAGGCAGCCTTCACTCCTCAGGCCGTCATGGGTGCAGGCTCCGGTATTCTGCTGAAGAACGCCGTTGTCTGGGGCCTTCGCAGAAGTGCTTTCTCCAATGAGGCCGGTCTCGGTTCCGCTGCCATCGCGCATGCCGCCGCAGAAACGGAAGGACCTGTACAGCAGGGCATTTACGGTATCTTTGAGGTTTTTATGGACACCATTGTCATCTGCACGCTGACCGCTCTGACGATCATTATCAGCGGTGTGGATATCGCATGGGGCGTCAAACCCGGCTCCGAATTGATTACAACCGCGTTCGGAACTATTTTCGGCGGAAAGATCGCGTCTTTGTTCATTGCGATCGCATTGATTCTCTTTGCTTATTCCACGATTCTCGGCTGGTCTCTCTACGGAACCCGCTGCATACAGTACCTGTTCGGTCATAAGGCTGCGAAGGTTTATCAGCTTCTTTTCATTCTCGTGATTGTCATTGGCTCCGTAACCTCTCTGAACGTCGTGTGGGATATCTCTGATACCTTTAACGGCTTGATGGCCATTCCGAACTTTATCGCTCTGTTTGCCCTTTCGCCCGTCGTATTCAAACTGACGAAGGAATTTTTCTCGAAGCAGAAAATCTCTAAGTGATAAATTCGTTTTCTTTTCTTCATTTGTTCCTTGAACGGAAGCGCTCTTTTAAAAAGAGCGCTTCCGTTTTTTTACATATCCGAGCGGCTCTTTTCCCATAATTCCCGAAGAAAATCAGCCGTTTCCGATAGTCTGCGTGCGCACTGTTCGGCGGTCTTGCAGGCTTCCGCCAGACATTGTATTTTATTTTCGTCTAAAATTTCGAAGTCTTGGGGATTGAGCCATTGAGGATTGTAGGTCGGTTCTGCAATTGTCTGCCCGTCACCCTTCCACAGCCAAAGGGAGGGGTCCGCCGTGGTGTCCGAGCCCTTTTTCCAAAATGTGTGGCCGGCCGAAACCTGCGGTGACCAAAGCGCGTATTTCGGCGTCGTATCCAGATCGAATTCCATGTGCAGATGGTAATCTGCCGTGCCTTCTTTTCCTTCGACACCCAGAATGTCTCCCGTATCCACCGTATCTCCGGTTCTGACGGTCGCGGAAGCAAGATGCATATAACGCACCGTCAAGTCCCGCATCTCTCCCGAACGGCTCTCGCATTCTTTATAGAGCACCGCCGCACCATATCCGAGGGAGTTGTCCCTGCCGCAGGCAAGTACTTTTCCCCTGCCGGAGGCATAAATATGTGCATCTGTTCCGGCCTTTCCCTGAATGGACGAAAGATCGATTCCGTAATGGGGATAGCCCCAGTATTTCAGATACTCGGGATTTTTATATCCGCAGAGCATCATCTGCCGAATAAACGGCATATGCAGTCTTTGTGTCATATCATTTCCTTTCTGTCAATAAAAACGATTTTTTCGGATCCGATATGATAATTAAAGCATAATTTCGTATTTTTGTCAATTTAAATATGAAAAAATCGTTGTACTCAAGTGTATTTATTCTTCGCCTCAGCCTTTTATAAACATATCGGATCAAGCGCACAAGCCCTGCATGCCGCTTCAGGAAGCCTAACCCTCTTCTGTTTTTGGCCACAATAAAAGGAGCGCAAAACCTGGCAGAACAGCCTGCGGGAATTGATTTGCTGCGTCCGGCACTCTCTAAAACCTTTTGTATTTTATTCTGTACGTATCAATGCGGATACTCGTTCAATTTTCCTTATGAAAACAAGAAAAACCGCCCAACATGATTGTCCGGCGGTTTTCTTATTTGCGAGAGAGCGGGTAAAAGGTGCGTAAAGAGGGGTAAAAACTAACTTTAGGTGCGTGACTTTTTCCAAGTCAAAAATAAATTACCGTGTCAGCATTGCAGCGGCTTCATCCTGTGACGCAACAAAGAACGCATCTTTCCCTTTGTTGCTTTCATAGATAAAGTCTTTCAATGGTTTGCTTGTGTAATGTAAATAGTCACCGTAAATTGCAATGCGGCCACCATAATTCACATATTTCTGTAAAACCTCACCGGCAAGGCCTTTGCTGAGAACGAAAAAGTCATCTATAATCAGCTTTTTGTCATGATGATATTTTTTGTACCAATATCATATTTTGCAGACATAAGCACATCTAAAGCAGGTTGTGCATCTGTAATAACGAGGTCGTTCCTATTCACAACGGCACAAACAACACCGTTCTTTTCAATTTTTGTTAATTGCATTTTGCTATCTCCCGCCAAATTGAAATTTGTATGATAGCATATTCAAAGACAATTTCCAATGATGTTTCGCCTGCGGCGATATGATGTTATGCTTCGCATAATAATGTTGCTCCCGTTAGTCGCAATGATGTGATGTTTGCCATCATGTGCCGTCAGGCACACATCATTCACGAAGTGAACATCATTGGCGCGGCCTGCATCCTTTGCCAAAGGCAAACATCATTGAAAAAGCGAACCTTTGTCAGTAGACAAAAGTTCGCTTTTTCGTGGAGCGGATAATGGGAGTCGAACCCACCTCCACGGCTTGGGAAGCCGTTGTTTTACCGATAAACTATATCCGCGGATGCGTCGGTGAATATTATAGCGCATCCAAAAGTGTTTTTCAAGTATTTCCTGCCGAAAGATTTACGAGAGCGCCAGCGTGGGACGAAATTCCTCCGGTACGCTGTGTTCAATAATCGAGCGGATGTATGCAAGCGTCAGCTTCTGCGTCGGCACAACGTCATAAATCGCATCGAGCTGCTCCATACCGTGACGAGAGGCCAACTCGTCGGTATACTGTTCGTAAGGGTAAATCCGGATATCCTTGGCAAGCCCTTCGTAATGAATGACGGTGGGCAGAATCTCTGCCCGGGTGATTGATACTTCGCCGGTTTCTCCGTTCTTGGTAATATCAAGATCAAGAATACCGCCCACCATGTTCTGGGGATACAGCATATTCCCGATAAAGTTGCCGAGCGAATAGACCACAAGCGTGCGGTTGCCGTTTACTCCCTCGCGCCATTCGACGGGCTGAAGCGTATGAGAGTGCGAGCCAAGCACCAAATCGACGCCCCAGTCCGCAAACTGCTGGGCAAGCGCCTGCTGATTTTCGTTTGCATCAAGGCTGTACTCCGTTCCCCAGTGCGGCACGACAATTACAAAATCCGCGCTTTCCCGCGCGAAAGCGATCTGCTGCTCCATCAGCTCAAATTCATCGGTACGGATGTAGCGCATCGCGGTATCGGCAGGCAGTGAAAGCCCGTTTGTCTGCTCAGTCATCGGTACCCATGCAATGGTAATTCCGTTTTTCTCCGTTAATACGGGGCTTTGCATGGCTTCCTCCGTGCGCCACGCACCAAAAACCGTCACACCCTGCTCTTCCCAGAAGTCGAGAGCAGCCGCAAGCCCTTCTTCCCCCATATCAAACATATGATTATTGGCGACGCTCACCACGTCAAAACCGATCTCCGCCATATGGCGGCCGAGCGCCTCCGGCGTGTTGAACCGCGGATATCCCGAAAGAGGATAAAGTTTCTCTGCAATAATGGTTTCCTGATTGATAAAAGAAAGATCCGCATCCGCAATCATTTCCGCGACATGTTCATACATCGGAGAAAAATCATAGCCGTTTCCGTCCGCGTACTGCGCGGCCTGTTTATAAATGCTGTCGTGAATCAGATTGTCCCCGACCGCCTTGAGACGAAGGACCGCATCCGGCTGCTTCTGCGCGGAAACAGGCTCCGCCGGCTGCGAAGCGCTCTGCTGCTCTTCCGAAGAATTCTGCACTCTGCCAAATGTACCGGCCGCAAACAAAACTCCCGCGCAGCAGACGCACAGGCCAACCGCCAGCAGTACAAACGCGCCTTGTCTATTTTTTCTGTGATTTCTTTGTCTCATGAATCAATCTCCTTTTTCCCTGTACCGCATCCGAAAGGGGCTTTTCAGAATTTATCCATTCACATCAGCGGAGCAAAAACCCGCAGTACGCCGCGTACAAGTCCCGCAGTCAAGCCCGGACGGATAATTTCGCTGTCCATTGTAATTTCTTCGCTGACAGAGAGCGTTTTGAGAAAATCGTCGCGCACCGCTCTCACGGTATCGCTCTGCGTCAGCCAAACGCCGCACTCAAAATGCAGGCTCAGGCTGCGATAATCAAGATTCACGCTGCCGACCGTCGCCACACGATCGTCGGAAACCATCGTTTTGGCATGCACAAAGCCCGGCGTATACTCATAAATCCGCACACCGGCCTCCAAAAGCTGCGGATAATAGGCCCGGGTCACTGCAAGCACATACCACTTATCGGGAATATGCGGGGTTAAAATACGCACATCCACACCGCTGCGTGCCGCCAGACAAAGTGCGGTAGAAACCGCATCATCCAGCACAAGGTACGGGGTGCAGATGTAAACATACTCTTGAGAACGGTGAATCAGATTCAGATACACCATCTCCGCCACATCCTCCGGGTTCAGCGGGTTGCTGGCATAGGGCTGCACAAAGCCTCCTCCGTCCGCACACACCAGTCCCAGCGGCCTGTATTTCTCAATATTCAGCGCCTTGGTGGTCGCAGCCTCCCACATGGTGAGAAACATCCGCGTAAAAGCAAAGGCCGCCTCACCGCGCACCATAACGCCCGCGTCCTTCCAATGGCCGCAGCGCTCAATAGCGTTGATATATTCGTCGGCAAGATTATACCCGCCGGTAAAAGCGACCGTCCCGTCGATTACGGTGATTTTTCGGTGATCGCGGTTGTTGAGCATAGCGGTCAGAATCGGCACAACGGGAAGCAGCCTGCTCGCATGAATCCCCCGCGCCGCAAGCTGCTTCGTATAATCAGAAGGCAGTGTAAGAATGCAGCCGAACCCGTCGTACAGCACGCGAACCTCTACTCCCTGTGCGGCTTTTTCCGTGAGAATATCAAGAATTTGGTTCCACATGCTTCCTTCTTCAATAATAAAGTACTCCAAGAAAATATACCGCTTGGCCTCACGCAGAGCTTTTTTCATTTCTTCAAAAGCAGCTTCTCCCGAAGGAAAAAAGCGTGCCGCGCTGTTGCCGTACACCGGATAGCCGACCGCGGAGGTGTATTTTGCCTGTGTGGCCAGCTGAGAATCGTATTCCTCCAGACGCTCCATCACGTCGCAGTTCTGTGCAAAAGAAGCATCTCGGCGCGTCAGCACCCGTTTAAAGTATTTTGCAAGCCCCCAGCCTGTCCTCGGCTGACCAAAAATCAAATACATGGTGCCGCCGACCAGCGGGAGAAGCACGATTAAAAGCACCCACGCCATTTTGTAGGAAGGATTTCCCGGACGGTTAATGACATAGAGCCCCATCAAAAGCGAAAGAACAATAAAGAACACGTACAGAAACGCAAAATAGTTCGACAGCTTGACAATAAAAAGCAGAAGAATCAAGAGCTGTATCAGGATCAGAAACGCTGTCATAACAGCGCGTGAAAACAAAATAGATCGCGCGCGTTTTCCGACGGATTTCATATTCCATCTCCTTTCCATTCATTTCATTGTATCCGATTCGGACAGATTTTGCAATCTTACAGAAAAGGTGATTTTATAGAACAGAAAAAATTTTTGAAAAGTTTTATGAAATTCAGATACATTATGGTTTATTTCGTTAAAATCTCTGTTGGAAAAAACAGTTGACTTTAAGAGGAAAAACGTTTACAATTTATGACAAGCTAATCGAGATTCCCTTACTTTAAACCGCGAAAGGAGCCGGAAGAAATGACCGCAATCATGAAGTTTTTCTGCAATACTTCCTGCTTCGCTTCTGCCGAAAGCGCAGAGGCTGCTTTTGCGTGCGCAAACACTTTTAATGCCGTTGCCATCTTTGCGGGCGCCGTTCTTGCGGCGTCCGTTCTTTTTGTTCTTCTGGGCGTAGTAGGCCTTTTGGTACTGTCTGTACTGATTCTTGCGATTCTGGGCATTCTGGTAGTAATTCGCAGTGAAACCCGTCCAAAAGAACAAAAGCGGCGCTTGTAAATCCAAACTGGAAAGCGGCTTTCGTCTTTTGGACGAGGGCCGCCTTTTTAGTATAAAGCAGTTTCCAAAGAAAAATGATAAAGGAGAGTTCCACCAATGAAAAAATTTGCTGCATTTGTCATGGCTTTTGCCATGGTCGCCTGCTGCCTCGCCGGCTGCGGCGGCAACGCCTCCACCTCCACCCCTGCTTCCTCTTCCGGAAGCACTTCCGCCGAGTCCTCTGAAAACACTCCCGCCGCTGGCGGCGCGTTTAAGATCGGCACCTGCGGTCCTCTGACCGGCGGCGCCGCAATTTACGGCAATGCCGCAGTCAACGGCGCAAAAATCGCCGTCGATGAAATCAACGCCAAGGGTGGCCTGCAGATCGAATATCAGGAACAGGACGACGAAGCGGACGGCGAAAAGTCCATCAACGCTTACAACACCCTGCTTGACTGGGGCATGCAGATTCAGGCCGGCCCCATCACCTCCGGCGCAGGCATCACGGTTTCCGCACAGGCGTACAATGACCGCGTGTTCTGCCTGACTCCCTCCGCCTCCTCCATCGACGTGATCACCGACAAGGACAATATGTTCCAGGTCTGCTTCACCGATCCGAACCAGGGCGTAGGCTCCGCCGATTATATGGCCGAGCACTTTGCCGACAGCAAGATCGCTGTAATCTACCGCAACGACGATGCCTATTCTCAGGGTATTCGTGACACCTTCGTCGCGGAAGCCGCCGCGAAGTCCCTTGAGGTTGTCTATGAAGGCACCTTTACCAACGACACCGCCACCGACTTTTCCGTGCAGCTGACCGCCGCGCAGGCCGCCGGCGCCGACATGATTTTCCTTCCCATCTACTATCAGCCCGCTTCCGTGATCCTTTCTCAGGCCAATGCAATGGGCTACAATCCCACCTTCTTCGGCGTTGACGGCATGGACGGCATTCTGACCATGGAAGGCTTTGACCCCGCTCTCGCCGAGGGTGTTATGCTTCTGACCCCCTTCTCCGCCGATGCCGAGAATGCTCAGGATTTTGTCGCCAAGTATCAGGATCTCTACGGTGAGACTCCGAACCAGTTCGCCGCGGACGCTTATGACACCATCTACATCCTCGCCGCCGCGCTTGAGGCTGCCAAGTGCACGCCCGACATGTCCGCCGAGGAAATCTGTGACGCTCTGGTCGCCGTGATGCCCACCCTCTCTTTTGACGGTCTGACCGGCACCGGCATGACCTGGTCTGCCACCGGCGAAGTTTCCAAGGCTCCGATGGCTGTCGTCATCAAGGACGGCGTCTACGTCACTCCGTAAGTTTCTTATAAAAAAGTGGAAAGCTGCGGGTATATCCCGCGGCTTTCCGCCGTATTTCTGCGGCGGAGACAAGCGCGGAAATGGCTTGGGGCTTCCGCTTTTGTTTCTGTCGCAAAAGAAAAAGAAAAGAGGTGCGTCTTATGGAATTTCTCTCCTATCTGATTTCCGGTATCAGTCTGGGGAGCGTGTACGCCATTATCGCGCTCGGCTATACGATGGTTTACGGCATCGCCAAGATGCTTAATTTCGCCCACGGCGACGTCATTATGGTCGGCGGCTACATTTCCCTGTGCGCAATGAGCTATCTGGGGCTTCCCAGCTTTGTCGCGATTCTGCTTGCGATGCTTGTCTGCACGGTGCTGGGCGTTGTGATCGAGGGGCTGGCCTATAAGCCTCTGCGTTCCGCGCCGTCTCTTGCAGTACTGATCACGGCGATCGGCGTCAGTTACTTCCTGCAGAACTCCGCTCTGTTGATCTGGGGCGCAAATCCGAAGGTCTATTCCCCCGTGGTAACCGGCACTCTCAAGCTTTTTGACGGACAGCTTCCCATTTCCTATGTTTCCGTTGTGACCGTTGCGGCCTGTATCGTCATTATGCTCGTGCTGACCGCTTTCACCGGGAAGACCAAAATGGGAAAAGCCATGCGTGCCTGCTCCGAAGACAAGGGCGCCGCCCAGCTGATGGGCATCAACGTCAACCGCACCATTTCCCTGACCTTTGCCATCGGCTCCGCACTCGCGGCAATTGCCGGCGTGCTTCTCTGCTCATCGTATCCGACCCTGATGCCCACCACCGGCTCCATGCCCGGCATCAAAGCGTTCACCGCCGCCGTATTCGGCGGCATCGGCTCCATCCCCGGCGCTTTTCTGGGCGGTATTCTTTTGGGCGTGATCGAGTCCCTCGCAAAAGCCTATATTTCCACACAGCTTTCCAACTCCATCGTATTTGCCGTACTGATTGTTGTTCTGCTGGTACGTCCGGCCGGACTGCTGGGCAAATATGTGCCTGAGAAGGTTTGAGGTGACGGCATGAAAAAAACAACTAAAATCGACTTTGCAACTTACCTCGGCGTGATCGTTGTGTTCGCCGTCGTCCTGTTTTTGAAAAATGAGGGAATGCTCAACCGTTCCCAGTCGGGTCTGCTTGTGCCCATTTGCTGCTACATCGTCATGGCCATCTCGCTGAATCTGACGGTCGGTATTCTCGGCGAGCTCTCTCTGGGCCACGCAGGCTTTATGAGTGTGGGAGCCTTTACCGGCATCATTACGGCAATGAGCCTGCAGAACATCATTCCCCTTGCTCCACTGCGTCTGGCCGTCGCGATCGCGGTCGGCGCCCTGTTCGCCGGAATCGCGGGCTTCGTCATCGGTATTCCGGTGCTGCGCCTGCGGGGCGACTATCTCGCCATTGTGACGCTGGCCTTCGGTGAAATTATCAAAGAAGTCATGAACTGTCTGATCGTCGGCTGCGACGCCAAGGGCCTGCATGTCATTTTTAATATCAACGGCAGTAAAGGCGTCTCGGACCTGAATCTGGCTGAGGGAGGCCTTGTTATCATCAAAGGCGCCCAAGGCGCGACCGGTACAAAGATGATTGCCTCCTTCACGGCAGGTTTTGTCCTCATTATGATCGCGCTGATCGTCGTGCTCAATTTTGTACGCAGCCGCGCCGGCCGTGCGGTCATGGCCATTCGAGACAACTCGATCGCTGCGGAAAGCGTAGGCATCCCGATCACAAGATACAAAATGACGGCTTTTGTGATTTCTGCCGCGCTTGCTGGAGCCGCCGGCGCATTGTACGGCATGAACTATTCCAACCTTGTGGCCACAAAGTTTGATTTCAACACTTCGATTCTCATTCTTGTGTTCGTCGTGCTCGGCGGTCTGGGCAACATTTGGGGCTCGATCATCGCAGCAGCTGTTTTGTATATCCTGCCGGAGGCGCTGCGCAGCTTTGCCGACTACCGTATGCTGATGTATGCAATTGTCTTGATTCTGGTTATGCTTGCAACCAACAACAGTCAGTTTAAGACTCTGTTCAAGCGGATCATTCCGAAGAAGGGAGGCGCCGCCCATGAGTAAGGATTTTTCCAATGTCAAAATGATTCCGGTGCCCGAGGCAATTCAATCCATCATTCCCGAGCGCGATAAAGACATTGCCCCGATTTTGGAATGCAGTCATCTGGGCATCGACTTCGGCGGTCTTCGCGCCGTCGACGACTTTAACCTGACCATCGGCCGCACGGAAATCGCCGGTCTGATCGGACCAAACGGCGCGGGAAAAACAACCGTCTTTAACCTTTTGACAAAAGTCTATCAGCCGACCCGCGGCACGATTCTTCTCGACGGCGTCGACACCGCCGGAAAAAACACCGCTCAGGTCAACCAAATGGGCATTGCGCGTACCTTTCAGAACATCCGCTTGTTCTCCAATCTTTCCGTCGAGGATAACGTAAAGATCGGACTGCACAATCAAGAGCCGTACTCCACCGTCAGCGGCATTCTGCGCCTGCCGAAATACTGGAAGCAGGAAAAAGCCGCCCATGAGCGCGCGCTTGAGCTGCTCTCGATTTTCGACATGCAGGATATGGCCAAGTATAGTGCCGGTTCCCTGCCCTACGGCGCACAGCGCCGCCTTGAAATTGTGCGCGCCATCGCAACGAATCCCTCTCTCCTTCTGCTTGATGAGCCGGCGGCCGGCATGAACCCGTCCGAAACGGCGGAGCTTATGGAGAATATTGTGAAAATCCGAAACATGTTCCACATCGCGGTGCTTTTGATCGAGCACGATATGAATCTCGTGATGGGCATCTGTGAGGGTATCTGTGTACTCAACTTCGGCAGGGTTATCGCCAAGGGCTCACCCGCACAGATTCGAAACGACCCTGTTGTCGTCGAGGCATATCTCGGCAAGAAGAAGGAGGCGTAACCGATGCTGAAAGTCAACGACATCAATGTATACTACGGCAGCATCCATGCCATCAAGGGCGTCTCTTTTGAAGTGAAGGACGGCGAGATCGTTACCTTGATCGGTGCCAACGGCGCCGGTAAAAGCACGATCCTGAAGACGGTTTCCGGCCTGATGCACAGCAAAACCGGCTCGGTCGAATTTATGGATCAAAATATTTCTACCATCGCCCCGCATCACATCGTCGAGGTCTTGCCCATGTGCCCGAAGGCAGACGGATCTTTTTGCAGATGACCGTAGCAGAAAATCTGGAGATGGGTGCTTTCACCCAGTCTCCCGAGCATATGCAGGAAGATCTGGATAAAGTATTCGAGCAGTTTCCCCGTTTGAAAGAGCGCAGAGATCAGATCGCCGGTACGCTTTCCGGCGGCGAACAGCAGATGCTTGCCATGGGCCGTGCGATTATGAGCCGCCCAAAGCTTTTGATGCTTGATGAGCCCTCGATGGGCCTTGCGCCGATCTTAGTCGAGCAGATTTTTGACATCATCCGCGCCTTTCACAAAGCGGGCACTACGATCCTGCTGGTAGAGCAGAATGCGCAGATGGCTCTTTCGGTCGCAGACCGCGCCTATGTGCTTGAGACGGGCCGCATCGTCATGAGCGGCATCGGCGCAGAACTGGCACAGAGCGACGCCATCAAAAAAGCCTATCTGGGCGGATGATTCTCTTTATTCACTATCCTCCCTTTGAAAAAACCACCAACCGCAAAAAAGCGGCCGGTGGTTTTTTGGTTTTTATTATAATTTTACTTGGTATCTGTCTTTTTTAATTCACCGATACAAAGCCCTGCTCGCGCAATTCTTCCTTTGTGGCGGAGGTATAAGTACCGTCAGTGCGGTCATACACCCCCGCGATATAGCCGCTGCCCTTGGCCTCACCCGAATAGACGGCAATTTTGTCGCCGTTGACGCGCATGCTCATATTTAAAAGGCCAAACGACGACGATGCCACCTTTTCGCCGGTGTCCCAGCTTTCCAGCAAAGTGCCGTCAGCGGCACAGCTGCCAATACGGTATGTGGTACTATAAAGAAACAGCCCGGGTCTTTCCTCCTCATCGTGATACCACTGTTCTTCGGTTCCCTCCGCGTAAAGGACCAGCCACGTCATATCCTGCGGGTCGCGGCGGAAGGTAAACAGATACCGCACCGTTTTGTCGGGCAGCTCTCCGAGCGGGAAATTATCTTCTATTCGGAAAAAGGGGCCGTCCTGCGTATTTTCGGGCGAATAGATGCGCAGACTGGTAAGCTCCTGATAATACACGTCGTTATTTCGGAAAAAGCCCATGTTGCTGTAGCCGCCGTACATTCCGCCCGAGCAGGCGACAAAGGAAAATCTGCCCGTCAAATTGTCGCGCAGAACGATATTCCATGTGCCTACGTCACCTGCGCCCAAA
This sequence comes from uncultured Oscillospiraceae bacterium, assembly GCA_934232845.1. Classification (GTDB taxonomy): domain Bacteria; phylum Bacillota; class Clostridia; order Oscillospirales; family Ruminococcaceae; genus Yanshouia. The sequence continues at coordinate 21,270 of CAKQGD010000017.1, forward strand.
AAGCTGGAGGTGCCAAGCGAATACAGCCCGTTGGGCGAGGTTTGGTACAAGCCCTCGACATGCTCGGGACGGATATCATACCGAAGTGACGCATTGCCCGCCGCAAAATCCAGCGTCAAGGTAGAATCCGTCATAAAATCCTCTATGGTGATCTGCTTTTTTGCAAAGTCCGTGACGATGTTGGCCTCGGTCACTCCCTCGAACTCGTCCGCGCGAAGATTAAAGTTCGGCGACAGGTCGGGCAGTGAAAGCACCATCCAATTTTCCAGTTCGCCGTTATGGTACAGCAGGGCCAGCTGTGCTGCAGTACCCGGATAGTTGGACATACCGGCCTGCCAGCCGTCCTCCTCCACACGAAGACGCACATAACCCTCGATATATTGATCCGTATCGGGCGAATACGAGTTTACTTCCTCCTTGCCCATATGGCAGAAGATTTTCAGACCGTCCGCAGACTGCACCACATCCATCCGCCTCGGAAAAGACAGGGAATGCGGATCTGTCTCGGACGTATTCCATTCATCCTCATAAAACGTTCTGCGCTGATCCAAAGAATATGTAACTGTGCAGGCTTTTTTCAGCGCACCCGATTTATCATACAGCAGATAGCCGTCATGCTCCTCATCGGCAAAGGCAACGGCAAGACCGCCCTCGCCGTCAAATGCCGCGGCCAGAAGCCAGTACGGCCTGCCGCCAAAATATGATAGGTCCAGAACGGGCATTTTAAGCGGCTGCAGGGTATTCACATTGTAAAAAGCAATCTCGTTTAAAGTCGAGATGCACAGCGCTCCGTCCCCCGCGTAGTTGACCGAGCCCCATTCTGTTCTCGGATTATGGACGATTTTGCCGTCGTACTCATTTTTAAAGATATCGTACCAAAGCTGTCCCGTCAGCGGCAGGGTAAGCTCGTCCCCGTTCTTGTGCGACAGCGTCAGCGTAAACAAAATCTCGCTGCCCTCGCCCTGCGCGACGTCTGTCACATCGGCCGTGATGCCAAAAAGGGCAAGCTGGTTTAGCACCCCTGCGGGAACAAAATCCTCTGTGGTCAGTTCGCTGACGCGCCCTTTTACCTCTTGGGCGACGCGCTCTGCCGTGGGGTCTTCTTTTTGCGGGGCGTCCTCCTCCAAGGCGGGAGCATCCGCCCCCTGCGAGGACGGCGGTGCGGCCTGTCCCGCGCAGGCGGTCAGCAGCAGTGTCAATGCCAAAAGACAGGAAATCCACTTTTTCACGTCGATCTCTCCCCTTTTTGTCAATTTTAAACCGTCAGCGTGCCCTCTCAAAGCCGAGGTAGCGCGTTCCCTGAAAGGTCAGTTTGCCCTCGTCGCCCTCCATCAGCTGGCCATACTCCGTACCCGCCATCAAAAATTCCATGCGGTCGCCGCTTTCCACCTCAAAGGTCACAAAATAATCCGTCGACGAGGTCGCATGCGACATCGCCATGTTGTCATGATGGTGGTGATGGCGGATCCGTACGTCGCTGCGTCGGGAGATAACCCGCGCATCGACCGTCAGCACCGGCGAATGATTGTTTTTGCTCCACTGGCGCGCGCCGCGAATGGACTGCACAATGAGCGTACCGAATACAAATACAAAACCGATTACCACAATGACAGGCACAATGGTAAACATCAAATTAGAAATGCCGGAAAACATCATAGCCAAAATCCTCCCTCCCTTAAGTCTCTCAGTATTTTACATGATTCTGCTGCTTTTCTTTGGCACGCGGTGAGAAAAGAACCTCTCCCAGCCGCCGAACCGCAAAAGCGGACAAAAAACCAACCAGAAATACTCCCGCGCAGTGCAGAAACAACGGCGGCCACGTATCGTTAAAATTTCCCGGGAAAAACAGCCGCGGCACCAGCGCGCCGCCTATCATTACGCCAAAGCCGGTCGCAAGGCTGGATGTCAGCAGCGGGTGTCTCTTCATACGGGTTCCCTCCCGTCATCTTTTTTCGACGATCATCATGTACGGCGAATCCGGCACATTGAGCAGCCGGTAGATAAATACATCGCCGACGCATTTGTCCAGCGACGCAAACCACGTCTGCAAAAGTTCTCCCTCGCGCGCGCCCTCGGCGTGTCCGGGGTACACCGCGACGCCCAGCACGCCGCCCGGCACAAGCGCCTCGACCGCGCCCTGCACCGCCGCCAGCGTCGTGCCCGTACGGGTGGTAAGCGATCTGTCTCCGCCGGGGAGAAAGCCGAGATTGAAAAGTCCGCCGTCAATTTTCCCCGGCACATAGCGGCGAAAAGCATCGTGGCTGTCTAAAATCAATTCGGCGTTTTCATAGCCTTTTTCTTTCAGCAGCGCCGCCGTCTGCTCGAGCGCGGCGGGCTGAATATCAAACGCATACACCCTGCCCCGCGGGCAAAGCGAGCAGAGAAACGCCGTATCGCGGCCCTTGCCCATCGTAAAATCGACGTAAGTACCGCCTTCCTTCGCGGTAAGGGCAAGTCGATCCTTCGCCAGCTGTAAAATACCGATCATATCGATTCCTCCCACAGGCGGCCCTGCCAGGTATCAAGGCGGGCCAGCTCCTGATCGATCGCGTTTAGTACGGCGCGCTTATTTCTCGTCCAGTCCGGGGCGATCAGCGTGCGCCGGTCGCCGTCCCCCGTCAGCCGCTCGATCACCGTATCGGGGCAGAGCAGCTCCAGCTGGCGGCAGATAATCCCGACATATTCTTCTTTGGTCAGCAGAGGAAACGGCTCTCTCTGATATTCTTCTCCCAGCGCGCTGCCGCGCATCAGATGCAGCATGTGCAGCTTAACTCCCTCAGGACAAAGCTTCCCCAGCAGCCGCGCGGAAGAAAGCATATCCTCTTTGGTGTCGCCGGGCAGGCCGTTGATCAGATGCACACAGACTGGCAGGTGCGCCGCGTGCAGGCGCAAAAACCCCTCGACAAATTCTTTTGTCGTGTGGCCGCGGTTTATCCGGCGGGCCGTCTCGTCATTTGCGGTCTGCAAGCCCAATTCAAGCATTACAGGCAGCTTTTGCGCCGTCTGCCGCAGCACCTCTATAATGTTCTCCGGCAGGCAGTCGGCGCGCGTCGCAATGCGGATGCCGCGCACTCCCGGCAGCGCAGCGGTCTCATCCAGCAAGGAGGTGAGAACATCGGGCGCGCAATATGTATTCGTAAAGCTTTGAAAATACGCAATGGGGTCCGCATCGGGATATTTTCCCCGCAGGGCCGAAAGCCCCATCTCGTACTGCGAAAGAAGCGTCCCGCCGGCAGGAAAAAACTCCCCGCCGCCTTTTTCGGTACAGAAAGCGCAGCCGCCCACGCCCTTTGTGCCGTCGCGGTTCGGGCAGGTGCAGCCCGATGCAAGCGGAATCTTTACGATCCGCCGCCCGGTCGTTTCTTTTAAATGGCGGGCCAGCGTGCGGTATCGCTTGCCGTCGCGGCAGACTTTTTCACGCGGGGTCACCGGTGTTTCCTCCTTCTACTCTTATTGTGCAAAAGCCCCTCCGTTTTACTGCGTGCGGAGGGGCTTTTGGGTATGAAAAACGAATTTTTACAGTGCACGGGTGCGAATTTCTTCGAGAATGCGCGCGGCAAACTCGTCGACTGTCGCGGCGCCCTCGTCACCCTTAGCGCGAGAACGCACCGAGACAACGCCCTGCTCGATGTCCTTATCGCCCGCCACGAGCATATAAGGCACCTTTTGCAGCTGAGCCTCACGGATCTTGTAGCCGATCTTTTCGTTGCGGGTATCGACCTCGCAGCGCACGCCCTGCGCCTCGAGCTTGGCCTTGACTTCATACAGATAGTCGAGATGACGGTCGGCAATCGGCAGCAGCATGACCTGCACCGGAGAGAGCCACGTCGGGAACGCGCCCGCAAAATGCTCGGTAATCACGCCGATAAAGCGCTCGACAGAACCAAATACGACACGATGGATCATGACGGGGCAGTGTTTTTCGCCGTCTGCACCGGTGTACTCCAAGTGGAAACGTCCGGGCAGCTGGTAGTCCAGCTGAATCGTACCGCACTGCCAAGTGCGGCCCAAGCTGTCCTCAATATGGAAGTCAAGCTTCGGGCCGTAGAAAGCGCCGTCGCCGGGATTGACGATATATTCCTTGCCGATGCTCTCAATCGCGTCGGAGAGAGCCTTGGTCGCAACGTCCCAGTCCTCGACGGAGCCGATATGGTCCTCCGGCATGGTGGAAAGCTCGATCTTATACGGCAGACCGAATTTACTGTACACCTCGTCGAAAAGCTGTGCGATGCGGACGACCTCATCTTTGATCTGGTCCTTTGCAAGCAGGATATGCGCATCGTCCTGCGTAAAGCAGCGCACGCGGAACAGGCCGTGCAGCGTGCCGGAAAGCTCGTGGCGATGCACTCTGCCCAGCTCGCCGTAGCGCAGCGGCAGCTCCTTGTAGGAGTGCGGCTCAAGGTCGTACACCAAAATACTGCCGGGGCAGTTCATCGGCTTGATCGCGAAATCTTCCTCGTCGATCACGGTCGTGTACATATTTTCCTTATAATGATCCCAGTGTCCCGAGGTCTCCCACAGGGTACGGCGCATGATTTGGGGCGTCGAGATCTCGAGATAGTCCCACTTCTTATGCACCTCGTGCCAGTAATCGATCAGGGTATTGCGCAGCACCATGCCCTTGGGCAGGAAGAACGGCATGCCCGGCGCCTCGTCGCGCAGTGCGAACAGGCCCAGCTGACGGCCCAGCTTGCGGTGGTCGCGGCGCTTGGCCTCTTCGATGCGGGCCAGATGCTCCTCAAGCATCGATTTCTTGGGGAAAGCCGTGCCGTAGATGCGCGAAAGCATCTTGTTCTTTTCGCTGCCGCGCCAGTATGCGCCCGTGCAGGAGGTCAGCTTAATGGCTTTCAGCGGCGCAACGGTCATCAGATGGGGTCCGGCGCACAGGTCGGTAAAGTCGCCCTGCTTATAAAAGCTGATCTTTTCGCCCTTGCCGGCGTGCTCTTCGAGCAGTTCGATCTTGTAGGGCTGATCGGCCATCAGTTCTCTTGCCTCGGGCACGTCAAGGCCGAAGCGGGTGACTTCAAGGCCGGACTTGACGATTTTCGCCATCTCTTCTTCGATCTTGGCCATTTCTTCGGCGGTAAAGGGATGCTCCACGTCAAAGTCGTAGTAAAAGCCGTCTTTGATCGAGGGGCCGATCGCAAATTTTGCATCGGGGAACAGGTGCATGACCGCCTGCGCCAGCACGTGCGACGCGGTATGGTTGAACGCGCGCTGTCCGTCCTCGTCTTCAAAGGTAAGAACCTCCAGCACGCAGTCGGAGGAAATCTCCGTACGCAGATCGCGCACCTCTCCGTCGATGCGAACGGCACAGGCATTGCGGTAAAGGCCCATGCTGATGTCCTTGGCGACGTCCGCCGCCGTGACGGCAGACTCATATTGGCGGGTCGAACCGTCCTTCAGAGTAATTGTAAGCATATCTTTTCCTTCCTTTCGGTTTTAAAACAATAGATTAGCTTTGCCTCTTTTTTCGTTTTAAAAACGAAAAAAGAGCAAAAAAATCAGCCGTTCTCCCTCGTAAAAAGGAAAAACAGCCGGGGCGGGGCAAAGATCCTCGCGGTTCCACCCGGATTCGCACAAAAAATTGTGCCTCACCGTCTGGCCGATAACGCCGCCAAAGCGTCGCGGTTCGGCAAAAGATGCCTTCTCCGCGCTCTCGGGAGGGGTACGCAATTCGCTCATCCCCGCCGCCGTTTTCAGCCTATGCCGGCGGCTCTCTGTCGGGATGATCTGCAAAAAACGCTTCTCCGTCAACAATTTTTCTTATGAAAGAATCGTATCACGCGCGGCGCCTTTTGTCAACTGCCGAGAAAAGAAAAGCAGGAAATCATCTCATTTTCACGCCAAACAGAGAATCCTGCCGCGCGGCTTTCTCTTGTGCCGCGCAATTGTAAATCTATACGGAATCTGTTATGATGAAAATGAACATTGCGTATCGAGAGGGCTTGGAATGAAAATATACGATATTACCCGCGTGCTGCAGGAAGCCCCCGTCTATCCGGGGTCTGAGCCGATTCAATTTGAGCGCCTGTGCAGCCCCGAAAATGGGGATGAATACCGCACCAGTCTCATCACGGCCGAAAGCCACATGGGCACTCATGCCGATGCGGCGTCTCATTTTCTTATAGACGGCGCTGCCATCGACCAAATGCCTCTGGACTGTTACTTTGGACCATGCCGTGTTGTCACGGCAGCCGACATTTCTTCCGAGCATATTGAAGCGAAAGAACTCTCGGATGTATTGGCCGGCTGCGAGCGGCTCGTTCTGCGCACCAAAGGAAGCCGCTTTCTCTCCCGCAAGGCCGCCGCAGCGATCGTCTGCGCGGGGATCCGCGCCGTTGTGACGGACGCGCTGAGTGTTGCTCCGCCCGACGACGAAGCGGCGATTCATCGAATTCTGCTGAATGCGGGAATTGCGATCGTAGAAAACGCCATTCTCGATGGTGTGCCGGACGGCAGCTACATCCTTTCCGCCTTTCCTGTAAAGATCGGCGGCTGTGACGGCTCTCCCGTGCGGGCCGTGCTGATTGCAGAAAATTAATTCCCGCGTAAAAAGGAGGTTTTCTTTTGGCACGAAAGCTATTCTGCGAAATTTCTCCTCTTACCTATCGCATCTCCACGCAAAAATGCATTCTGATGCGCAGACTGTCGGACGCCGTATCCGGCTGCCGTTTTGCCTGTGCGCACAGCCGCAATCCGCTTCCTGTTCGAGTCTACGCGCACAGCTCTCTCATTCGGCGCACGCTGGGGGCGGTCGATCCCGTTCTGCAGGAAAACAAAGCCGTGAATCTGTCGCTCGCCGCGCCCAAGGTCAGCGGCATTCTGATTCGTCCGGGAGAGACTTTCTCCTTTTGGCGGCTTGTAGGAAATCCCACGGCAGCGGCAGGCTATCGGGAGGGCCTTGCCATTGCGCGCGGATCACCTGCATCGGGCGTCGGCGGCGGTATGTGTCAGTTTACAAATCTGCTGCACTGGATGGTTCTGCATACGCCTCTGACCGTGATCGAGCTGCATCATCACGACGGCGTCGATTTATTTCCCGACTTCGGGCGCAAGGTGCCGTTCGGCACGGGAACGTCAATTCTGTACAATTATCTTGATTATCGGTTTCGCAATGATACGTGTGCGACTTATCAGATTCTGGTTTCCGTCACGGATACCCACCTTTGCGGAGAGCTGCGCTGCGACCGTCCCCAGCCCTTGTGTTATCACATCTATACCGAAAACGAGCACTTTTCCCGCGAGGGGGACACGGTTTACCGCTGCGGCCGCGTGATGCGCGACACAATAGACCCAAAAACGGGAGATCATCTTTCGCAGAAGCTTCTGCGCACAAACCACGCCCGCGTGATGTATGATACCTCCTCTCTTATTGTCGAAGAAAATTTTATCCACACCGGCAAATAATTTCATTCTATTTGAAAAAAGAGCACTTTTATAAAAAGTGCTCTTTTTAATAAAAACAAACCGCCCGTCTGATTGCAGACGGGCGGTTTGGCCGGCTGCTGAGGAAAACAGCCGCAGGCAGGAGAATCCTATATCCAATATTTTGGTGCGGAGTATCTGAATGTTTACAGGGTCAGACCCATTTTTGCCGCCGAGAAAAGGCGGGGATCCATTTCTTTCAGATCCTTGGCAATAAGAGGCGTAAATTCCATCTGATCCAGAACATCGCGCTGCAGATCGACACCGGGCGCAATCTCGGTAATGGTCAGGCCTTCGGGCAAAAGCCGAAGCACAGCGCGCTCCGTGATGAAGGTGACCTCCTGCCCGATCTGACGGGCATAGTCGCCGGAGAACGTAATCTGGTTGACCTTTTTGACAAATTTTTTGCTCTTACCCTCGTGGGTGATTTTCAGCTTGCCGGCGCCGATCTCCTCCGCAAGGCCGCCGGCCGTAAAGGTGCCGACAAAATAAACCTTTTTTGTATTCTGAGAGATATTGACAAAGCCTCCGGGGCCGGTGCAGCGCGTGCCGAAGCGCGACACGTTGACATTGCCCGCAGCGTCGATTTCCGCCGCGCCGAGGAAAGTCATATCCAACACACCGCCATCGTACATATCGAACATATCGCCGCAGTTATAGATCGCCTCGGCATTGACCGAGCCGCCGAAGCCTGCGCCCTCAACGGGAACGCCTCCCTGCGGGCCGGACTCAAGCGACAGAGTAATCTGATCCGCAAAGCCCTCTTCATTGGCGACGTTGCCCACACCGGAAGGAATACCGATGCCGAGGTTAATCAGATAGCCGGATTTCAGATCCATCGCACAGCGGCGCGCGATCACCTTGCGGTTATCAAGAGGCAGCGGCTCCACCGCGCTGGTCGGGCAGCGAAGCTCACCTGCAATTTCACCGCGGTAAACGGTCGCGTAGTTCTGCATATGCAGCATAGGATCCGTCGATTTCACAACATAATCCACAAGCGGATGATGCAGGCGAATGTTTTTCGGATTCAGAGAGCCGCGCTTTACGATCTCCTTCACCTGTACAATCACAGTGCCGCCGCTCGCGTGGGTAGCCGCAGCCATTTCCATGGCATAGTCGCCGCAGCCTTCCTGCTCCATGGAGATATTGCCGTCTTCATCGGCATAAGTGCCGCGAATCAGACAGGCGTCAATGGGGAACGTCTTATATGCGAGATAATCTTTTCCGTCGAACTGCATCAACTCTACAATATCACGATGCTGATCGATTGTTTTCTGATTCGCCTTGCAGCCCTCGACACGAGGATCGGCAAAGGTGCCGAGGCCGACATGCGTCAGAACGGCCGGTTTATGTCCGGCGATCGCACGCAGCAGATGAATCATTACTCCCAACGGAACGGCGTAAGCCGCAATTTTGTTCTCGCCGATCATACGGCCGATCTCGGGGGGATTGGCAAAATGTCCTGCAATAATCGTATCCAGCAGGCCAGGTGCGCACAAGCGGTTCAAACCTACGTTTGTTCTGAAATCTCCCGCGCTGATGCCGCAGACGCCCGTCAGCCCTTTGGGATGGCCCTCGGAAGCATAACGGTCCGCGACCGCCTGAAACAGCTCGTCCGGAGCGAAATAACCTCCGCCAAAGCCGCCGAAAGCGACCGTGGCGCCGTCCGGGATCAGGGATGCAGCCTGTTTTGCCGTAATGAATTTTACCATTCAAAAGCCCTCACTTTCCGGATAGATAAAGGTCCGGCGGCGAATGAACCGCCCTCCTTTAGAAAAGAATACCACATTGCTTCAAAAAAAGCCAGACCGCATCGAAAAACGCGCCGGCGAAAAAGCGCGGGCGCTTTGCCGGGAAAGCAGCCGGTAAGCGCCCGTGAGACCGCCGCGCCCAACCTGCGGCGCGGCGATAAAAGGAGCCTTGTGCCGTGACCGCAGCGTACGCGGCACAAGGCCGGGAAAACGGCCCTTCCGAAAGCCGGATACCCTCTTTTGGCAGAAACGGATCTCAAGCATCAAAATCCGATACCGGAGATCAGTCCGCTGATTTTTTCGGCCGTCGCGTCGAGTTTTGCCTTCTGTTCCGCGGTGAGGCCGGGATCAAGCAGCTGTTTGACGCCGCCCTTGCCCATCGAGCAGGGCATTCCCATCGACACATGGGAGTAGCCAAGCTCTCCGTCGAGCGAGAAGGAACACGGCATCACCGCACCGCTGTCGGTCGCGATCGCCTCGATCATCGCGGAAAGCATCACGCCGGACGTCCATCCGGAGGTGCGTCCGCTCTCCAGCGCCTGATAGTTGTTAAACCACTGTGCCGTCGCGGTCTCGATCTCATTTCTTTGCTCCGGTGTAAGGACCAGCGGCTTGCCCTCATAGGTCATCTGGTCATAAAGGCGCACCTGACCATCTCCATGCTCACCGACACACAGGCCGTTCAGCTTGGAAAATTCCTTACCGGTGACCTTTTCCGTCGCCCACTTGAGGCGAAGCGTATCATTGGCGCAGAAGCCGAGCACGCTGTGGCGCTCCCAGCCGAGGAGTTTCCAATAAACGTAGGTAAACACGTCGATCGGATTTGTCGCGTTAATCAGGACGCAGTCTTTTTTGCAGACCTTTTTGAGCTTTTCACAGATCGGGACGACAACGCCGAGGTTATCTTTCAGAAATTCATTGCGGTTTGCGACCTTGCGTTCCGGCAGGCTCGCCGTCACAAGCAGAATATCACAATCACCAAGATCGTCGTAATCCGCTTTTGAAATTTTGGTTTTGCTGATGGGAAGAAGCGCCTGCCCCATATCCATCACATGGCTCATGACCATGTTCTCCTTGATATCAAGCAGCTTGATCTCATCGAGAATGCTTTTGGAGCCGGTGATAAAGGCAGTTGTTGCGCCCAGCAGCCCGGCACCGCCCACAATACCGAGTTTCATATTATAGAACCCTCTCTCTGATTTTGATTGCATTACGCCATATGGTCCGGAATGAACATGATGATCTGCGGGAAAGCAATCACCAGAATCAGTCCCACACAAATTGCGCCGACAAACGGCCAGATCCCCTTGAACACCGTCTGAAGCGGCACGTCTCCCGCCGTGTTTTTGGCGACATATGCATCGATACCGACCGGCGGCGTAATCATGCCGAGGCAGCAGACCATTGTAATCACAACGCCAAACCAGATCGGATCATATCCGAGCGTATCAACAACGACCGGATAGAAAATCGGCACCGTCAGCGTGATCATCGGCAGGGAGTCGATAAAGCAGCCTGCGATCAGATAGACCAGCAGAATAATGCCCATTACCGCCCAGCGGGGAAGATCCAGTCCGCTCAGTGCTCCCGTGATCGCCGCCGGAATCTGCGCCAGCGCAATAAAGCGGCTGAAAATCGTAGCACAGGCAACGATAAAGAGCACCATGCCCATCGTTTTCACGGTATCCATCAGAGACGAAACAAAGGATTTCCAATTCAGCTTGCGGCGAATGAGAACGACCATCAGCATAGCGAATGCGCCGATCGCGCCGCCCTCGGTAGGCGTAAAGTAGCCCGCGGAAAGTCCGCCGATCGCAATGATAAAGATAATGATCGTTTCGATCAGGCCGCCGCTCATGCTGGCGATGATCTCTTTGCCGGTATGCTTGCGTCCCCGCGGTGCGATCTCCGGATTTTTACGTGCCATCAGATAGATCACCAGCATGAACAAAAGCATCAGCAGAATCCCTGCGCCGATACCCGCCATAAACAACTTGCCAATGGACTGCTCTGTCGCAACGCCGTAGACGATCGCCGTCATACTCGGCGGGATCAAAAGACCCAGTCCGCCGCCCGCCGCGACGCAGCCGGTATAGAGAGAATCCTTGTAGCCGTATTTTTTCATCTGCGGAAAAGCGATGGAGCCGATCGTCGCAGTCGTAGCAGGACCGGAGCCGCAGACTGCGCCGAATGCGGCGCATGCGCCTTCGGATGCCATTGCGAGACCGCCGGGAAGATGTCCGATCAATGCATAAGCAAAATCGTACAGTCTTGCGCCGATGCCGGAGTGAAGCGCCAGAAAGCCCATCCATGTGAACATGGCAACCACACTCATATTATAGGAGGAAAAGCTCGCGAACATATCGACGGCCACCAGCTTTGATGCGGCTGTAAAGCTCGTCAGAGCGCCATAACCGACCAGACCGGTCAGCATCATGCCGGAAGCAATCGGAAATCCGAGAAGGATCATCACCAGAAAAATCAGAATACCGAGAAGGCCGATCACAACAGAGCTCATTTTGCTTCCTCCTTCCACTTTTCGATTTCAAGGATAAAATGATAGATCGTCGTCAGGGTGTAAATACCGCAGCCGATTACCAACAGAATGCAGATCGGCCAATACGGCAGAAACACCACCCAGGAAACCGTACCGAGATTGTAGCAGGTGATGCCGTATACAACAAAGCGGTAGGTAACCAGGCCCAGCACGCCGATCGAGAGAATGCCCATGAGGATATGCAGCACATGCTGCACGGATTTCGGAAGATATTCTTTCACAAAGTCGACCTGCATAAAGCCGTGCTCTTTTTCGGTATATCCGAAGGAGAGCGCCGCGGCACCCGCGGAGATAAAGCCGACAATGTCCGTCAGACCCGAGATCGGCTTTCCGAAAGCCATACGGAGAATGACGCTGACGGTGACGACCGCCATATTCACAAAGATAAGAAAACAGGAACCATAAGCGGCAAAATCGTCGATCTTGCCCACGATCTTTTTAAAAGTATCC
>CAKQGD010000018.1 GCA_934232845.1 uncultured Oscillospiraceae bacterium
ATACAAGATTGTTAAGCAGGGTGATGCCGAGTATGATCGATAAAGGCAGCCCCAACAGCGGTTTTTTAAAAAGCAGTTTCAGACAGGCCGCCATCTCCGCCCCGATCAGAACAAGCAGCGACAGTGTCTTGAAAATTCCTCCGTTGAGAAGGTCCGCCAGCAGACATGAATGTGCCGAAAGACGTTTGAAGCGCTCCTCTCTTACGGGGTAGACGGCATCCAGCCGCTCGTCGAAACGCGGATCGTCATAGAGCCGGATATCTGAAAACGCGCCTCGGCCGAACAGCTTTTGCAAAGGTGGATATGACGCGAACTCCTCCGCGGCGATCGACCAGATCACAAAACGCTTGGTAAAAACCGTGGAAGAAGCGATGCTTTCCATCCGCTGCTCCACCGTCGCCGTGCCGGCGGTCTCCATTCTTCCGGCGGGTGCGCCGCCGTCTGTGTATGTCTTCATCCAGAGCGAAAGCCCCTCCACAGAAAACCATACTGAAATTACTGCCACTGTACAGCAGACAAGTCCTTTCAAAACGCCTCTTCGCCCATATCTTTTTCTCAGAACAAAAAGAAAGGACAGGCCCACTGTCGGCAGCACCGCCGGAAGCAAGATCCAAACACGCCGCGACGCCGCAAGCCAAAGCACCGGAAGCATGCCCGTGCACACGGTCCAAAAGCAAAGGCAGGGCCGTCCGGCGCACATCGCGCCGAATACCGCACAGAGAAAAAAGAACAGCAGAGCCGCGGCAAACAAATTGTAGTCAGCCCTCAAAGAAAGGCGCCTCGTATATTCCACCGGCTGAAAAGAAAACAAAAGTGTGTTGAATACGCATCCTCCCGCAATCAGGAAACCGCCGGCCGCCGAAACAGCCGCGCATATTCTAAAAAGATTTTTCTCCTCTCTGCAGGTGCAGAGGGCCGCCGCCGCGATCAGAAGCGCGGCTGTGACACGGTATTTTTCCCATGCAAGAGAAAGAGAGTCGGCCCTTATCAGCCCTGACAGATCCACCGCCAGATAGAAAAGAGACGCGGCCCACAGAAAAACGCCCGACTCCCTTGTACACGTCAAAAACGAGACCGCCCGTACCGGATGCAGACCAAAACGGCGCCAAAGCTCCCATACAAGCAAAGCGCCTGTAATCAGAAGCGCCGTTTCGGGCAGATATCCAAGTGAAAATCCGGCAAACTGCAGATTTAAAATCAATGCGAAGCCCACCGCCGCGGGCAAAAGGCGGTACGTCATACTTGCTCCCGCCGCAGCAAAGCACGGCAGTAAAAATAAAAAAACAAGTACCCCGCGCAGAGAGCCGCCTGCGTACAAATCAGGTAATCGAAACCGCCGAGGGGAAGTGCGGCGCAAAGAATCGACATTCCCAGCAGCGACGCCTGCCAGATCAGTACGGCCCGGCAGCGCCCCTGTGCCACCGCCGCATTGGAAAGCGGAGATACCACCATGCGGACGGTAAAAAGCGGAAGAAGCAAACGAATCAGCGCAGGTGTTTTTTCCCAGCCGGGGCCGAGAAGGAATAAAAGCAGAGGCGAAAAAAGCACCGTCCCCAGCGCCGCCACCACGGCAAGCGCCCCAAGTACGAAAGAAAAGGAACGAAACAGACGCTTTCTGTCCGAAGGTCGGGTGACTGCCAGTTCTCGTGAAAAAATCTGCCCCGCCGGAGAGGATATCACGGCCAGCAAAACTGCAAACAGACGGTTTACCATCCACCACGCCGCAAGAATACCGTCCTGACGCGCAGAAAGTACAAAGCTCTGCAGATTCAGCGCGGCCTGCATCGCGAGCGCACCCGGCAAAAGCTGTTTCCAGAAGCCGGAAAGACCGCGGGCCTCCTCTAAAAGTATCTGTGCCGAATAAGCGTCCGTGCGCTCTCTCGACAATGCAAGCAGCCCGATTCCCGCCGCATAGGAGAGCAGCGGGGAAAATAAAAGCGCCCTCTCCCCTCCCAAGGGATACAGTGCGAACTGCAGTACCGCTCCGCAGCCCGCGCGCAGAACATTTGCGGCGGCCGCGGCCCTTTCCGCACCCCGCGTCAAGGCAAACGCCTGCTCCGCCGCATACCAGCCGGTCAGCAGCGTGCCTATGGGAAGAAGAAAAACCCATGCGCCCTGAAAAGAAAACAAGATGCAGACTGGGGCAAGCGCTGCGGAAACGGCGGCACAAACCGCCCGGCAGAGGGCAAACCGCCTGGAGGCCGTTTTGGCCGTGTCGGAAAGCATCAGGGCCGATTCCATACGGCCGCAGGCCGCCGTTCCGGTTACAGCCAAAGCGGAAGACAACAATGCGGGCGACTCAAAACTCTGGGCTCCGTAAAGACGGGCCGCTGCAGGCGCCGCGGCAAGCGGAATCAGAAGCGCCGCCAGCGCTCCTGAGGAAAGCGTCAGGCAGCGGCCTAACGGCTGCCCTGCCCGCGCGGACCACTGGCGCATTTTGTCACCCCGTTTCGCGTTTTTTCTATGCGCAGTTATATTTTGCAGTCGAAGGGAAAATTATGTGTGCGTTCTTACATGTACTTTTAAAGTAGTCCCTTTTTAAATAAATGTTGCTGTTAATAATCCTGTATAAAGCCCATATTACCTGAATAAAAAATCAGATAGCCCTTTTCGGAATGAGGAGGGTTATTTTTTATGCTCAAAAACAGAGGAAGGTATAAATTTAGGATATGGGGCATCATTACAAATATAAATTAAACATAGCAAAGGAGAGAGTCTGGAGAAATCCCGGCTCTTTTTATGGATTGAAACTTACAGAAATATACTGTAAGATAGGTGCAATCAAAGTAGTAATCAATCTATGATTAGAAAGGACAACTGTTATGAGCAAATCATTAACAGCACAAAAAGTTCTAAAGAAGTTGGATATCGTAGACTTTAGACATCTTACTAAAGGCAAAGTGATTGCTATGGCCTCTATGCTAGATAAAATGGACCCAGAGGTGGCAAAGAAAGCTTTGGAACAATTCCCAAATTTTTCTGCCACTACAAAGGAAATGCTGGCCGGATATAAAGATACTCTGGACAAAGGTATGGATGCAAATAAAGATAGTGTCCAGTCGTACTATAACTCATGTGATTCTATTATTGAGACATTGCAAAGACAACTCGACAATGAGAACTTATCCTTTGATGAGAGAAAATACATCATCGATAAACTGTTTGAAATTTCAAAAACTATGGGTGAGAAAGATTCTGAAAATAAAAAATTCCTTGCGACTTTAACTGTAATAGGTGCAACTGCTGTTGGCGTTATCACCGTGGCTCTGGCATCTACATTAGGGGGAAATACAACGGTTGAAATGGACGACATTAACAAACTAACCTAAATATTGCTGAGATTGAAGAGGCTCCACCAGAAAACAGCGCGTCAATAATGATTTTGTACTTGAGAAATCTGAAAAACTGTTTAAGCAGAATTTTGCGGCGTTCTTTACAGAGAACAAGACTTTTAATAAAAAAAGAACGCTCCCCAAAAATGGGAGCGTTCTTTTTTAATGAAAAATCGGATTATTCAAGCGTAAAGACGCCGGGATGAACTGCTTCAAGCTCGTCCTTCGTAGCAGGAACGACAATTTCACCGGCGGCAATTTTCTCCTCCGCAGCCTTGACTGCAGCGAGCATTTCTTCCGTCAGGAGAGTCTGCGTGGGCGCAAGGCCGACGCCGTTGTTGGCCATACCGTAGGTATGAACGCCGGCGGTAAACGTGCCTTCCTTCACAGACTTGGAGATATCCTGCGCAGCGGTGTCAACACGCTTCATTGCGGAAGTGATAACCGTCTCGGGCGCAAGGTGGTTCTGGTCGGTATCGACGCCGATCGCGTAAATACCCGCGTCCTTGCAGGCTTCGATCACGCCGCCGCCCGTACCGCCGGCCGCATGATAAATGACATCGGCACCGTTGGTGATCATGTTGACCGCGGCGGTATTACCCAGTGCGGAGTCACCAAAGCTGTTGGCGTTGTACTGCAGAACGGTCGCTTCCGGATTGGTATCCAGAACGCCGGAAATGAATCCGACCGCGAACTGGTTCATGGATTCGGAAACCATGCCCTGGACATAGCCGACCACATTGCTCTCGGTAGCCATACCGGCGACGATGCCCACAAGGTAAGAAGCAACGTTCTGATCAAACATCAGGCATGCGACGTTGGGTAGGTCGGCGTTTGTGGAGTCATCAATGATGGCAAATTTCTGCTCGGGGTTCGCAAGAGCAGCCTCACGGGTCGCTTCCGCAAGCATGTATCCTACGCAGATAATCAGGTCGTACTCCTCATCGAGGAAGGTTTCGATGTTGACGGAATAATCCGCATCGGTGGCGGACTCCAGATACTTCACCTCAAAAGAGGGATCCTCCGCGGCAAGCGCCTGCAGGCCTTCCCACGAAGTCTGGTTGAAAGACTGGTCGTTTACGCCGCCGACGTCGGTGACCATACCGATCTTATAGACCTTATTCTCCTCGGGAGCAGCCTCGCTGCCCTTAGCGGGAGCGCTCTCCGAGCCGCTGGGAGCGGTGGACGTTGTGCCGCCGCAGGCAGCCAGCGCCAGAACCATCGCAAGAGAAAGCGCGATCGCAAGAATCTTCTTCATGTTCTTTTTTTCCTCCTAAAATTTTGTGGGTGGTTTATAACCCGTCCCATACTATACACGAAAACACAGGAAATTGCAACTCCTCCTGCATCAATTTTACCAAAAATTTAAAATCCCGTACCCTTTTCTTCTCTATTTTCCCGGCAAAACGCATTTTAGGGCAGGAAAATCATAAAAAAGCAGCGAGTCAAAGCGCACAGAAAAATTTTCCCGGAGCCGGGGAACACAGTGCCCCTCTCCGGGAAAATACAGTCAAAGATCCTTCGCGGTAAAGCTCAAGGGGAGAAGATCCGCCAGCGTAACACAGCGATAATCCTGCTCGCTTTTCGCAAGCAGAACAGGCAGATCGGGAGAAGCAAATTCCGCCATCACCTGACGGCATACGCCGCACGGCGTCGGATACGCCGGAAAGGGAGGATCCAGCTTTCGCGGGGCAGCGGCAATGGCGATGCGTACAATTTCGCGTTCTCCTTCGCTGACCGCTTTGAAAATGGCGGTGCGCTCCGCGCAGTTTGACGGCGTATAGGCAGCGTTCTCAATGTTGCACCCGGTATAAACCCTGCCGCTGCCCGCAATGAGAGCGGCCCCCACCGCATACCCCGAGTAGGGTGTGTAGGCGTTTTTACGCGCCGAAATCGCAAGTGCGATCAATTCTCGGTCCGTCATTTCGTCTCTCCTCTCAAACGCGAGGCAAGATTTTCTCCCGGCAGCGATTTCTGATCTACTCCGAGCAGTCCCAATACCGTCGCACCGATATCCGCAAACGTCGGACGCGTGCCCAGATTTTGAGGTACAACCGCGTCGCCGCAGACAAGCCACGGCGTATACTCACGCGAGTGATCGGTGCTCGGCGT
The DNA here is from genome assembly GCA_934232845.1 of uncultured Oscillospiraceae bacterium. Lineage (GTDB taxonomy): Bacteria > Bacillota > Clostridia > Oscillospirales > Ruminococcaceae > Yanshouia. Next base: position 5,445 of record CAKQGD010000018.1, read on the forward strand.
AGACGGATCGCATCCATGGTCCGCCGTGATCATCAGCACGTCGCCGCGGCGAAGCTTTTTTTGCGCCGCGGCAAGCCAGCGGTCAAATTCCTCAAGCGCGGCCGCATAGCCCGCGGCGTCGTTTCGATGGCCGTACAGCATGTCAAAATCGACCAGATTGATAAAACAAAAGCCGTGAAAATCGCGTTCCAGCAGGGCAGAGGATTTCTCAAGGCCGTCTGTGTTGCCAGATGTTGCAATTTTTTCGGTCACACCGCAGCCCGCAAAAATATCGGAAATTTTTCCGACCGCGATCACATCGAGACCGGATTTTTTTAAAAGGTCCATCGCCGTGTCATGCGGCGGCTTCAAGGAAAAGTCATGGCGGCGCGGCGTGCGGGTAAAGCTGCCCGGCACCCCCACAAACGGCCGCGCGATCACGCGTCCTACGGCGTGCTCTCCCTGCATGATTTCCCGGGCAATTTCGCAGATGCGGTATAATTCCTCCACCGGGATTTTTTCTTCGTGAGCGGCGATCTGCAAAACGCTGTCCGCCGAGGTATAAACAATCAAATCGCCGGTCGCAAGATGCTTTTCTCCGTAATCACGGATGACGTCCGTTCCGGAGTAGGGCTTGTTGCAGAGAATGCCTCGCCCCGTGCGGCGTGAAAGCTCGCCGAGCACCTCCTGCGGAAAACCGTGCGGATAGGTCGGCATGGGTTTTGCGGACACAACGCCCATCATTTCCCAATGCCCGGTGGTGGTGTCCTTTCCTTTGGAAGCCTCTGTCATCCGGGCGAAGGCTCCCTTCGGAGAGAAAACGGCGGGCAGGCACGATACGCCGTCGATACCCGAAAGGCCGAGCGCGGAAAGATTTTGCAGTTTTGCACCGGCAGCAGCGGCAGCCTCAAGCGTATCGGAGCCCTCGTCTCCGTAAGCGGCGGCGTCCGGCATTTCACCGATGCCGAAGCTGTCGAGCACAACGAGAAAAACGCGTTTTGTATCCATAGAAAGCACCCCTTTCAGTCATTTTGGGAAGAAACGTCCCGCTCCAAACGGAAAACGGGACGTAAAAATTCAATCTGCCAGATCGAGTGCGACTTCCATCATTTCGCGGAAGCTGCTCTGGCGTTCCTCGGCGGAAAGTGCCTCTCCGGTCGTAATCATGTCGGAGATTGTGCAGAGACAGAGCGCTTCCTTTTTGGCGTAGGCAGCGTTCATATAGAGTGCAGCAGCCTCCATCTCAATAGCCAGAACTCCCATCTTAGTCCAGTCCAGAGAACGGTTCGCGGCATCATAAAACGTATCGGATGAAAGCAGGTTGCCCACCTTGAGCGGCACACCGAGACGATCGGCCGCCTCTTTCGCGCGAAGAAGCAAACGCCAGCTTGCGATCGGGGCAAACGTACCCGGCAGTTCAAACTGATGCGCGTAGTTGGAATTGGTACAAGCGCCCATGCCCGCGACAAGATCGCGCACATGCAGATCATCGCCGATCCCCCCCGCGGAGCCGATGCGGATAATCGCATCCACATCATAAAAATGAAACAGCTCGTATGAATAGATCCCGATGGACGGCATTCCCATACCGCTGCCCTGCACGGAAACACGTTTTCCGCGGTAAAGCCCGGTAAAGCCAAGCATATTCCGTACGGTATTATAACAGGTTACATCGGTCAGATAGTTGTCGGCAATGAATTTCGCGCGAAGCGGATCACCCGGCATCAAAACCGTTTTTGCAATTTCGCCTTTTTGGGCGGCATTATGCGGAGTAGACATCAAAAATCCTCCTTATTTATGTTCTGCCGATTATCAGCATTTGATTCTGAGCGAATATTGACAAGCAAGAGACTACGGCAAATCTTAAAGCTGATTCAGTTCTGTTCCGTAATGCTCTGAAGCAAAGCCATTATCCAAAAAGATGGAAAAGAACGGCGTCATTTTATTGTAAATCTCTGTGTCGTTCCCACTTGGAAGGTTCAAAATAAAATCAGCAAATTCAGCCGTGACGCTGCCTGAAATCACTTTGCCCCAGCGCCAGTCGGTTTCTTTGATTTGACCGTATCGGCAGGCAAGCGAAATCCATTTTGATTCTTCCGCCCAACAGTGGATTTCAAACGTCTTTGCGCCGCGCAGTTTTCTGCGCATAATCGTTCTCCACTGCTCGTTTGCAGAATGTGTGTTGTCAAATACAGTCTCTGTCATTTTTCCCTCCGACTCAAAACCGGCGGCGCGCAGAAGCAAAAATTCCTTTTTGCACAAAAAGTCTCTCAGCGAAAGAGATAGGTGCCCTGAGGATTATACAGCAGATAGCCGTCGGAAATTCCCAGCGGAGCAAGTATGTCGCTCGCGGCGGCCGCGGCACCGTCCGAAGAATAGGCCGGCAGACTTGCAATCCATTTTGTTTTGGGAAGAAGACTTTTTGCAAGAGCATACCGCGCCGATGCATCCGTATTCGACGAGAGCATCAGAACCGCGCGTTCTCCGGCAAGTATCTCCGGGCTGCCGCCGTAGAGAAGCACATTCTCCCGGGAAAGGGCTTTGTTCTCCTCCTCCGTCTCGATATGATCGGCCGCAACGCAGACCAGCACATGCCCGCCCGCCTGTTCCACAGCGCTTGTCACATCGCTGATAAAACTTTTCAAAACATCCGAACGGGAAAAGTTTCCGTTCACACCGTAGCCCGCCTTGTCCAGGCCCACGCCCGACGGAAACTGCACCGCGTCGAGCAAAATCGTATCAAAGCCCGCCCGGGTCAGCTCAACCGACAAGTCGATCAGATACTGACGCGCCTCCTGCGAGCAGGGGTTCAGCCATGATTTTCCGCCTTGATCGGCAGAATTGTCAAGCCAGCGCGTATTGGAATTTCCATAAGTGACTGCAAGTTCTTTTTCAGCCGAGGAAAGCAGCGGGTCCCGGAACGCATAAAGCCGCGCAGCGGGAATCATTCCCTGCTTGCGGATGAGAGCAGCGGTCTGAGAGGGGGAATAAGCCGTTTCCGACACGGCCTTTGCATCCAGCGCAGCCGCATTTTCCGTATCAAAGCATACCACGCCTGCGGCGTTTTTCGCCTCAACCACCACTGTATTGATTCCGGCGGAGGAAGCCGTTCCCAACGACGCCTGCAGCACGGCGGCATCTTGAGCCGCCTCGGCGCTTACATAAATGCCCCGCATCTCTCCCGATAAGTCGGAGGGAGGCTGTACGGAAGGCGTCTGAGAGCTTTCCGGCGGCGTCTCCGACAGGCTTTCGGAAACCGATGAGGAGGAAGAAGGATCTTGCACACCGGATGCAAAAGAGGATGGATGGGAAACTTCTCCCTCCCCTTCATCCAGAATGAAGTCTCTGACCGGCTCATAAAGAATCCATCCCAAAAGCGCCAGCAGCAGTGCCGCTGTCACGGCGGCAGCAACCGTCACGGCTTTTTTGGCGCCGCGCCGCTTGTCATATATATTGCCGTAGCGCTTGATTTTCTGCGTTTTTCTCATTTTGTATCACCTCAAATCAGGTGGGAATCTGATGACCGATCAGTCCGTAAATCGCCAAGCTGAGAATGCCGACATAAATCATCAGAATCGGCACTCCCGCAAACGGCTTGGGAACGGAGCAAAGCTCAATTCTCTCATTTTCCGCGTGAATCAAAAGCTGGGCCGCAGTCAGCCCCATACAGCAGCCGACTGCGTAGAGAAGCATCTGCCAAAGCGGCGCGTAATTGGCCGAAGTGATCAGCACAATGCCGTATACCGCACCGTTAAAGCCGGCGCGCAGCAAAAGTTCGGACTGCTCGCGGGTCGGTTTATCCCCTTTATTATGAAAATAAAGGGCCGTATGCATCAGCACATAGGCGACAATCACACAGAAAAGATATGCAACCCAGCGGATCGTGTTCCAAAAGCTCTGCATGCCAAACAGAGAACGAAGCGCCCATGCCATGACCGTAGACAGCAGCGCAATCACGGTCGTGACCACGCCCAGCTGCAGCATGCCCTGGCAGGTACGGGTGGAGCGAAGAATATCATCCGTACAGAAGCCGCGCGCAAAAATCAAATTCTGCAGCACAACGCCGGCCGCAAGGATAGACAGCGCAGTGGATAAGCTGTTCATACGGTTTCCTCCTCAGCCGATGCCTGACTTTCTCCGCGGCGCAGCATCACGCGCACACGGCTGCGGTCGACCGCGCGGGCAAACGCCGCAAAAAAGCCAAGCAGAATGAATCCGAAACAGGGCAGCGCAGCACCGCTGATCGAAACCGTCGGTATATTGAGCGGCAGATCCCATAGCGTATGCGCGCTCATGACTTCACGAATTGCAGAAAAGGCGCACATAACAAGGGCAAATCCGATACAGAGAAAAACCGCTTCTTTTACAGCAGGAAAAAGCGGTTTCTTTTTCATGCTGAGCGTCAATTCCACCATCATCATATTCACGGCGGCCAAAGGCACATATACACCGAGATCGTCAAGCAGCACGGGATATTTTCCGAGGGGCTGCATCAAAAGCGCGATGCACGAAATCGAAACAAGACAATAAACCGGCAGTCTCAGCCAACGCGGCAGTACTTTTCGGAGGAAATACGCCGCAAAAACCGTCGGAACCGTCGCAAACAACATAATAATACTCATAACCGCGCCTCTTTTCAGAGACGTCGATGCGATTACGACAAACGGCAGGGCAAGTCCCATGCCGAGCACCGGGTTGTTTTTAATGATTCCCGACGTCAGATCCAGACGACGCCGATACTTTCGAATCGGTTGCAGATTCACGTTCTTTCCTCCTCATATTCCGGGCCATATGCTCGCCCCACAAATCCAGAAGCCATACGGTCGAATTCATCACAAGCAGCGCGAAAATCATGGATTCTTCAAAACTGCCGAGATGGCGGAACGCTATGCTCGCCATTCCCGTCACGCCACCGTATACAATCATCGGCACGATTCGTTTCGGAGAAGTGACCGGATCATTGACCATGAAAACCGCTCCGAACAAAAGCATGCCGGACATCAGCTCATACAGAACCGCCGTACCGCCCGCAGCGCGCGGGAATATAGCCGCCATCACCGCCGCGCCCGCCAGAAATGAGAGCGTCACCTGAGGATGAACGGCGCGCCGCACAACAAGGTATAACAGACAAGTCAGCAGGACTAAGATGTTAGCGGCTCCCATGGGACCCGCGACATTGCCCAGCAGCATATCCAAAAGATCGTTGGTGGGCATCCCCCCGAGTGCAAGCGCTTTGGCCGGAGATGCCGCGGTTCTGAATACCGTGTCGGCGGACAGCATCAGGGGAATGCGCTCAAAAGGCGCCGGATAGGTAAAAACCTCCGACGGCCAGCAGACGATGGCAAACGCCATTCCCGCCGCCGCAGGGTTAAAGATGTTCTCGCCGACTCCGCCGAAAGGATGCTTTGCCACTACAACGGCGAAAATTACCGCGACCACGACGACCGAATACCGCACGGAGGCCGGCATCAGCAGCGGAAGAATCATTCCCGTTACGGCAGCGGAAAGATCGCGCAGATTTGGAATTCGGCCCGACAGAAGCACACACAGCGCATCGGCAACACACGATGTACAGAAACCGACGAACCCCAGCATCAATGCGCGCGTACCGTAGAAATAAGCCGCCATCGCATAAAGAGGAAGCAGCGCAATCACTGTATCAGACATGATGGTGCGGTTGGTATCCCTTGAGCGGATATGGGGCGGATTTTGAGGATTCAGCTTCACAATTCTTCTTCCCTTCTGCGGCATGCAGCCGCGGCAGAATAAATTGCCTGCGCAAGATCCAGCTTCGCAGGACAGATATAGCTGCACGCACCGCATCCCGTGCAGTCCGCCGCATCTTCCAGTGCGCTTGTCAGCTTTCTGGCACGAAGCAGCTTATACAGATAATAGGGGGAAAGGTTCTGCGGGCAGGCATCGATGCATCGTCCGCAGCCGATGCAGGAATAATGCAGGTCGTTGAATTCATCTGCAAAAGCGAGAATTCCCCGTGTTGCCGCCGCCGTGCGCACCTCCTCGGGATCGCTCACGCCGAAGCCCGTCATGGAACCGCCGGCAACAATCCTCTTGGGAAGCGCCAAGATTCCGGCGGCGTCAAGAACCTCCTGCAGAGAGCAGTCAAGCGGCAGCTCATAGTTCGCGGGATTGGCGATGCAGTCTCCGCACACACTGACAAAGCAGGATGTCTGAATTCTCCCTGTAAAAACGGCGCGCTGAAAATGGATCAGCGCACAGGCGCCGACGACAAGAGCGCTTCTGCGTCTGGAAAACCTGCGGCTTCTCTGCTCGGCGGGATAGGTGCCGCCCACGCGGCGCACCTTATAAGGACCGATCTGCGAAGGAATTTCGATATCGAGGTCAAAAAGATTTCGATATATTTCAACCGTCGCGCTCTCCGCACCGAGAGCACGGCGCAGAAGCTGAATTCCCTGACGCAATTCCTCCGGCATCCAGAGAGCGATGCAAAGCTGGCTGGAAATGTACGGCTCATCATCCAGCGCGTCGACGATAATGGTGTCGATTCCTTCGCGAGTCGCCTGCGCAAGCTTTTTCCAGAGCCTACATCCGTCCGTCTCGTCGACGATCTGTGCTTCTCTCAGAATCGCTGCAAGTTCCGCCGGCGTATAGCTTTCCGGGTCCATATCTTCCGTATTGCAGAAAAACTTTTCTTTCACGGGCAGACGGTCGAGCTGCTTGATTCCCTTGGAGAGAAGCGGTTCCTTGTTCTGCTCTAAGAGAATCCCTTTATATCCGGTGTGTTTCATCGGCAAAATATTCCTCCATTGTCGGGTTTGAGGCGGTGATTATCATAAAAATACGCAGATTTCCGGGCGGTGCTTGGATTCTTCTCGGCCGCCGTGAAAGCAGGCGGCTCGGTCTTTCGGCAAACACTTTTTCGGCAGAAAATCCCCTGTACATCCGGCGGGCCGTCTTTTTTCTTCAGAATAAGCTTCTGCGCCGCTTTGGAAAAACCGCGCTCAGAGAGATTGTCCATGTCCGCATCTTTCCGCAAAAAAGCGGTAAATGCGCCGTGATTTTCTCGTCTGAGAAAGCCGCAAGCACACCGCACACGCTGATATACTGCTTTCCGGATGAGATGTCGCTGGTCGACGCCGTCCTGCGCCTAAAACAAAAGGAAGCGGATACGGTGGGAGAAACCGCTCTCTATCGGCGGCCCGAGGGTTATTATCTCGTGCTGCATCCGCAGGACAATCTGCGTCGTTTCACGGATCATTTTTCGGAATATGGAATCCCCGTGCCGGTACTCGCATTGATCGAACCTTTTCTCGCGGAGCACGGCCTTACCCTCGCACCGAAAGATGCCGTCAAAACGCTGCTGCGTTATTTTTCCGAATAAGCGTTCTCCGCAGCTTTGCGGATCGCGCCGATCGGCGCTGCGTAATCGCTGTACTTGAACACGGCGGATCCGGCCACCAGCACGTTTGCTCCCGCCCCGGCCACCAGCGCCGCGGTCTTGGGATCGATGCCTCCGTCCACCTGAATATCCGCAGAGCGCCCCATTTCATGGAGGCGCGTGCGAACGGCCCGAATCTTCGGCAGCATGTCCGCCATGAAGGTCTGTCCTCCGAACCCCGGTTCCACCGTCATAACAAGAACCATCTCTACCTTATCTAAATACGGAAAGACCTCCTGCGCCGGTGTTTTCGGCTTGATCGCAATGCCCGCGCGCACACCCGCCGCATGGATTGCGTCGATCGTCTGCGCCGCGTCGCTGCAGCTTTCCAGATGAAAAGTGATGATGTCGCTGCCCGCCTCGGCAAAAGCCGGTATGTAAAACAGCGGATCGCTGATCATCAGATGCACGTCGAGCGGCAGGCTGCTGACTTTTTTCAGGGATTTGACAACCGGCACGCCGATCGTGATGTTCGGAACAAAATGGCCGTCCATCACATCCACGTGAACAAGATCCGCACCGCCGCGTGCGGCCGCGTTGATTTCCGCCTCTAAATTGGCAAAATCGCTGGAAAGAATGGACGGAGAAATCTGTATCATAAAAAAGCCTCCCCGCTTTTCGTCAAAAATCAGACATATCTATGTTTATTTTATCCGAAAAGTTCTCTTTGGTCAACAAAATACCGACGGTTTCCGGTTGACTTCACAGATATTTTACATTGCTCACACAAGCACAGGCGGCGTTCTGCCGCCTGTGCTCTATCTGAAAAGCAGCCGCATTGCAGGGCGGTTCTTCACGGGCGTCTCGCGCCGCCTCCCCGCTGCCGCCGCGGACTGTTATCTTTCATCTTATGGCGGACAAAGCGGTTGTGTCCTCGTGAAGGCACGCCGAAACAATAATAAAGTTTTGATAAAAACCCGTGCGGCAGAGGGTTTCCTCCGCCGCACCGCTGTATTTCTTCTATAAAATTTTCAGCCGACGTCTTCCATCAGGCTGATCGTAACGTCAAACGTCTCCCCGTTGCCCACAACGCCCCGTGCCGAGCGGTAAAGCGTCAGCGTAATCACATCGCCGGGACGCTTGGATTTCAGCACCTCGCTGATATCGGCGAAGGTTTCGATTCGTCCCCCGTCGATATGCGTAATGATATCTCCCTTTGTCACACTGCGGCCCGCAAGATCGCTCTCGGGATCGATCGACCAGATATAGATACCGGTGGGAAAGTCGTTCATCTGTGCAAGGCCCTCGTTGATTTCCTCGCCGGAAATGCCGATTTTCGCGCGGTCCTTTACATAGCCGTACTCGATCAGATCGTCGATGACGGGCTTCGCCTCGTTGATCGGAATCGCAAAACCGATTCCCTCGTAGTCCACATTGGCGATTTTAGCGGAATTGATCCCGACGACCTGCCCGTAAATATTGATGAGTGCGCCGCCCGAGTTTCCGGGATTGATCGCGGCGTCCGTCTGAATAAAAGTCGTCGCATAGGTGCCGCTGCTGATGGCGCGGTTCGTCGCGGAAACAATTCCCTGCGTCACACTGCCCGCCAGCGTGGATCCGCCGGGATTGCCGATCGCGACCACACGTTCTCCCGCCAGCAGATTGTCCGAGCTGCCGAATTGGGCGGGAACAAGACCGTCCGCTTCTATTTTAATTACGGCGAGATCCGTTCTGCTGTCCGATCCGATCAGCTGCGCGGCATAGGTGTCGCCGTTGTCAAGCTCCACATTGATTCCGGAGGCCCCATTGACAACATGCTCATTTGTAATGATATAACCCTCTGCGTCCATCACAATGCCGGAGCCGGTCGCCGCCGGTGTAAATGTGCTGGCAGAGGTATAAATCGTTACGCCCACCACGCAGGGCCGAACTTTTTTTACGATTTCGACCGTAGAAAGCCCGTCGTCTTCCAAGGCGTTCTCATTTTCGCCGGGTCCCTCCAGAATGGTGAGAGACTGTCCGGGGCGCACCGCGGCAGAGCTTTCCTGCTGCGTATCCGCGCTTTCCTCCTGCGGTGAAGAGTCGGATTCCGCAGAAGACGGTTCCTCACCGTTCGGCTCGCTCACCAGGGAATATGCGCCATAGAGAGACAGCCCGATTACAGATGCGATCAGCACCGCCACCAGAATTACGCCCAGCACGCCCAACCAGCGTCCTCTGCGCGGGCGGCGGGAACGCCCCGCGGCCTCATAATCTTCAAAACTCCAGCGGTAATCCCGCGCATGGCCCGGCTCATTCTGCCGCTCATCAAAGGCCGTGTTTTCGGGACGATCCGTATTTTGGTACTGCTGTTCAGACATTTGTCATACCTCCTGTGAATAAAGAACCGTCTTTAAAAGATAAAGTTACTTGTTTCTTTCCGCTTTCCGAAAAATCACAGGCATGTTTTTCTGCACAAATTTCGGCAGTGTAAACTCAAACTGAGTAAATTCCCCTTCTGTGCTCTGCACAAAAACATCTCCGCCGTGCAGGTGCACAAGCGATTTTACAATATGCAGCCCCAGCCCCACACCGCTCTTATCCATACCGCGGGAACGGTCGCTTTTATAAAATCGATCGAACAGATGAGACATTTCCTCTTTGGAAATTCCCGGCCCGGTATTGCGGATTGTGGTCTTGACCATCCGTCCCTCGGCGTGATACGTCACCGAAATAACACCGTGCTCCGGCGTAAACTTAACCGCGTTTTCAATCAGATTATAGACGATCTGAGAAACCAGATCAGGATCCGCCTCGACATATACTTTATCGAAATCAAGCCCTTCGATTTCGATTTTCTTCTGCTCGATTTTTTGCTCAAACCCAATTACCGTTCGGCAGACGATCTCACCGAGATCCGTCTGCTGCGGCTTGATCTGCATCTCTCCCGCTTCAATGCGGGAAATATTGAGCATAGACATGACCATGCGCGACAGCCGCTTGACCTCTGTTGAAACGATTTCCAGATAGTGATGTGATTTTTCCGGCGGAATCGTACCGTCAAGAATGCCGTCGATAAAGCCGCCGATCGTAGTCATGGGCGTTTTCAGCTCATGGGAGACATTCGCCACAAATGTGCGCCCGGTCAGCTCCTGCACGGCGAGACTCTCTGCCATTTCGTTAAAGGCCTGCGCAAGCTGCTCGATCTCTTCGTCGCCCTCAACCGGCACCCGAACGGAAAAATCCCCCCGTGCAAAGCTCTGCGCCGCCTGCGCCATCGCACGCAGGGGCTTGACCATCGCCTCGGTCGAATAATACAGCACCCAAAACGACAGCAGAATTGAAAAAGCCGTGCCGATCAGAAACATTTTGAACAGTTCCTGTAGATAGGCGCCGAGATCCTCCGTAGGGGTCACGACAAAGATTTCGCCGATCATCACATTTTGAGAGACGACGGGAACCCCCACCACGAACGATGATCTTTCATACAATCCGTCGAGAGTGCCGAGATTGCGGTAGACGCCTTCTCCCATAATTTTTTGCTGCGCAGTCTCACCGATGAAAATTCCGGTCATTTCATCCTGTCTGGTGCTGGTTCCGTTTTCCCCATCGAAAGAAACCGCATACACAACTTTGCCGTTCGCATCCGCAAGAAGAATGTCCGCCTCTGAAACGGACGCCATAATGGAAAAGCTGCGGTAAATAGAATCCGATTCAATATACTGCCCTGCATTTTCCTCATAATTCTGGGCGACAAGCTGTGAAACCTGCAGAGCGCGCGTCTGCAGCGAAGTCAGCCGTTCCTTTGAAAAATAATTGGCTGAGAGGGCCGCAAGAAGAAATTCCAGAACCGCCACGCTCGCCAGCGTAATCGACGCGCAAAGCGTAAAATACCGCGCGAATAAAGTGCGGCGGACGGCATTCGCATTTTTGTCAGCCATTGTTTATTCCTTGGTTTCAAATTTATATCCGACGCCCCAAACCGTTTTGAGACACCATTTGTCAGAAACACCCTCCAGCTTTTCGCGCAGGCGCTTAATATGCACATCGACCGTACGGGAATCGCCGTAATACTCAAATCCCCAGACTTCGTCAAGCAGCTGATCCCGCGTATAAACACGGTTGGGATTGCTGGCGAGGTGGAAAAGAAGCTCCAGCTCCTTGGGAGGCGTGTCGACCTGCTTGCCGTTGACACGCAGCTCATAACGAGTCATATTGACCGTCAGTTTGTCATAGCTGACCTCCCGCACGGCGTTTTCGTTTTGTCCGGAGGTATTCATGCGGCGCAGAACCGCTTTGATGCGGGCAACGATTTCTTTCGCCTCAAAAGGCTTTACAACATAATCGTCCGCACCGAGTTCCAACCCCAGCACCTTATCGAACGTCTCGCCCTTGGCAGTAATCATGATGATCGGAACATTGGATTTTTTGCGGATCTCGCGGCAGACCTGCCAGCCGTCGAGACCGGGCATCATGATATCGAGCAGAATCAGGTCCGGCATCTCGGTGGAAAATTTCGCAACTGCCTCGTTGCCGTCGTTGGCGATCACAACCGTGTACTGTTCCTTCTCCAGATAAAGGCGAAGCAGTTCGCAAATATCCTTGTTGTCATCCGCGACCATGATTTTTGTCATTGTCATAAAAATCCCTCCCTGTTTTCTATGTTTTGCCGCGGGCGCTTACGCATCCATCCGCCGGCACATACGATTTCGAAAAATTTTTCCGTCATAGACTTTGAAAGCATCCGTTTGAAAATGAAGAACGGCGCAGCCGCAGCCGCTGTTTTATAGCTATTATACAACAAATTTTTCCTGAGTGATGAAGAAATTTTTAATTGTTTCATTCTTTCGCAGGAGGGGACTGCGGATGACGGATATTTTCAAAGGACGGCTCTGTATCAAAAAGATAAAAGATATCTTTTATGGCAGGGTGAAGCCTTTCCGGCATATCCCTCTGTCAGAAGAAAGAGCCGCTCCGTAGAGCGGCTCTTTGTTTGCAGAGAAAGCGAAAAGCTCAGGCAGCGTCCTCGACTCCCATCACGGAAGCGTCAACCTCTTCATATTCGGAAGCATCGGGGATATTGAGCGCAAAATCCTCGCCGATTGTTTTATAGACGGCGTCCATCACCATAGAGCAGGAAACTGTTTCTCCCTCGACCGTCATGGAAAAGTCTGCGGTCATCGTCTGATTGACAATATTAAACTCCTTGTCAACCAGCAGTGTTCCCGCAATATCCCCCCATGTGATCTGGGACTCGTCGCCCAATCCCATCGAGCCCAAGTACTCATCATAAAAGCCGCCAAGCGCCTCGGGGTCCATCGTATAGGTGAGCTGATACTGTTTTTTCTTATCCTCCGATTCCACTTCGGTCATCGCGAGGTCCTTGAGCAGGTCTACGGAGCCCAGTTCGGCCATGCCGGAGGACTGAATCTGTTCGATTGCACGATCCAGATCCATCGGAGTCTTGATCTTCGTGCCCATCATGTCCATCATATAATACCCATCGGCATAGTAAGAATTCACGTTCATGCTCATGCCAAGCATCGGCATGGAAACGCTCATCGGCATTTCAAAGCGCATTCCTTCCTTGCCGACGTTTTCACCGCGCATCGACGCGCCCACCGTCATGTCGATCGTCTGGGTTTCTCCCTCGGCGGCCAGCTCCATCGTCATGTCTATCGTCATATCCGCATCCACTTTTTCCATAGCTGCGCTTTTTTCCTCCGCCTTGGTGTAAACCTCCTCAGCGGTCAGCGGCTTAGCCCCGCAGGCGGCAAGAGAAACTGCCATCGCCAAAGACAGCATCAAGGCAAACAGTTTTTTCATCAAAAATCAAACCTTTCTTTTCTAAAATCTCAAATGTACAGAAACGAGTGCCATATTAGTAGTGTATCATAACAGGAAATTTCCTGCAACCAAAAAGAAAGCCCCGCCTTTTAAAGGCAGGGCGCCGGGCCTGTTTCAGCCCTGGTTTTCTTCGATAAAATGGACGATGTCGCCGACGGTCTTCATGGTTTCAATCGCTTCGTCGGGGATCTCCAGATCAAACGTGTCCTCAAGACTCATGACGAGATCCACAATATCGAGCGAATCGGCCCCAAGATCATCCAGAACGAGCGACTCCATTTCGATGGTGTCTTCATCGATATCAAGCTGCTCGGCAAGGATGGATCTGACCTTTTCAAAAATCATGACAGTGCCTCCCCGGAATATAGTTCGCAAACAATCATAGCCGTTTTTTTCTCTCTTGGCAAGAGCAAAAAGAAGTTTTTCTCACGAAATCTTATTTTTTGAAAAGAAAATTTCTGAAATTTCAAAACATATGTTTGCTTTTCGAAGAAAAATATGTTATTCTATTAAAAAATATGCAAGGAGTGTTTTCATGAACAAGGAGCTGAACGAAAAGGAAAGAGCTCTGCTCGCATATATAAAAGAGCGGCTGACGGATTCCGTACCGCCGACCGTCCGAGAAATCTGCCGCGATCTCGGCATCAAGTCTACCTCTTCGGCACACCGTTATCTGAAATCACTTGAAGCCAAGGGATATATCACGACCGGAGACAACGAAAACCGCGTCATCCGGCTTGTGGGTGTTTCCGGAACCGCGCAGATTCCCCTGCTGGGTACGGTCGCCGCGGGACAGCCGATTCTCGCGTTTGAGGATGTGGAGGATTACATTCCTTTCCAAGCGGGGCATGAAGATCCTTCCAAGCTGTTCGCACTCAAGGTGCGCGGAGAAAGCATGATCGACGCTGCCATTTTAGACGGCGATGTGCTTGTCGTGCGGCAGACGCCTACAGTGGAAAACGGAGCGATCGCGGTCGCTCTGGTTGACGACGAGGCGACGGTCAAGCGTTTTTATAAAGAAAACGGACATTACCGCCTCCAGCCGGAAAACAGCACGATGGAGCCGATCATCGTAGATCACTGTCAGATTCTCGGCCGCGTCGTCGCCGTAATGCGCACCATTTCCTGATTCGGCGCAAACTGCCTCCGCTGAAAAAATCCCATTCGCGTTTTTCTATGGGTTTTAAAAAGTCCCGACGCTCACAGAGCCTCGGGACTTTTTATGTCTTTGCATGAATCTTTCATTCAAAAAAAGGTCTTTTTATGCAAAGGGATTTCCGGCGCCCGCGGACTGCTCAGGCAGGCTGCTGCGCGCCCAGACGTAATTTTCCTCCTCTAATATTTTTCTGCCCTCTTCACTCAAAAGCCAGTCGCGCAGCGCTCGCACGGGACTGTCCGCGGGTTCCTCCGCGCGAATGACCACATAAAAGTCGTTTGTAAGGGGGTATGAACCGTTTTCGATCGTCTCGTTTGTCGGCGCAACGCCGTCGACCGAAAGCAGCTTCAGATCGGGATTGGCGTACATCAGATTGGCGTAATAGTAAACGGAGTAGCCCAGCGCCCCGCCGGAGCCGTCAAACGCGGCGACACCGTCGATCAGCCCGCCCATCGTCACCTGTACCAGTTCTGTCGGGGGCTCCATCGGCGGCTCTCCGTGCATCAGCAGCTTCATAAACAAGGTCTGGCTGCCGCTGTCGGCGTTTCGCTGAAAGGGCTGAATCGGCCCCGCCTGCCCGCCGACCTCAGACCAGTCTGTGATCTTTGCCGTATAAATTTCACGCAGCTCCTCCACAGACAAGTCATCCACTTCATTTTTGGAGTTTACAAGGAATACAAGGCCGTCGCGTCCCAGCGGATCGATTTCAAAGTGTTCCAGTTCACTCGCGTATTGCTCCTTGACGTCCTCCGGAGGCTCATACACAATCAGAAGATCGGGCGCTCCCTCATAATGATCCATCATATTGGCCCAGATCGATCCGGTGCTGCCGAGGTCAAAGTTTACAAGAGTCTCGGCTTCCTCCATCGGCAAGCCGCAGATTTCCGAATAAATGCGCGCCAGCAGCGGATGATTCGCCGTAGAGCCGTCAATGCGCGGGAAATGCTCCGCGTCGATCCCCTCGATGGGAAGAACCGTCTCTCCCTGCGGCGCAGATGAAGAAGGCATCTGAGCCGAAGAGGAAGGCGCAGGGACGGTTCCCGCGCAGGCCGTCAGACAAAATGCAAGCGCTGCCAGAAGGGCCGTTGGGCGAATGATCTTTTTCATTATAGTTCCTCCTTTAATCGTCCTTGAGCGTATCGTAAATCGAATGACGCGCGATCCAGTTTCCTTCAAAATCAATCAGCCCGACGGATGAGCCGCGCGCCACGGCGATGCGGCCCTCGCCGGCATCTCCGACCGCGGTCAGATTCTTCATCAGAACGTTCCCCTGCAGATCCAAAAGGTCCTGCCGCCACACGCCGTTCGAAAGCGTATGTGAGCATACCAAAAGATCGTGATACACCGCTTTTCCGTTCTTCCATGTTGACAAGCGGAAGATCGACTCATAATCCGACGCCGAAATCGCTGTCTGAAATTCCTGATTCAAAACGCCCGCGGCGGTACGGTCTGCTTTTTGCACAACATAGCAGAAAAGCCCGCCTTGCATTTCCCACGCGCTGTCGAGCCCCGGCTGTGAAACGCGAGCGAGTTCCTTCCCGCTGCGGTCCAGAAGAAACAGTGTGTCTTCGCTGCGCGCAAGAAAGCGCTCGGCCGCAGCGTCGGAATCGCCGTACTCATCCTCATAGCTAAGCATGTCGTACGGTCCGCAGAGAATCTCTCCATCCGCACCGCAGAGAACAAAGCCCCTTCCTTGAGAAAGAATCATTCTTTCTCCATCGAAATAGCGAAGGTCCTGTCCGTTTGGAAGCTCCGTCACAGGCTCCATGTCCGGCACGGAAAGAATCCCTGCGGCGTCTTGGGTGCGCCAAAGCAGATACGACCCGCGCAGTCCCATAAAAGACGCGCTGAAGTATTCATATTTTCCGGAAAACACCGTATTGAGTTCCCGGTCCATTACGATATACTGATCGCTCTTTTCTTTATCATAGTCGTACGGATTTGCAAAATTGGCAAAAATCAGTCCGCTCTCGACGGAAGGATAATAAACCTCCGCCGGCGCGGGAAATCCGCTGACGACATTCGCCTCGCCGTCCAGCACTCCCATGACGCGTCCTGTCGTACTCAGCGCAAGAAAATCACCGTTCCCCATCGGATTCAGATTATGGATTTTATCGATCACCGTCTCTCCCGAAACGGGGTCCCACAAAGCGCTCTGCATATTTTCCTCCGGCATATCCCACCACTTCATCGGCTCATGCCGGATCACAAGACCGCCGATTCCCTGCGAATACTCATACGGCGCCCAGTCACAGGCAAGCGTTCCGTCCGCAGAATACAAAGCGCTCCAGCGCTGTGTCACGGGATTGCCGTACTCGTCGTCCTCTCCGGTATCCTCGTCACGAGTGCGCACACGATAGACGCACTCCTCCGTAAGAGGATCGATGATATCAAAATCGAAACGCTCTTCCTCGCCGCAGAGTCGGCCAGACGCATCCATCTCATACACGCGTTCCCCTATATAGATAGAATATGTTTTCATCTCCGTCACGTCCGCCGACGAAGATTCCTGCCCGGAAACGGAAAGATCCCGCTCTGAGGATTCTCCCGAAGCAGGAGAAGGGGCACCCGCGCACGCGCAGAGCAGCAGCGCCGCCGTCAAAGAAACGGCTTTTTGCATTTGTTTCGGCATATCTTTTCTCCCTTCAAGGAAATTGCTTTCGTGCATGTTCACTTAAGAAGTGCTGAAAACAAAACCGTTTCATTCACTGTTGGAACATTTTTTTATTTTGGCTTGCTCCTCTCGCAAAACCGTTTTCGAGAAAGTGCGCCGCAAGGGATTTCTTTGAACAGATGAGAAGCTATCTCTGAAATGCATCCTCACCGCCTGTAACTGCGCAAGACCTCTTTTTCTCAAAGAGAAAAACGAAAAGACGGCCGTTCTTTTAAAAACGGCCGTCTTAGAGAGCAAGACTTCTTCTGAATTCACTTTACGCGCGACGCAGCTTTCTCCAAAAAGCGCCCGGCATCCACAATGACACGCTCATGCGTTCCTTCTCCGATCAGTCCCGCGTCGTCAAACGCCTGCACCGCAAACGTAACGCTGCGTCCCTGCGACAGGGTGACCGTACTTTCCGCACGCACGGTGCCGCCGACCGGGGTGGCTGCCAGATGCCGAATGGAAAGCGACACGCCGACGGATGTGGCCCCGTCCTTCAGATACGGCGTCAGCGAAAATGCCGCCGCTTCCTCCATCAGCGCCGCCATAACCGGCGTCGCCAGAACGGAAAGATCTCCCGATCCGACCTCCTTTGCCGTCAGCTGCGGCGTCACCGTCTTCTGTGCCATGCCCTTTGCCCCAATTGGGATCATCGTCATCTCTCCTTTTTCATTCCGCAGTCAATGCCGCGGCCGCCTGCGCGGCCTGTGCGATTGCATCAATCGCTGTTGCCGTTTCAGCGGCGTCGCCGATCAAAATCAGCTTGATAAAAGGATACTGCTTTTCTATCATTTGTGCAAGCGTCAGATTTCCGCGCCGTCCCGCAGCGACTACCAAAGCATCAAAGGGGTCAAAGGTTTCTTTCTTTCCTTCCCGTTCCGTTTGGATCTCAGGCAGACAAATTTTCAGAATTCTTGTATGCGGATGATATATGACGCCGTCCTTTTTCAAACGCTCCATGAGAAAATATCGTCTGGGCGCATTCAAACCCTGCGCGGGTTCGTCAAGAACATCGAACATCTCAACCTTTTTGCCCTTTGCCCCCAGAAATTCCGCCGTCTCCGCACCGACAAGACCCGCTCCGAGCACCGCCACGCGGCTTCCTGTAATTTCCGCGCCCAAAAGCACTTCGTCACCCGTGAAAACATCTGCGGAATCGATTCCGGGGATCGGGGGCACCGCCGCATGCGTACCGCAGGCGTACAGCACGATGTCCGGCCTCTCTTTTTCGATCCATTCCGCCGTTGCCGGACAGCCGCACCGAACCTCTATCCCAAATCTCTGCAGTAAGGCAAGACGATACTGTGTCACTCGATTCATATTTTCTTTATGGGGAGGCAGTGCAGACAGATTGATCAGACCGCCGGGCTGACCGGCCGCCTCGACCACAAGCGGACGAATTCCTCTGCGCGCCAGTACACAAGCGGCCTCCAGCCCGGCGGGTCCCGCGCCGATAATCACAATTTTCTTCTTTTTCAGCGCCTCGTCAGCGGGGTCACAGCGCAGCACCGCCTCACGTCCGAGAAACGGGTTCTGCAGACATCGAATCTTTTTATAGCGCTTTGGATCCCTGCAGCCCTGATCGCAGCCGAGGCATACGCACGGCGGTTCGGGATTGACACCCATGTACTTGTTGACAAGATCCGGATCCGCCAGAAGCGCGCGTCCCATCGCAACGAAATCCGCTCTGCCGGAAGAAATCACTTCATCCGCCTCCTCAAGCGTCACAATGCGGTCCACCGCCACAACCGGAACGGACACCGCGCGCTTTACAGTCTCGGCGGCCGACACGTTAAAACAGTCGTCTACATCCATGGGCGCGTAGCTCCACTGCTCCGAAGCCGGCATTCCGCAGGAAACATGGATACAGTCGGCCCCTGCCCGGACCAATTCCAGACAGATGAGAGCCGACTCCTCAATGACGCGTCCTCCGGGCACATATTCGCTGCCGCTGATGCAGAAGGTAACCGGAAAGTCATCCCCGCAGAGACGCTTGATCGCCCGGATGATCTCCACGGAAAAACGGGCTCTCTCCTTCCAGCCGCCGCCATACCCGTCCGTGCGGTGATTGTAAAGCGGAGAAAGAAACTGAGCGATTTCATGTGCATGCCCGCCGTGAATTTCGACACCGTCCACACCGTGCTCCCGGCAGCGCAGAGCGCCGCGTGCATAGCTCTCTACCAAAAAATCAATGGTCTCCTGATCGTAAGTATCGATTTCCTTGACATCGACACCGCGGCCCGCTTGAATTTTAGCGGGATGCAGCTGACAGAACAGCACTGCGCCATATCCGTGCACCATGGCGGCCATTTCCTCCCACCGCACCATACAGCTCTCATCCGCAATGGAGGGACGCCCCGCATTCGCCTTGCCGTGAGGGCTGCCGCCGATGGTCAGCAGCCCTGTGCCGCCTCTGGCTCTTGCACGGACAAATTCCATCATATCGTCGCTGATTTCACCGTTTTCCCCACAAAAATAAGTGCAGATTGACGGAAGTATCACACGGTTTTTCACTGTTACCCGGCCGATTTTCATCGGCGTCAGCACTGAATGTTTCATACGATTCCTCCTTATGCTATTCATCCGCTTTTTTCTCAGTATAGCAAAGTGGTATACCATTCGTCAATCTCAGAAAAAAGATCTTCCTCGAAAAGTCGGGTGAGATAAAAATACAGCGCAAAACACCTCGGATGTATTTGCACAAGTTCTCTCAGACCCTGTCCCTCGCGGAAGATCTTTTTGCCGTACTTTTATAAGAACCGGCCTTTTGCGAAATTACTCGGCGGGAGAATCCTTCGTCAAAAAGCCCCTGCTGTGAAGAAAATCACCGACCGCATAGCGGGGCTTCATTTCAAGGGCATGGTTGCTGCGGGAAATCCAGCCGAAACAATCCTCGCCGTGAGAAATCTCCTCAAAATAATGCGCGACCTGTTCGTCATAACAGGCAAGCTTCTCCGTATCCTTCACCTCAGGGTAGCGGTCCTTGGCCGCGACAAACTCCAGCGGCAGACGGGGGCGCTGCGGCAGGCGCTGCGCCGGATAGCCGAGACACAGCACAAACATGGGGTATACCATATCCGGCAGATCGAAAGCTTCTGCCATCGCCTCCATATCATTGCGCACGCCGCCGACGATCACGCCGCCGAGTCCCAGTGCCTGCGCGGCGATAAACGCTTTCTGCGCGGCAAGCGCGGCGTCGGCCACGGCTACCGTAAACAGCTCATGGTTATGCAGAACATTTTTGTCTTGAATGGGCAGAAAACGCTCACAGCGGTGCAGATCGGCGCAGAACAGCAGAGCAAGCGGCGCTTCGACGACCCATTTCTGTCCGCCGGAGATGGTCTTGAGCACCTCGCGTTTGGCGGGGTCCGTCACCTCGATTATGCTGTAAGCCTGCAGATAGCTTGAGGTGGGCGCCATCTGCGCACAGCGCAGAATTGTTTGCACCGTCTCGGCGGAGACCGGTTTTTTCTCATACTTGCGGATAGAACGATGATCCATCAAAAGGTCGATTGTCTGATTGCTCATTTTAATTTTCCGGGCCTTGGGCCCTCTCCTTTCTGGTGATACAATACTCATTTGATATGGAAGAAAAGACTTGCTTCTTTTAAGAACTGCGTTATAATTGCATTATAAAGCGACTTCTTTCTAAAGTAAAATACTTGTTTTAGAGACGTATAATACTTTTAAAGTATGGGGGTAGTGTAATTGAATTTTCGGCAGCTGGAATATTTTCTTACCGTCGCAGAAACGAAAAATATCTCTGCCGCGGCAAGGCGTATTCATATGGCGCAGCCTCCTCTCAGCCGTCAGCTTCAGCTGCTCGAGGAGGAACTGGACACGCAGCTTTTTCTGCGCAGCAACAAAGGGATTGAGCTGACCGACGCGGGGCGCAGCCTCTATCTGGAGACGCGCAAACTCTTTGCCAAGGTAGAGGAAATCAAAGAAAACGTCCGCGACAGCGAAAACTGTCTGCGCGGCAATATCCGCATTGCCGCGTGCTATTCCACTTTGCCGGTCTTTCTGCGCGGGATGAGCCGTTTTCTTGACGAGCATCCTCTGGTACGCTTTTCTCTTCTGCACGGCACCGCCGAAGAAATGATGCAGCTTGTTGTTGACGGCAGTGTGGACATGCTTTTTTTGCGGACAAAAGCGCCGTCGAACGACCGGCTTCTCTCCCGTGTGCTTCAAAGCGATCCGATGCGCCTTGTTCTAAACCGAGATATGGATCCCTGCCCCGAACGGGAAAGTTTTCCGCTTACCCTGCTTGAAAGTCTGCCGCTCTGTCTTTTGGACGGCAAACACTATCCCGGCTACAGCGCGCCCCTGCTTGACTGCTGCCGAAAGTATGAGATCACGCCTCGCATCGTCTGCGAGTGCTATGACACCTCCGTCGCGATGATGCTGGCGATCAACCGTGTAGCCGCTACGGTGCTTCCGCTTTCCGTCGTATCGGGCTACAGCCATCCCTCGATCTGCGTCAAAGAAATCGAAAACGTCGAAATGAAAAGCAGCCCCACTGTCATCTGGAACCCGGAAAAGCAGCTTTCCCGCTCGGCAAAGGAATTTCTCTGCGGCATCACGGCAGAGGCGTCTTCCTTCGCTGCCGCCTCGGAGAGTTTCGATGTTCCTCTCCTCTGAGAATCAGCGCCGTCATATTTTGTGACAGTGCGGTTCTGATCCGCTGTTTTCTCTTCGGACGTACTCTTCTATCTCTGCAGCTCTTTTTATACGAAATTCCTTCTTTTTTTGCGAGGATTTCCCCAACAATTTATTGGTTTTTTAAAAAACTCAGGAGACAGCCTATCCTTTTGAAGGGAGCCGTCTCCTGATTTTCTGATTCAACTGTTTTTTCTTTACACAAACCGCTCCACGCCGCCGCCATGAACGCGTGCGTGAATCAGAGGGACCTGTTTGGGCGGCTGCTCCGCAAACGTCAGAGCCGAGAGATATTCCGCTTCAGCAGACTTGACTGCATCGGAGCGGTTTGTATACAGCACCGCGAGCACGTCACCACGGTGCACCCGATCTCCGGGCTTTGCACAAATGTGCAGGCCCGCAGAAAAATCGATGACGCTCTCCTTTGTCTCGCGCCCCGCCCCGAGCAGAACCGATACCGCCCCGATCGCCTCGGTATCCATCGAAGACAGCCAGCCGTCTGCGGAAGACCGGACCGGGTATTCTATGGCTGCCTGCGCAAATTTTGAAGGCTCCAGCAGGTAAGAAACGTCTCCCCCCTGCGCCTGCACCATTTTGCAGAATGTATCAAACGCGCGGCCGGAGTCAATCGCTTCGCGCGCCAAAACACGGCACTTGTCGATTTCTCCCTTTTGGCCGAGGCAAAGCATATTCGCCGCAAGCTCGACGCAGATCTCGTACAGGTCGGCCGGGCCGCGGCCGCGCAGGGTCTCGACCGCTTCGGCCACCTCAAGGGAATTTCCGACCGCATGGCCGAGCGGCCGGTTCATATCAGTAATCAGCGCGACTGTGTGCCGTCCCGTATGCTCGCCGATGGCGACCATTGCCTGCGCGAGCCTAATCGAGTCCTCCGGCGTCTTCATAAACGCGCCGCTGCCGGTCTTGACGTCAAGTACAATCGCGTCCGCCCCCGCGGCAAGCTTTTTGCTCATGATAGAGGCGGCGATCAGGCCGATGTTATCCACCGTCGCAGTCACGTCGCGCAGGGCATACAGCTTTTTATCCGCCGGCGCAAGATTGCCGGTCTGCCCGACCACGGCGAGACCCGTTTCACGCACCACGTCAAAAAAGCGCTCCACACTCAGAGAAGTACAGAAGCCCGGGATAGACTCCAGCTTATCTACCGTGCCGCCCGTGTGTCCCAACCCGCGGCCTGACATTTTTGCCACGCGCACCCCACAGGAAGCAACCGTCGGCGCGACGATCAGCGTCGTTTTATCCCCGACGCCGCCGGTGGAATGCTTGTCAACCTTGATTCCGTCGATCGGAGACAGATCGACCATATCTCCCGAATGTGCCATGCAGTCGGTTAAATCGCCGGTCTCCCGCGCGGTCAGCCCGCGAAAATAGATTGCCATCAACAGAGCCGCGCTTTGATAATCCGGAATGGATCCGTCGGTAACGCCGCGTACAAAAAACTCGATTTCCCGCCGGGTCAGCTCTTCACCGTCACGCTTTTGACGGATAATATCGTACATTCGCATATAAGGCACCTCTTTTCTCAAAAAAGAAAGCCCGGACGCAGCCGCCCGGGCTTTCCGCTTCTTCTATTTTAGCGCGTCGGATCGCAATTGACAACCTCCGGCGGAATTTCCAACTCCTCAGGATGCCGCAGAAGATGCTTGACATAGCCAAACACCTGTCCGAAATAATGTCCGGACGCAATGCGTTCATCCATCACCACACCGAGAGGCAGGTATTGTTTTTCGACCACCGTACCTTTTTCCATTTCGAGGCGTTTTTCCGGAGCGCCTATCGTAATGGCAATGCTGGTCGTGCCAAATTCGTACACATGATGATAGATCTCGCTCAGACGAATGCTGCCGAGATTGGAAATCAAAAGACTGGTATGGAACGGACTGGCGTCAAGGATCGGACGCGGCAGAATATTGTGATTGTCCATCCAGATCAAGAGATTCACCAGTGTGCCGGCAAGGATGTGGTGCCGCAGCAGAAAAGATGCGAGACGATCTGTCTTATTGGATCGTCCCGTTTCGCGGTTCTTTTCGATAAATTCACCTATGCGGCGGCTGACCTCAAAGGAGGTATCCGTCAGCTCAAAATCAATTTTATCCGAGCTGCCCCGTTCTTCTCCGGGCTTCAGCACGACCATGCTGACCGTAAATTTATTGCGGCAGTATACACGGCGGTTGACGACAAAGCGGTTAAGCCCGGGATAACGCGCCGCCGCACGAATGTATGCCGCCAGCACAAGACCAAGATAGCTCATGCCGGGATGCTCTTTTCGGGATCGATTCAGATAAGCGCGCATCGGCTCCATCGGAATGTAAACGGTAATCATATTCATCGCATCATAGCGTTTTCTCAGCACATACGAGATCACACCGTAAATCGGGTCGGTGCAGTCAAAAAGCTTTCCGTCCGTTCTCTGCACAAGCTTCGCTCCTCTCAGGAATAATTTATTCATAGTCATAACATTTTGTACAAAGTATTTTTTCTTATCTTAACGCATTCTTAATGCGAAAGCAATCTTTTCTGTTTTTTCTCTTCCATATCCCTTTTCCCCGTGCTTTTGCATACAAAAGCCGTACGGCATCCTTTTTGGAAAAATCAGAGTAAAAAAACTGTCGGGGCCATTTCTGGCCCCGACAGTTTTCATCTAGGAGTTCAAAACCGATTATTTTTCAGAAAACCGGCAGACGGCGTCTGGAGAGGAACGCCGAAAGCCGAAGAAAGAAATCACTTGGAAGGAATGATCTCGAGCCAGTAGCCGTCGGGATCACTGATAAAGTAAACGCCCATCGCACGGTTTTCGAAACAGATGCATCCCATTTCTTCGTGCAGGAGGTGCGCTTCCTCCAGATTGTCTGTGGTAAAGGCAAGGTGAATCTCGTTTTCTCCCAAATTGTAAGGATCCTGATGATCCCGAAGCCACGTCAGTTCCAACTGATGTTCGCTTTTTCCATCGGAGAGAAATACAAGAATGAAGCTGCCGTCGGGAGCTTCTTTGCGGCGGACGACCGTGAGCCCCAGAGCTTTTTCATAAAAAGCTATGCTCGCTTTCAGATCACAAACATTCAGATTATTGTGTGCAAACCGAAATGACATGTCGCTCGCCCCCTCTCGTTTTGTTGTTTTCAGTATACTCCAAACAAGAGGGGAAAATCATCCGTTTGGGATGAAGAAGCAGTGACAATCCGTGTTCACATCCCGCCGAAGAAATGACAAATCTTCTTACGGTCTTACGGCAGGATAAAATATCGTTTCAGCTTGTATAATCTTCTATCAGCGTCAGCAGTGTCTGGT
>CAKQGD010000019.1 GCA_934232845.1 uncultured Oscillospiraceae bacterium
GTTTAAGGCACATTGAGGTTCTCAGCATCTGTTGCGTTACACATCCTGAGCGGCAGGATTCATGCTTTTCTAACCGGTCTGCTGTGCCTGCGGCGGTTCGCTTCGTTTGTGGCTTGCGCCATTTCATCGGTGCAGTCGGCAGTCACCGTCAACAATGACAAGCACCGTCAGAGAAAACGGCTCTGACGGTGTTTTTTTATACGCCGATGGGGGAATTTTCCGCTTCGTCGGGCTGCGTTTTCGAGAGTTCCTCTTCCTCCAGAACACGATAGGCGACTTTGCCTACAAGCGTTTTGGGCAGCTGTTCACGAAATTCAATGTCGTACGGCATCGCATATTTGGCGATATTTTTTCGGCAATAGGCGAGCAGAATATTGCGGTTCTCCTCACTGGGAGAATAGCCGGGCTTGAGCATAATAAAAGCTTTGACCTTCTGCATTTTGAGCGGATCCGGCACGCCGATGACGCAGCTCATCTGCACCAGATCATGCGCATCAAGAATGTTTTCGAGCTGAGAAGGGTAGACGTTATAGCCGCTGGTTACGATCATGCGCTTGATACGCTGGCGGAAGTAGATAAAGCCGTCATCATCCATCGTGCCGAGATCGCCCGTATGCACCCAGGTGCGGCCGTCGGCATGCGTCCGCAGGGTCTGCGCGGTTTCTTCCGGTTCGTCTAAATATCCGAGCATAACGGTCGGACCGCTGATGCAGATTTCACCCTCTTCTCCATAGGGAACCGTTTCTTCGGTACCGGGGCGCACAATTTTATAAAATGTGTCCGGAAAAGGCTGGCCGATGCTGCCCTCTTTGTACATGTGCGTAGGAGTAAGACAGCTTGCCGTAACGCACTCGGTCGTTCCATAGCCTTCACGCACCTGTATGCTGGCGCCGTGGTCGAATAAGAACTTATCAAACCGCTTTTTTAATTCGACGGAAAGAGAATCTCCTCCGCTGAACACACCCTTCAGGCATGAGAGATCTACGCCGTTCATCACAGGCTGACGCAGGAGCGCCTCATAGAGGGTGGGGACGCCCGCGATAAAGCTGCAGCGGTATTTTTTGATGAGCTTCGCATAGCTTTCCGCCGTGAAGCGCGGTACCAGAACGCAGCGTCCGCCGTTCTGCAGCATGGAATGAATCGAAACACCGAGGCCGAAACCATGGAACATCGGCATCACGGCCAGCATCTTGTCACCCGGACGAAACATGGGATTCGTTGCGACGATCTGACAGCCGAGAGCGTTGAAATTGCGGTTTGTCAGAAGAATTCCCTTGGTGGTTCCGGTCGTGCCGCCGCTGTAAAGAATCACAGCGGGATCTTCAGACTTGCGCGCGGCGCGGTATTTCCACCGATAGAGTTTGCCAAGCTTCATAAAGTCATTCCAAAAGAGAATCGGAGCGTCTTTTGGGATGCGCTGAATCTTTCGTCCTTCCGTGAGCATATATCCGGCGCGGATAGGGCGGGAAAGCTCGTCCCGGATGCGGGCGAGAATCACATTGGAAAGATCGACGTTTGCGCGGATGGCTTCGAATTTATGATAAAACTGATCCAGCGTAAGCGCGGCGATACTTTTGGATTTCTTGATAAAAAATTCGATCTCTTTTTCACTCGAGAGGGGATGCACCATATTGGCGACAGCCCCCACCATATTGACCGCATAGAACATGATAACCGTCTGCGGGCAGTTGGGCATACAGATTGTGATGCGATCGTTTTCCCGAATTCCGATTGCTTTGAGGGCACGTGCGCAGAGTTCAACCTCCGCCGCGAAGCGGTGATAGGTAGTTTGTCTTCCCATAAAGTCAAATGCCGTCAGATTCGGATATTGTGAGGCGGTGTTTTCTACGGCGTCCCAGAGACTTCCTTCGGGATAGCTGAGCGTAGGCGGTACATCGCCGTAGTTGTCGAGCCATGGTGAGCTTACTTCCATGCTGTGTATTCCTTTCATGTGTTTGCTTTTGGTTCTGTTTCCGTACGGAAGATTTTCAAGATGTCAAGTTTTATTCTTTAAGAGGAGGTATGTAGGCTGCAAAGTTCAAGCGGCGCTTCCAACGGCAGTTCCAGAAGCTCGGGATCTGCGAGAAGCTGTCGAAGAATCTTGACGCTGTTGGCATAATACAGTCCGTCCGCGATCCGCTCGTCAAGCGTCATGCCCAGGTTGAGCGTCTCGCGCATTTCATAAGAGCCGTCCGATTCAAAATGCGGCGTCGCCTGCTTTTCTCCGACGATGCAGAAAAAGGAATTTGTTCCCCAGTCGGCAAGATGGTGATAAGACGCATCCATTCGAATGCTGCCCAAATTGGAAAGAAAAACAGAGGCATAATAGGGATCTTCCTTCATCAGGCTTTGCGGATACCACCCGTGATATTCAAGCCATTTCAGAAAATTCATTACAAATCGCAGGATAGGAACGGGAAGTCTGGTAAGCAGATTCATCACATCGGTCGTTGAGTCCGTCTTATTTTCACGGCGCACTTCGCAGACAATGCGGCGCACCTTCTCGTGTACCTGTTCCAACGGAGATACGCCGCTGTCACGGTCAATTTTTATAATGGCCATAGCTTCCGCGCTGTCGTCGGTAAAGTGCTTTTTTACCACAAAAGTCAGCAGAATGTCGTTCCTCTCATAGAGACGCCCGCCTGCGTAAAACCGGTTCATTTTAGGACGCAGATACAAAGTCTTCGCCATAGCGGCGCAAATAATATGAAAAAACGTGTAGGGGAAGTCACCTTCTCCGATGTTCTTTTTCTCAAGGTAGCGGTTGATTCCGGTCAGATCGATGCGGGCGTTCATTACGGCTTCGTTTGAGACTCGTCCCGGCATAATAAAAGGAAAAAGCCCGTGCATGGAGTCTGCGTCACGCACGAGCCGCGCATCCTTTCGGTCGCCTTTGCGGCGTTTTTTCTTTTCCAAAAAAATCAGCTCCCCACTTTTTGAAGACGGCAGCTTACAAACCGCTGTCGGTAGATTATCATATAGAGAGGAAGAAAGACGGCGAGACCGCCGAGAATATCGAGAACGGAATGCTGTTTGACCCAAACGGTGGAAATACAAATCAGAGCCGCAAGCAGAGCGGCGCCCCATCGAAAACGCCGTAGCGAAGGCGAATCAAACCACGCGGCGGCACAGATGCAGGCGCCGATGACATGAATGCTTGGAAAAACATTGGTATTGGTATCTACGGCATAGATGCCGCCGACAAGCCGTGTCAAAAGATTGTCGCGAGCGAACTGCTCCGGTCTGAGATTCTGTCCGTTCGGGAATAAGATACAGAATATAATCGAGGCGGTAAAGCTGATGATGATAAAATAGAGAAACCGCCTGTAAGCCGGTTTGTCGCGCAGCAGCAAAAAGAATCCGGTTCCCACCAGAAAAGGATACCAGAGGTCATAGAATAAAATTCCGCCCTCCCAAAAAGGGATTTTATCGTCAAGCGGCAGGTAGGACACCCAATATCCTTCTGTGGGAACAACGGCTTCCGCGAAGAAAAAAAGCGCAAGATAAACCGGTACATATAACGTCAGAAGAAGTTCAAAGCGTCTTTCACGGCAGAATTTCAGCATGGACGCTTTTGCATCGTAACAGCTCATTAGAAAACACCCTTATCCATAGTGTAAAATATTCCGGCAAAAAATGCAACGTTTCGCCGAAAGATTCAGATGATTTTCGTCAGAGCGGTGCATACTGCAAAAACCGAATTCCATCTTCCGCCGTGCAGACAGAGACATTGTCTCCCGGGCGGATACGGTCTGCCAGAAATTCTTCGGCCAATCTGTCTCCGATTTGTGTCTCAACCGTTCGCCGCAGATCACGGGCGCCGAAACGGGCGCAGTCGCTTTGCGACACCAGCCACCGCACACACTCTTCGCCGCAAAAGAGGGAAATTCCAAGCGAACGGGCGCGCTCACAGAGCTGAGAGATCAGATTTTGTGCAATATGGGAAAGATCTTCCTGAGAGAGAGGAGAAAAAACAATGACATCGTCGAGGCGGTTGATCAGCTCCGGCCGGAGAACTTCGCGGCAGCTGTCGGACAGCTTGCGCCGTGTGCTTTCTTTTTTCGCCGTGTTTTCAAGAAAACCGATTGTGCCGGCAATCTGGTGCTGAGATCCGATGTTGGAGGTCAGAATCAGAATCGTATTTCGAAAATCGCAGCTTTGCCCGCAGGCGTCGGTCAGCTCTCCTTCTTCCAGAATCTGAAGCAGAAGATTTAAGACGTCCGGATGCGCTTTTTCAATTTCATCAAGGAGAACCACCGAGCAGGGGCGGCGCCGGATGCGGTCGGTAAGCTGGCCGCCTTCTTCATGCCCCACATATCCGGGAGGTGAACCGATCATTCGGGAAACACTGTGCTTTTCCATATATTCGGACATATCCAAACGGATGAGAGAGTCCTGCGTGCCGAACAGTTCGGCGGCAAGGGCGCGGGCCATCTCGGTTTTCCCCACGCCGGTGGGTCCTGCGAAGAGAAAAGCTCCGGTCGGACGGTGCGGGTCCTTCAGCCCGATGCGGCCTCTTCGTACGACGCGTGAGACGGCTCGTACGGCCTCTTCCTGTCCAATGACCCGGTCCGACAGCCGCTTTTCCAGAGATTGCAGCTTTTCCCGCTCGCTCTGGTCCGGATCTCCGATTTCCACACCGGTCTGAGAGGCAAGCAAAGAAGAAATATGGCAGCGCAGCAGAGCGGGCCCCGGAACGGCACAGAGGCAGCTGCTGACAGGACCAAAGGCGTCTCTTCGGCGGTCGAGCTCCTGCATACGCAGGGCACAGGCGGCTTCATCCATCAAATCGATGGCTTTGTCGGGAAGACGGCGCTGTGTCAGATATCGGGCGGAAAGCTCGACGGCGGCTTCAATTGCCTCGTCGGTGATGCGGATATGGTGGTGCGACTCATACCGCTCCCGCAGCCCTTTCAGAATCTCTACAGCCTGTGCTTGGGTAGGTTCCGGTACTTCCACCTTTTGAAAGCGCCGATCAAGCGCAGAATCCTTCTCGATTTTTTTGCGGTATTCAGAAAAGGTGGTTGCGCCGATCAGCTGAATTTCGCTTCTGGCGAGAGAAGGCTTGAGAATATTAGAAGCGTCGATCGCACCTTCGGCTGCACCGACTCCTACAATATTATGAATTTCGTCAATGAAGAGAAGAACATTTCCGGCGCCGGTCACCTCTGCCAAAATCGTCTTTACACGTTCTTCAAAGTCGCCGCGGTATTTTGTGCCTGCTACTACGGAGGTGAGATCAAGCGCGACAACGCGGCAGTCCTGCAGCTCCGGAGGAACTGTCCCGGCGCAGATACGCTGTGCCAATCCTTCTACAACGGCGGTTTTTCCGACACCCGCTTCTCCCACAAGACAGGGATTGTTTTTGGTGCGGCGGGAAAGTATGCGGATGACACGGTTGATTTCCTCGTCTCTTCCGATTACGGGGTCTAGCTTACCTTCTCTTGCACGCTGTGTCAGATCACGTGCGTATCGATCCAAAGTCTGTGTTTTGGAAGAGCTTTTTGTCCGCGCACCGCCCTTGGACGAACGCGGTGCCGGCCGGGATTTTTGCTCATATTCGGAAAGCTCCGCAATATCCTGCAGCAAAAGAGCGGGATCTGCGCCCAGCTCCTCCAGTAAACGCGTAGCCGTGCTGGCTTCGTCTGAAAGAATCGCGAGCAAAAGATGCTGTGTGCCTACGCTTTCACTGCCGGCCCGGGAAGCGAATCCCACGGATTCCCGCAGAGCGGCAAGGCACCGCGGCGTCAGATCATCCGCCGAAAGGACGGTGCGGGCATCCTGTCCCTCGGACTGAACCAAGTGCTCCGTCAATCGTTCGGCGGTAAGTCCGCGCATGGAGAGCGCCGCATATGCTACGCCGCTTCCCACGGAAAGCATCCCGATCAAAAGATGCTCCGTGCCGATATGACGGTGCCCCAGCGCAGACGCCTGCGCGATGGCAAGACATACGGCCTCATTCGCTTTGGCCGTAAAGCTGTTATGAAACATTCACATCCCTCCGCCTTTAGTTTATGCCGGACTGCAAAGTGCCAAACACGCAGAGGAAACTTTCGGTCACGGAACACCCTTGCCGCCGCTGTCATAGAATAGAATGAAAATCAGAAAAGGAGGTTTTCCTGTGTTTGGTAACAACTGTTGGGGCGGCGGAGGCTGCCTTTGGATCATCATCATTATCCTTATCCTCTGTTGCTGCTGCGGCGGCAGCTGGGGTGGCTGCGGAAACAGCTGCGGCTGCGGCTGTGGCTGCGGAAATAACTGCGGCTGTGGATGCGGCTGCTGAAATAGATTCATACGCCCGGCCGAAAACGGCCGGGCGTATTCTCCTTGCAGCCTCAGCAAAATAAATCGCCGACATCAAAAAGAAATAGCGGCAGATCAAATTTTGCTCAAGGAGAGATATGGCTTTGTTTATGGAGGTAAGAAAAACAGACCGCTTGAACGAGCGGCCTGTGAGGGAAATTCAACTCAGAGCACCTTTTCGGATTCTGTCTGCTTGACGGACAGACGGTTGATTTCGCAAAAATACTGATAAAACTCATCTATAAGCGGCTTCTTTTCCGTATCGGTGAACAGGCTGACCAAATCGAGCAAAATTTTCTGCATAATGTGGTTCGAAAAATATTTCAGCGGAACATTGCCCCAGCGCGGAAATGTATCATTGTGTTCAAAATATGCCCAGTAGAATAACGTCATGTCAGAAGGCAGGCAGATTTTATATTTTACATGTGCTTCTACCATGCCATCCAGACAATGTTCACCCCAAAAGTTTTCCTTTACCATAAAAACGCCCAGAATTTTTCGATCTTTTTCTGCGCCGCTCTGAGGTATTCCCGTAAGCAGACAGGCGGAATTAGGCTTTAAGCGTTTTGGAATCCGTGGACTTCCTTTTGACGTACCGGTCAGATATTGGCCCGCCGAAACAAAACCGAATTCGATCATACTGTCAGCTTCATTCAAATCGATATGAAAGGCGGCCTGAGACTTCGGTGTGATTTTCATGGTGCGAATTTGTCTGCGCCGCTCCTGATCCTCGCACTCTTTTTTTCTTGCGGCCTTTTCGGCTTGAAGATTTTGGTTGTGTTTATCATTAATTTCTTTTTGTTTTTCCTCATCCTTGAGGGTTAAGAAATCAGAAAAAGCTTCGGGATATAAAAATCTTTTTCTCCTTCTGGAAAGTGTACGGTGACAATTTGATCGGAGACATTTGTGATAATTCCTTTGCCGAATGATATATGCTTAACCGGCTGTCCAAGTAACTGTGGCTGCATTTTATCCTCCTTGTGACGTTATAAAATGAAGAAAGAATGGGCCGCCAGTTTCTGCAGAGCAGACGGCCCAAACGTATTTTAGATAACTATTCTTCTTCGGGATTCTCCGCAGTACGTTCTGCGGCGCGTTTCTTATCGTTGATTCGCAGTATGATTTCTTCTGCGGCAATCTGCAGGTCTATTTTTTCGTTTCTGAGTTCTGGAACATCTCCGACGGTAATGATGCTGCCGGGCTCCATTTTGTCCAGATCAATTGTGATGGTATCAATCATGTCTTTTGGAAAAGAGGAATACGGAATTTCGGTCAGTATTTTTTCCGGTGTACCCATTGCTTTTTCTGAATTTTTCAGAATGATATGGATAATACTGTTGACCTTGACGTCGGCCTTCAGAGCTTGAAAGCTGATGTGAAGAATCTCATTGTTCAGAGGATGGATAGATTTTTCCTTGATCTGGACGGGAATCATCTGTCCATCGAGATCAAGCTTCAGCTTGCTGCCTTCCCGTTTTTCACGAATCAACTTGCGGGCCGCCGCTTCATCCATTTGAAGGGAGATGGAATCGGGAAGAGGCCCTCCGAAAACGCTTCCGGGAACAATACCGGTGCGCCTTAACTGCTTCGCTTTGATGGTGAAGTCTCTTTTGTTCACGGTAATGACATTCATATGCGTTTCCTCCAGCAATATAATTTTATGCAAACCTCATATATTTCAGTATAAGGTAATTGCCGCTTTGGATTGTAAAAAAAAGAAGGACCCCTCATACAACACCGTGCGGTGCAATACGAAAAGCCCTTCTTAAATGACGGTTCTTTTCTATTAAATTAAATTTATTATAGCACATTTAAATTGCAAAAGCAAGACAGGTATTTTACATATGCCAAAGAGTACATTCAATCCTTGCCAAATCAGCGAAAATTCGATTGGAAATAGAAGTGTGCTCTCGAAAGGACGGTTTTTCCTCTTATAAATTTTCATTGAAACGAATCCTTTCTAAGCTTATAATGATGTAAAAACAGGAAAGAGGGCGTTTTATGAGAAAGGATCCAATGCAGGATTCCGGCGCGCCGGAGAGCCGTTTTTCGCAAGATGAAGCTCCTCTTACGGCGAGCGAGGCATGCGCACTTCTTCCCAAAAGAAATCCGGCGTCGCACAAAGGCGATTTCGGAAGGGCGCTGATCGCGGCGGGCAGTGACCGTTATCGGGGAGCCGCGGCGCTCTCCGTGCATATGGCCCTGCGCGGCGGTGCGGGAATTGTAACGCTTGCTTCGGTGGAGACGGTGATAGCGTCAGTATCCGCCAGCCTGTGGGAGGCGACCTTTCTGCCGTGCGCGGAGACGAAGGAGGGATCGATTGCCGCGGAGAACGCGCCGATGCTTCTCCGTGAGTGCGAGAGTGCCCAAGCGCTTCTGATAGGCTGCGGAATGGGCAGAAGCAAGGACACAGAGGCTCTGGTAAAAGCCGTTCTCACAGGGGTGCAATGTCCGGTTGTTCTCGATGCCGACGCGCTGAATGTCTTACAGGGCAGCGTGGAGATTTTGAAAACCGCGGCGTGCCCTTTGGTGATAACGCCGCATATCGGAGAGATGGCTCGCCTGACCGGAATTTTGCCCGAAAAAATTAAAAAAGACCCCAAAGAGACCGCGCTGCGCTTTTCCCGGGAAAGCCGTGCAGTTGTTGTGCTGAAAGACGCGGTTACGGTGATCGCCGCGCCGGACGGTAAAATCGGCTGTATATACGGGCTTTGCTCGGGGCTTGCCCGCGGAGGAAGCGGGGATGCTCTGACGGGCCTGCTCGTTTCCTTTTTGGCACAAGGGACGCCGCCGTTTGAAGCAGCCTCTGCCGCTGCCGTACTTCATGCCGAGGCGGGCAGACGGTGTGCGGCGAGGCGTTCGCAGAGCGGTATGCGGATTTCCGAACTCGCAGATGATCTGTGCGAAATTTTTCGGGAAAACGGCCAGTAAAATCCGTATACGGCAAAGTCTTTGCAGAGAAAATGCCGGTGAATGGGGAGGGAACCCTGTGCGGGAATTTTTTTATCCGGTGGACGAAAAATCCGACGGCCTTACGGTTCAGGAATTTTTATATGAGCACGGCTATTCGAAGCGATTGGTCATTCGCCTAAAACAGACCGAAAGCGGGCTTACGGTACAGGGACGGCGTGTGCGTTCCACGACTGTGCTGCGGCGGGGGGATACACTTTGCACCGTGATGCCGGAGGGCTCTCAACGGCGTACGGATGCAAAAATAGATATTCCGATTTTGTACGAGGACGAAGATATGATCGTCTGCGATAAACCGGCGGGATTGGCGTGTCATCGCTCCGGCGGGCATCGTGACGATACGCTGGAACAGGCGTTTGAGGGAGGAGCACTTCGCGCGGTCTATCGTCTTGATAAGGATACAAGCGGGCTTTTGGTACTTGCAAAACATCCTTTGGCAGCGGCTCGGCTCCATACCGCTGTGGAAAAGCGATATCTCTCGGTTGCGCAGGGATTCTTTTCGCAGAAGAAAGGCGCAGTCGAAATGCCGCTTTTGCGTCGGACTCCGTATGAGCCGAAGCAGATTTTTGACCCTGCCGGACTTCCCGCAAGAACCGTCTATCGCGTTTTGTGGGAGGGAGAAGGCCGCAGTGCGGTACTGTGCCGCTTGATGACAGGAAGAATGCATCAGATTCGCGCGCATTTTGCCGAGGTGGGACATCCGCTTTTAGGGGATGCGATGTATGGCGGAGACTGCACCTTGCTGTCTCGGCAGGCACTGCACTGTGCTGCGATTCGTTTGGAACATCCCGTTACAGGAAAAGAGCTTTTCTTTTTTTCCGAGGTTCCAACTGACCTGCGCACGGTTCTGCCGGAGAGTCTTTGCGGAAAATTTATTTTCCCAATTTGTACAAACTCGCTGAAAGAGTGTCTTTGACAAAAACACAAACGTATTTATATGGTCTACATATGTATTTCAACAAAAGACAAAAGCGTTTACAATATATACAGTTTTGTCAAAAAGGCATAAAATCAAAATGCGGCATTGTATTTTTTGGCTATTTCCGCTATAATTATTTTTTGAAGAGGAGGAAACCTCTTCCAAGATTGAATGGAGGAAATAAAACATGAAAAAGCTTTTTTCCGTACTGCTTTGTGTCGCTCTTGTTCTGAGCCTTGTCGCCTGCGGCGGCGCGGCTTCCGGCGCGTCCGGCAGCACGTCCGGTTCGGCTGAGGAGCAGCCTTCCGGTGAAAAGGTCATTAAAATCGGTGTATTTGAACCCCAGAGCGGCCAGAATGCGGCCGGCGGCAAGAAAGAGATCCTCGGTATTGAGTATGCCAATTCTCTGTATCCCACCGTTGAAATCGGCGGTGAGGAATACCAGATTCAGCTTGTGTATGCGGACAATGCATCCGATGCGGCCAAGGCTCCCTCTGCTGCGCAGACTCTGATCAGCGCGGGCTGCTCCGTCGTGGTCGGTACCTATGGTTCCGGCTGTGCGATTGCCGCGGGTCCTCTTTTCCAGGAAGCGAGCATTCCCGCGATCGGCACCTCCTGCACCAACCCGCAGGTTACACTTGACAACGACTACTATTTCCGCGTTTCCTATATCGATCCCTTCCAGGGCGAAGTCATGGCCAACTACGCTTTGAAGGCCGGCGCGAAGAACTGCGCCGTCATCGTGGAAGCCGGCGACGACTATTCCGCGGGCTTCGGCAACTACTTTACCAAGGCGTTTGAAGCCGGCAGCGGTACTTGCCAGACTGTCGAATTCCAGACCGGTGAGACGGATTTCTCCACCATTATGGCGAACCTTGTGGCGGCCGGTGTGGATGGTATATTCGCTCCCGTTTCGATCGAAACTGCTCCGCTGATCATTAATCAGGCCCGTGAGAGCGGAATTACCTGCCCGATCATGGCCGGTGATACGTGGGATGACATCTCCATTGCCGAGCGTGCCGGAGCCAATGCGACCGACGTTTACTTCTCCTGCTTCTTTGATTCCACCGATGAAACCAACGCTGCGGGCGTTGAATTTGTCAAGGGCTTCACCGAGTGGGTGGCTGCCGATGCTGCACGTGTAGAAAACAACGGCGGCAATGCCGATGCAATCTCCAGCGTGACTCCCTGCGGCTATGACGCTTATATGGCTGCTTATCATGCGATTCAGACTGCCGGCTCTGTTGAGGGTCCTGCGATTCGCGACGCGCTTGCCGGTTTGAAGGTAGAAGGTCTCGTGACCGGCGACCTCTCCTTTGACGAGAACGGCGACGCGATCAAGAACTATGTTGCGATCAAGACCATCAAGGACGGCGAGATCGTATTCTCTACCGCTTACGAGGGCTGATGTTCTTTCGTAAGCAGCTGACCTAAAAAAACGAAGATGTAGTGAGGGGACGAATTTCGTCTCCTCACTATATTTCGGTATATGGGTGACTTGTGTTTTCAGGAGCGGGTAAATTTTTCCCGCCGCTCAAAGCGCAAGCTCCCAAAAAAAGAGAAGGAGGGCTTCTTTTCATGCAAGACGCGACTTATTATATTCAGCTGCTGCTGTCTGGCGTCACCGTCGGAAGTCTGTATGCGCTTATTGCAATCGGTTATACAATGGTTTACGGTATTCTTCGTCTGATCAACTTTGCTCACGGCGACATTTTTATGATGGCCGGCTTTTTTATGATTTACCTGAGCGCGAGCACCAGCTTTTATGTCAGCGTACCGGTTACACTGCTGCTTACGGTTCTGCTCGGCATTACGATCGAGCGAGTAGCCTACAAGCCTCTGAGATCGGCTCCGCGTATGTCGGTCATGATCTCTGCAATCGGCGTCTCTTATCTGCTGCAGAACCTTGCGACCTATATTACGGGCGGCTTGGCGCGCCCGTATCCGGAGATGTCCTTTTTGACGCATACCGTTACGCTCGGTTCGATGTCGGTTAAGGTGATTACAATTGTCACGCCGATTTTGACTCTGCTGCTTGTACTTGCTTTGGTACTGCTGATCAATCATACCAAGATCGGCATGGCAATGCGCGCCGTTTCCAAAGATTTTTCCACATCACAGTTGATGGGGATTCGGGTGGATAACGTAATTCAGGTGACATTTGTCATCGGGTCTTTCCTTGCGGCGATCGGTTCGATTCTGTACTTTTCCAACTATGGACAGGTCAGCCCGACAATCGGCGCCATGCCCGGCCTCAAAGCTTTCGTTGCTGCGGTGTTCGGCGGCATCGGGTCTATTCCGGGCGCGGTGCTCGGCGCATTTATTATCGGTATCTGTGAGTCCTTTATCAAGGCAAATAATGAGATCGCAATTTTCTCCAACGCGTTTACGTTTGTTCTGCTGATTGTGATCCTGCTCTTTAAGCCGAACGGCATGTTCGGTGAAAAAATGACGGAGAAGGTGTGAGACGATGAAAAAGAAAAGAGACCTCATTCTCTCTCTGATTTTGGCGGCAGTTTTGTGCGTGCTTCTTTTCCTTGTGGATACTCGGTATCACAACACGATGCTTTCCACCGTTATCCAAAAGGGTTCGATTTATGCACTGCTCGCAGTTTCTCTGAACCTTCTCAACGGCTTTACCGGGCTGTTCTCTCTGGGACAGGCGGGGTTTATGATGATCGGTGCGTACACCTATGCAATTTTGACGATTCCGGTGGAGTCCCGTGCATCGGTTTATCAGTATTTTGACGGCGGCATCGTACAGTTTGCGCTGCCGAAGCTGCTTGCAATCGCGCTTGCCGGCGCAGTGGCGGCCGCCTTTGCCTATTTGGTAGGAAAACCCGTTCTGCGCCTCAAGAGCGACTACCTCGCGATCGCGACGCTGGGCTTTGCGGAGATTATGCGCGCTATTATCCAGTGGAACAAACTTGGCCCGCTGACAAATGCATCCAACCTTTTGAAAAAGTTTCCGCGGTATTCGAGTATCTTTTTTCCGGTTTTGCTTTCTGCGATCTGTATCGGCATTATCGTGCTGCTGATCAATTCTTCGTATGGACGCGCATTCAAGGCGATCCGCGACGATGAGATCGCGGCCGAAGCCATGGGAATCAGCCTTTCGCGCCACAAGATTATAGCCTTTGTTATCTCGAGTTTTTTTGCAGGCATCGGCGGTGCGCTGCTGGCAATGTTTTCCGCGAGCGTGCAGGCAAAATCGTTTACCTCCGCGATGACCTATGAGATTTTGCTGATTGTTGTCATCGGCGGTATCGGTTCGGTCACGGGATCTGTACTCGGTTCGTTTTTGTATATTGCATGTTCCGAGTGGTGGCTACGATTTCTTGACGATCCGGCGCCATATTTCGGCGCGTCTTTTGCAGAGAAAGTTCCCTTTATGCGCGGCGGTTTCCGCATGGTTGTATTCTCTGTTGTAATTATGATTATCGTGCTGTTTTATCGGCAGGGCATTATGGGAACGCGGGAATTTTCTTGGGACGGAATCATCGGTTTTCTAAAAAATCCGTTTGGCCTGAGAAACCGAAAGGTAAAAGGGAAGGAGGCGGAGAAAAATGCCTGAGAACGTGCTTCATGTAGAAAACGTTACGATGCAGTTCGGCGGCGTTGTCGCCGTCAACAATCTTTCCCTCGACATTCCGAAAGGGCAGATCGTTGCTTTGATCGGGCCTAACGGAGCAGGCAAAACCACGGCTTTTAACTGTATTACGGGCGTGTATGAGCCGACCAACGGTCTGGTTGAATTTATGGGGCAGCCCATGGTGCGCAATTATCCCCACGGCAAAATGGCAAAGCTTTATAAGGGAGAAAACGGCTCGCTGTATTCTGCCGCGGATCCCAAAACCGGCAAACAGATTCTTGCGCCACTGCCCGACCAGATTACAAAGCTTGGCATTGCGCGCACTTTTCAGAATATCCGACTGTGGAAGAGCATGACCGTTTTTGAGAATGTTCTGGTCGCAAAGCATATGCGCGCAAAGCAGAGCGTTTTTACCGCTGCGTTTCGTCTGAACGCCGCGGAGGAAAAACGGATGCGCGACGAAACAAACGCGCTTCTGGCCGAGCAGGGGCTGGATAAATACAAGGATGAAATTGCGACAAGCCTTCCTTACGGGTTGCAGCGCCGTCTGGAAATTGCCCGCGCACTTGCAACGGAGCCCAAGCTTCTGTTGCTCGACGAACCGGCAGCCGGCATGAACCCGCAGGAAACGCAGGAACTGGCCGATTTTATTCGAGAAATCCGCGACAGTCATCAGCTGACAATCTTTTTGATCGAGCATCATATGGACCTTGTAATGAAGATTTCCGATTATATCTATGTAATCGATTTTGGAAGTGAGATCGCACAGGGAGTTCCGAAGGATGTTCAGAATAATCAACGTGTAATCGACGCCTATCTGGGGGTGACGGAGGATGCTTAAAATCACGAATCTCAAGGTCGCCTACGGAGGGATTCAGGCGCTGCGAGGCATTGATCTTGAGGTGCCGGACGGCAAAATTGTTACTCTGATCGGCGCAAACGGCGCGGGAAAATCTACGACCCTGCAGGCAATCAGCGGCCTTGTACGCGCGGCGGACGGTTCCATTCAGTATGACGGAAAAGAACTGATCGGAATGCCGACACATCAAATCATCTCCTCCGGTATCGCCCTTGTTCCGGAAGGACGGCGTGTGTTCGCGGATTTGACAGTTTTGGAAAATCTGAAAATCGGTGCTTATCTGCGCCGTGATAAGGACGAGATCGAAAAAGACATTGAGTGGGTTTATTCACTGTTTCCCCGCTTGAAGGAACGTCACTGGCAGCTTGCGGGTACGCTTTCCGGCGGCGAGCAGCAGATGCTGGCGGTCGGGCGTGCGCTGATGAGCCGCCCCAAGCTGATGATGATGGATGAGCCTTCTCTCGGCCTCGCTCCGCTGATCGTACAGGATATTTTCTCGATTGTACAGGAAATAAACCGTCAGGGTGTTACAATTCTTCTCATTGAACAGAATGCGAATATGGCGCTGAAAATTGCCGACTTTGCCTATGTTTTGGAAACGGGCACGATTACAATGTCCGGCGCCGGAAAAGAGCTTTTGGCGGATCCCCGCATTCGTGCGGCATATCTCGGCGCATAAACAGGAAAAAACCGCACGGCAGTACGTGCGGTTTTTGTTTGTACAGAGTCAGCCGTTCACCGGAATGTCTTGTTTAAAAGGAAAAAATGTATTATAATATCCGCATAAAAGGTACCGGTTTTACCGCAAATCTGCGGCATCAAAGACGTTTTCTGCGACAGGAGGAAAAAACTATGTCCGTTCGTATTAATCGGGAACAGCTCGTGATGCAGTCCGTCATGGGACGTGTGCACCATCCGACCATTTGGCACGGAAATCATTTTAAACTGATTCATACGGGAGAAAGCGTTGTTCTGCCGAGCGTCGGCGGAATCACCTATAACGTCAGAATCGGTGACAGCGTGTACGGCATGGCCTGCGACCATGTTGAGCCGGGCGTCAGTCTGAAAAATCCCGACCGCGATGAAAATGATGCGGTTGTGACGCTTGCATGCGTCGGCAACGAAGCGGTTGTCATATCCGGAGAGGCGCGGGGAGAAAAAGGCAGAGTCACCGGCTTTCATGGGGGAATCGATCATACTCTGCTTTATTTTCCGCAGAAAACGCTCGAGAAACTGCTGCCGGGCGACGCCATCCTGATTCGTGCGGTGGGACAGGGAATGCAGATTGCGGGCTTTCCCGACGTGCTGTGCACGAATCTGGATCCGGATCTGTTTGATTTGCTCGGTATCGAACAAAAAGACGGCCGGCTGCAAGTTCCGGTTGCGGCTGTTGTACCGCCTCATCTGATGGGCGCGGGACAGGGAGAAGGTTCCGGATTTACCGGCGACTATGACATTATGACGGCTGACCGCGATGAAATTGAGCGCTGCGGTCTGAATCGTCTCCGCTACGGTGATCTTGTGCTTCTGCAGGACTGTGATAATACTTACGGCCGCGGATTTTTAAGAGGAGCGGTTTCCATCGGCGTGGTTGTTCATTCCGACTGCGGTATGATGGGCCACGGTCCGGGCGTCACAACGCTTTTGACCTGCAAAACGCCAGAGATAGAAGGCGTGATAACCCCCCGTGCCAATTTGGCGGATCTTTGGGGTATCACGCTTTGAAGAAAAAGTGAAAAGGAAATTCACTTTACAAATAAAGCTTTGCTTTTGCCCGGTATCCCACCAGATGCCGGGCATTTTTGTGAGGAAAAATCCTTTTATATATAAGAAGCTATGTGAATCATATCCTCACAATCTATCGCCGTAAAACAAAATAGTCTTTTTCGTTTTGTTTTTATTGTGTTCTGCGCGATGCCGTCCATTTTGCAGCCTTTTGTTTTTTGCATCTTCCTCACGGTCTTCTCCCGGGCGAACCAACAACAGGCAGGCGCAGTATGACGCGCAGAAGCAAACCCCTTTTACCAAAAGAACTGCCGTTGCGGGGAACGCAACTGCCGGAATCACAGAGCATGCCCGCGCACAGAGCAGTGCGAATAAAAAGGGAAGAAAAATGAACCGCACCGGCTTCAATCCGACAGAAAGACCGCTTTCCAAACGAAGAAGACTGAGAGAGAGATTCAAGAGCTTAGCGCTCAAGACAGAGGCGGCAAGGCCTGCGACTCCAAAGGCCGGTACAAGAATCTGAATCAAAAGAAGTGATAATCCGGCATCGGCGACAGCGCAGACGGTGGCCCAAATCTGTTTGTCGATGCTGCGCAGGATGCTGTCGACGATCAAGTCAAGGTAAGCGAGCGGAATAAGGGGGGAGAACAAGACAAGAGCGGATCCGTAAGAAGCATCCGAAAAGAGGCAGAGAGAGATTGCATCTGAAAAGGAGAAAAGAAAGACGCAGCATCCCAGAGAAAACGAAATCGTCAGCCGAAGAAGGCGTCTGGTCAAAGAAAGAATGCGCCTTCTGTTGCCGCATACATATGCGCGTGTCAGCGCAGGAACAATCACGATTGAAAGACTTGTTAAAATTGCCGCCGGGAAAAACAGCACCGGGTAAACAACGCCGTTTACCGTGCCGTAGAGAGAAACAGCGTCGACGCGGGTGAGTCCCCACGCGACAAGAGCGGTGGGAATCAGTACCTCTTGAGCGGAGCGCAGCAGCGAGCAGGCGACAGAGCTGACTCCGCTGGGAAGAACAATACGGAAGAATGCTGCGGCTGAGGGAGGCTCGGTGTTCTCTTTTTCCTTAGAGAAGTTTTTGGGAAGAAACAGACAAGCAAGTCCGAAAGAAAACGCTTCGGCGGCGACTACGGAAACCATCAGTGCAAAGGCTGTCTGAAAGCTTCCGGGGCGGACCTGCCGGGATAAAAGCAGAGAGACGATTATAATCTGAAAAAGCTGTTCCAGCCCTTGAAGAAACGAAAGCAGAAGAATTCGTCCCTTGGCGGTGTAATAGCCGTAGAGCGCCGAAGTCATGGCGAGAAAGGGCAGCGCAAGCGATACACACCGCAGCGCGGGTGCAAGGTTTGCTTCGTTCAAAAGGGAAGCGGCGATTTGGGGAGAAAGGAAAAACAGCCCGGCCGCGACGGTGCATCCCCACAAAAATCCGAAGCACACGCAGAAGCGGAGCACGGATACAGGACTTTTTTTATGCGCAATGGCGCGGGTAGAAAGCTGCGTCGCGGCCAGACGCAGTCCTGCACAAGAAAGTGTCGCACAGAATCCGTAAGCAACCGACACAAGCTGTGTAAGTCCGAGCGTACGGATTCCGACGGCGTTGGTAAGCCACACGCTGTACAGAAGTCCGACTGCGCGCATGAGAAATGAAAAAACCGACAGTCGAATTGTGTCGGCGGCCAGACCGTAACGTCTCATTTTAATCTCCCCCTGCTTCTGTTTTATGGCAGAGAAGGAACAAAAATACAGGCAAGGGAAAATAAGGAAAAACTCATGCCGAAAAGAAGCTCTTTTCACAAAAAAATTTTTCCAATCGGGCAAAGGGAAAAGATTCCCAGAGAAAAGCATCCACTAAAAATGGTAAAATCAAAAACGGAAAGGAGGAAAGACCAATTCAAAAACGAAAGGAGTTTATCCCAATGAATCTGACAGGTAAGAAATGCCTCTGCGTGACCGCGGGGCTGATCTCCTCGATCCTTCTGACGGTTTCATCCTCCGCTGCGAACG
This sequence comes from uncultured Oscillospiraceae bacterium, assembly GCA_934232845.1. GTDB lineage: Bacteria > Bacillota > Clostridia > Oscillospirales > Ruminococcaceae > Yanshouia. The sequence continues at coordinate 18,382 of CAKQGD010000019.1, forward strand.
CGGACTCGACGGCGGGAATTGTGACGACAAGTTCTTCCCCTCTGACGGTGAGGGCATCGGCGTCCGCATCCTCTGGGCGCAGAGCCTCACTTGCCCGCGGCTCTGCCGTTACGCTTCTGAGCCGTTCCGGTTCGTGGTGGTATGTAGAATACGATGAAGGGAAGTACGGCTATTGTCATGCTTCGTATCTTACGCAGCTTACAGACAGCTATGCCGCACAGGTGGCAACCTCCTACGGCAATCTGAATGTGCGAAGCGGCCTTTCTTCCAATACCGCCGTTGTGGGCAGTCTTTCAAAGGGAGAAACGGTTGTTGTGCTGTCCACTTCATCCGGATGGAGCAAAATTCTGTATGACGGAACCGACGTCGGCTATGTCAGCGCATCTTATTTAAAAAAGTCGGGAACGGGAACTGCCTCTGGATATTCCTCCGTATCCCTGAGCGTGCCCTCTTACAAGCAGTATGACACTCGCTGGGCATCGAAGACGGTTGGCTCTTCCGGCCAAACGATGAAACAAATCGGATGTACGGTGACGGCTCTTGCAATGACGGAAAGCTACCGCACGGGCACAACACTGACTCCGGCATCTATGTTGTCACGGCTTTCTTTTACCTCGGGAGGGGCGGTTTATTGGCCTTCCAACTACTCCGCTTATACAGGCGGAAGTTATCTCACAAAGATTTATCAGGAACTTTCTTCCGGTACACCGGTCATTATCGGATCAAAAAACTCCTCCGGCAAAGCGCACTGGGTGGTTGTAACGGGTTTTACGGGAGGATCTCTGACGGCGTCCTCCTTTACGATTCATGATCCGGGAACCTCGTGGCGCACGAAACTTTCTGATCTGCTTTCAGAATATCCGTATTTTTATAAGCTGGAATATGCCGAATGGTAATCGGCTTTTTGCTGCAGGAGAGGCAGCCGCGGTGAAGCGGCTGCCTCTTTTGGCTTTGAAAAGAGAATGATCTTTCGTATATTTTCAAAGAAAAGGCTGTATGGAACAGCCTCTCGCGGTAAAGACTTGAAGAAGGCGGCATATGTGTGTTATACTGAATTTCGATTTACACTGACATGGAGATGAATAAATGACAACACCTCTCATTCGCAGAGAATTTGCAAACGGCGTCGCGTTTTCTTCCATTCGTGACCCTAAATTTAAACATAACCGGTTGTCGGTTCATTTTATTGTGCCGCTTGATGCGCAGACTGCGTCGGACTATGCGCTGCTGGCGCTTCTTTTGCGCAAGGGCTGCCGCTCGTGTCCCGATTTTACAAAGCTTAATCAGCGGCTGGATCTTCTATATGGCGCCGATCTTTCTTCCGACGTTGCAAAGCTCGGTGCTTGTCAGATCATCAGCTTTTCCGTTACGGCGGTCGACGACCGCTATACGCTCGAGGGAGAAAAGCTTCAGCGCGAATGCGCCGAGCTTCTGCGCTCGATTCTTCTGGAACCTTTGATTGAGGAGGGCGCCTTTCCCGAACATGACGTGGAAATTGAGCGGCGCTTTTTGATTGACACGATTGAAGCGGAAATTAACGACAAGCGTGCCTATGCCGTGACGGAATGCCGCCGCCGGATGGGGAAAAACGATCCTGCCAGCTTATGCAAGTACGGAACTCTTGAGGGAGCGAAGCATACCACGGCCCATTCCGCGGCGTCGGCATACCATGCGCTGCTGCACGGTGCCCGTATTGAAATTGTGTTTGCAGGCTGCGGCGACCCGCAGGATGCCGAGGATGTATTTTCCGGCGCGTTTGGTGCGCGCAGCGGGCAAAACACCGGCATATTGATGCCCGTAGTGGTGCCAAAGGCGGAAAAGGTACAGGAATTCACGGATTTCTTTGATGTGGTACAGTCAAAACTGGTAATGGGATTTCGCACAGGCAAGCGTGCTTCTCTCTGCGAGCAGTCGGCAATGCGGCTTGCCGCAGCGATTTTCGGGGGAACGCCGAGTTCCAAACTTTTTTTGAATGTCAGAGAAAAGCTTTCTCTCTGCTATTACTGCTCTGCCCGGTATGATCGCGTAGGCGCTGTGATGCTTGTGGATTCGGGCGTTGAAAAGGAAAATATTTTTGCTGCGCGCGAAGAAATTCTGCATCAGCTCGATGATCTGAAAAACGGAGATTTTTCGGACGAAACGATGGAAAACACCCGTCTGCAGATGATCAACGGCCTGCGCGGCGTATCCGACAGCGCCGGAGCTCTGGAGGACTGGTATCTGAACCGGCTTCTTCTCGGCGAGATGACGACGCCCGAACAGGAAATTGCCCTGCTTCGCAATGTCTCCCGCGAGGAAGTGACGGCGGCCGCAAGGCAGATTACGCTTGACACCGTATATCTTCTCACCTCTCAAGAGGAAGGGGGCGCTTCTCTTTGAAGACGGAAATCATCACCGGCTGTCTTGACGGCGAACAATATACCCGTATCGAACATCCCAGCGGCCTGACTCTGCTGCTTTGCCCGATGAAGGACTTTTCCGGTGCATACGCGCTGTTTGCGACGCGCTGCGGCTCGATAGACGACAGCTTCCGCACCTCTGCGGATGAGCCGTATACGCTTGTTCCTGCGGGAATCGCGCACTTTTTAGAGCACAAGCTTTTCGAAAGCGAAGAGGGAGATGCGTTTGAACAGTACGCGAAAACCGGAGCAAATGCAAATGCCTATACTTCTTTTGACCGAACGGCCTATCTTTTCGGATGTACAGACCGCTTTCACGAATCACTGGAGATTCTTCTGAATCTGGTTACGCATCCGTATTTTACAGAGCAGAGCGTGGAAAAGGAGCAGGGCATCATAGGGCAGGAGATCCGTATGTACGACGACAGCCCCGACTGGCGCGTGTTTTTCAACCTGCTTGGTGCGATGTATCACAGCCATCCGCTTCGTGTGGATATCGCGGGTACGGTGGAGTCGATCCGTGAGATCACGGCAGATCTTCTGTACACATGTTACAATTCCTTTTATAACCTGCACAATATGGTGCTGGCCGTCGCGGGAAATTTTGAGATTGACGCCGTGGTAGATGCGTGCGATCGTATTTTAAAACCCGCTTCTCCTGCGGTGGTGGAGACCCGTCCTGTAGAAGAGCCCGAGTCTGTGCGGGAAACGCGTGTGGAGCAGAAATTAGAGGTCGCCTCGCCGCTATTTGAGATCGGATTTAAAGGAACGAGCATCTCGTACCGTGAAAATGTGCTTTCTCAGGCAGTGGGGGAGATTGTCTGCGACCTTATCGCCGGCGAATCTACGGCGCTTTATCGCGAACTGTATGACGAAGGACTGATCAATACCACCTTTGACAGCGAAGTGCTGGCGGGTCCGAATTATCTTGCCAATCTCTTTTCCGGAGAATCCCACGATCCCGACGAAGTATTTCGGCGCCTTAAATCGGGAGTAGCACGTCTGCAGCAAAACGGCATTGATCCCGAGGATTTCGAGCGTGCCCGCCGTGCCGCCTACGGGCGGTATGTCGGCCTGTATGGAAGCATCGAGCCAATGGCGGGAATCCTTGTCATTGCGGGACTGGCGGGATTTCAGGCGTATGAGCTGCTCGACAGAATTTCCGGTTTGACTTTGAATGACGCACAGGCATATCTGCGTGAAAATTTTAATGTGGATCGCGCGGCCGTTTCCATTATTCGCGGAGGTGAAGAGGAATGACAAACTTTATTTCTTTTCCCGGTCTGGGATTGGAATTTACAATTCGGCGGGTTGCCCTTTCCATCGGGCCTATCAGCATTTACTGGTACGGTATTATCGTGGTGACCGGCATCATTCTCGGTACGCTGTATGCAATGCGCAGAGGCCGCTCGTTTGGCCTTTCTTCCGAACGCGTTTTGGATGTGGTGATGTATTCGGTCGTTGCCGGTATTGTCGGCGCCCGCATCTATTATGTCGCGTTTACTTGGGACTATTATAAAGATCATCTCAACGAGATTTTTCGCGTTTGGGAAGGCGGAATCGCTTTTTACGGCGGCATCATCGGCGGTGTCTTATGCGCCTGCCTGCTTTGCCGCTATTGGAAGCTGCCGTTTTTTCGTATGGCGGATGCTTGTGCGGCCGGCCTGCTGCTCGGACAGGGCATCGGCCGTTGGGGAAATTTTGTCAATGTAGAAGCATTCGGTGATTATTACACCGGTCTTTTCCGCATGGTAAGCCCGCATATTGATACATATTTCCATCAAAATCCGGCGCTTCTTCCGGGATTTTCCGAGGAAGAGGTTCTCGCAATGAGTGAAATTCCGGTGCATCCGACGTTTTTGTACGAATCCTTGTGGCTTTTGCTTGGCTTCGTTCTGCTGGCTCTCTATACAAAGCACCGTCGTTTTCAAGGTGAGCTGACGCTTTTCTATCTCGGCTGGAACGGTCTTGGGCGCGCTGTGATCGAAGGTCTTCGTACGGACAGCCTGATGCTCGGGGGTATGCGGGTGTCGCAGGTTTTGGCGATTTTGCTTGCCGCGGTGTCGCTGGCAGTTTGGCTTTGGGCCGGCCGGCTTCTGCGCAGCAACCGTATTCCCGCTTGGATGGACCTCAATACGCCGCTTTCCTGTGATGATACGTCTTTTACAGAAGGTACGGCCATTTCAGAAGAAACGGATGAGAAACCGCCGGAAGAAATTGAAGAAACCCTTGCTCCTTTGGAGGCGGAAAAATCAGAACCCAAGCAGGAGGAACAGGAAAATGGCACGGATCATTGACGGAAAAGCAATCGCAGAAGAGCTGAGAACAGAACTTCGCCTTTCGGTAGAAAGCATGAAAAAACAGGGCGTTTGCCCCGGACTTGCGGTTGTTCTTGCGGGAGACGATCCTGCTTCCCGCGTGTATGCACACGGAAAACAAAAGGCCTGTGAGCAGGTAGGAGTGTATTCAAAGGAATATTTTCTGCCCGGCTCGACAACACAGGAAGAAATTCTTGAGCTGATTGCACGGCTTAACAAAGATCCTTCCATTGATGGGATTCTTGTGGAGATGCCGTTGCCGCATCACATCAGCGCCTATGCGGTCAGCGCGGCTATTGCGCCTGAGAAGGACGTAGATTGCTGTGGGCCGGTCAACATTGGGAATCTTTTTATGGGAGAGCATCGGTTTGCGCCCTGTACGCCCGCAGGATGTATGGAACTGCTGGACCGCTGCGGCGTTGAACTGAAGGGAAAGCATTGTGTTGTGATTGGACGCAGCAATTTTGTCGGTAAGCCGATGGCGATGCTTTTGATGGAACGGCATGCGACGATTACCATTTGTCATTCCCGCACGGAGGATCTTCCGTCCATTACAAGACAGGCTGACGTACTGGTTTGTGCTGTCGGCAGAGCGGGCCTTGTTACTGCGGATATGGTGAAGCCGGGCGCCGTAGTGCTCGACGTCGGCATCAATCGAGATCAAAACGGCAAACTTTGCGGGGATGTGGATTTTGCCTCGGTGGAATCCGTCGCATCCGCTGTCACGCCCGTACCGGGGGGAGTAGGTCCCATGACGGTCGCAATGCTATTAAAAAATACCGTAAACTCCGCCAAAAGACGGATGCCGGGTACTTGACAAGCTTATCCTCCTCTGATAAAATAATACTTGCCGCGTGTATCCGGCTCGAAGTGCGCCTTTGCGCCGCCGGAATGCAGCGAGACTGAATTAAAGCAGGTGTCTTATGTACGCAGTTTTTACCACTGGCGGAAAACAGTATCGCGTTTCTGAAGGCGATGTTGTCTACGTCGAAAAGCTCAATGTTGAGACTGACGCGACCGTTGAGTTCGACAATGTACTGGTTGTCGGCAAGGACGACGGCGTCGTGATCGGCACCCCCGCGGTTTCCGGCGCGAAGGTCGTAGCCAAGGCAGTCAAGAACGGCAAGGGGAAGAAGGTTACCGTCTTCACTTACCGTCCCAAGAAGGACTCCAAGCGGAAAATGGGCCATAGACAGCCCTATACGAAGCTGGAGATCACCGCGATCAACGCGTAAACAACCGAAAAATTAGGAGGTGCAGCATCCATGGCACATAAAAAAGGCGTAGGTTCTACTAAGAACGGCCGCGATTCCGAATCGAAGCGCCTCGGCGTCAAGCGCGCCGACGGTCAGCATGTTCTGGCCGGCAACATTCTGGTTCGCCAGAGAGGAACCCATATCCATCCCGGTGAGAACGTCGGCATCGGTTCCGATGACACTCTGTTTGCTCTGACCGAGGGCACGCTTCGTTTTGAGCGTCTCGGCAAAGACCGCAGAAAAGCTTCGGTTTATCCGGAGAACTGATTTTTTAAAAAGAAAAAATCCCGGGCTTTTGCTCGGGATTTTCCTTTCGGCATGCTGTGGATTTTTTCGATTTATCCGCGCATGCATTTCTGTATTTATATGTACGATAATAGAGAAAAGGCAGGTGACCTTGCATGTTTGTGGATCGAGCGGAAATCCGTATCCGAGCGGGAAAGGGCGGCGACGGCTGCGTGGCATTTCACCGCGAAAAATATGTTGCGGCGGGCGGCCCCTCCGGCGGAGATGGAGGGCGCGGCGGCAATGTCATATTTGTCGCTGACACCAACAAAACCACGCTTCTTGAATTTAAATATAAAACAAAATATTATGCCGCGGACGGAGAACCCGGCGCTCCAAGAAAATGCAGCGGAAAAAAAGCGGACGACCTTATCATCCGCGTGCCGCTGGGAACGGTGATCCGCGAGAAGGAAAGCGGCCGCGTGATGGCGGACCTTTCTGACGACACGCCGGTCACATTGGCATACGGCGGCAGCGGCGGCTGGGGAAACACCCATTTTGCAACGCCCACACGCCAGATCCCGCGATTTGCAAAGCCCGGACTTCCGGGTGACGAATTTGATTTGGTTCTCGAATTAAAACTTCTTGCGGACGTGGGATTGGTGGGATTTCCCAACGTGGGTAAATCGACGCTGATTTCCGTGGTAAGCGCGGCAAAGCCCAAAATTGCCAATTATCACTTTACAACGCTGGTGCCCACGCTTGGCGTTGTGCAGTATACCGCCGACAAGAGCTTTGTGATGGCGGATATTCCCGGCCTGATTGAGGGAGCAAGCGAAGGCGTCGGCCTTGGCCATGAATTTCTGCGTCATGTAGAGCGCTGCCGCCTGATTGTGCATGTCGTGGATGTTTCCGGCTGTGAGGGACGGGACCCGATAGAAGATTTTGATCTCATCAATCATGAACTCGAAAATTTCTCACAGGATCTGGCCAACCGCCCCATGCTGGTTGCCGCCAACAAAAGCGATATCGCGACACAGGAACAGATCAATGCCTTTTGCGGCGAAATGAAGCGGCGGGGCTATGAGGTGTTTTTGCTCTGTGCGGCTACTAAGCAGGGCGTGAATGCGCTTTTGGATGCAATTGCGGAGCGGCTTGACCGTCTTCCGCCCGTGCGGCGCTATGAACGGGAGTTTGTACCCGAGATGCAGCGCGAACCCGTTGGAAGAAGAAGCTTCGAAATCCGAAAAGAGAACGGAACATACTATATCGAGGCGGATTGGCTGGCGCGCATTCTGTACGGTGCAAACGTCGATGACTATGAGTCGCTGCAGTATTTTCAGCGCGTACTCCGTTCGAGCGGAGTGATTGACCGTCTCGAAGCGATGGGTGTGCAGGAAAACGACACAATCGATATCGACGGATTTCAGTTCGATTATATCCGGTAAAAAGGGGACGCTCTATGCTTGCACTCGAAAACCACTCGGATCTGCATCGTATCAGTCCGGTGTCGCTGGCCTTTCTTGGAGACGGAGTATACGAATTGCTTGTAAGGGAAGAGATTATCCGCAGGTTTGTCACTCTTCCAGCTGGAAAGCTTCATTCCTTTACAGTAAAAATGGTCTGCGCGAAGGCTCAGGCAAAGGCCTTTTTAATCCTGGAACCTCTTTTGACCGAGGAAGAAACGGCGGTATTTCGCCGCGGGCGCAATGCTACCGGGGTCACGCCGCCGCGTCATACGGATGCCGCGGATTACAGAACGGCGACAGGGGTCGAGGCTCTGTTCGGCTGGCTCTATATGAATGGCCGAAAAGAGCGGATTCAAGAACTCTTCGGTGAAGTTTTAAAGCATGAGGAAGAAGTAAAATGAGACGGGAAAAGAACTCAATTTTTACCGCTGCTCTTCGTTATGTACAGCAGGATTTTCTCTACGAGCTGTTTGCCTGTGCTTTGATTGCGGCTGGGGTCAGCGTATTTCTTGCGCCGAACCGCATTGTTTCCGGCGGTGTGACCGGGGTTGCAACGGTATTGTATCAGTTGTTTTCCGTTCCTGTCGGCCTTTCTACCTTTTTGCTCAATGTGCCGCTGATTTTGCTTGGGTTTTATCGGTTGGGCCGGCAGTTTCTTCTTCGGACACTTCGAATCGTAGTGCTGTGTTCTTTGATGACGGACCTTGCAGCGCTTTTTTTACCTGCATATCAGTCTGAAATTATTCTTACCGCAGTCTTCGGCGGAGCTCTGATGGGAGCAGGGCTTGGGCTTGTGTTTCAGCGAGGCGCTTCCACCGGCGGTGCGGATATTTTAATTAAGCTTTTGCGGCTGCGTTTTCCGTATCTTTCCTTTGGCAGCCTTATGATAGCGACGGATGTTCTTGTAATTGCGGGCGCGGCATTGATTTTTTCTGATTTTGATATGCTGGTTCTTGGTACGCTGCAGATGATTGTGGCGGGGTTTGTAACGGATCGTGTGATATTCGGCAGCGACGAGAGAAAAATGGCCCTGATTGTGACACAGCGGACAGAGCTTCTGACTCGAACAATCTGCGATCAGCTTTCGCGGGGCGTTACCGTATTTCGCACAACAGGAGGATTCAGCGGCGAGGAAAACAGTGTTCTCCTCTGCGTAATGGAGCCACGGGAACTTTCCCGTCTTAAGCGCCTTGTGGAAAAGACGGATCCGTCCGCTTTTTTGATTATCACACAGGTTGTGGAAACGCTCGGAGAAGGTTTTAAACCGATGGGAGATACTTGAGAAAGAGGAGGAGTTTCCCATGCAATTCAAAATCAACTGGCAGAAAGAAATACGTCAGACGGCAGCGGATATTATCGCATCGATCGGATGGGCAATCGGAATCAGCCTGTTTGCCGCTCCGAACGGAATTGCGCCGAGCGGCTTCAACGGAATCGCGGTTTTGCTGAATTATTTGTTTGGCCTGCCGATCGGTACGATGAGCCTGCTTTTTAATGTGCCGATTCTTTTGCTTGCGTGCCGGATTCTCGGAAAAAGCTTTGCCGTGCGCACACTGCGGACGATTGCCTGTTATTCCATCATTACCGACGTATTTTTCGGCACTTCGTTTTATACATACCACGGCGATGCTTTAATGGCGGCTATTTTCGGAGGATTATTTAACGGTGCGGCTACAGCTTTGATTTTTATGCAGGGAAGCACCGGCGGAGGAACCGATGTGGTCAACCGCATGCTGCAGAAAAAATATCCGTATTTTTCAGTCGGGCAGCTCTCTTTGGCGATGAATGCTGTGGTAATGTGCAGCGCAGCTGTTGTCTACCAAAATATCAATGCGGCTTTGTATGGTCTGGTATTCAGTTTTGTGACGAGCAAAATCCTTGACAGCATTCTCAACGGACTGGATATGGGAAAATGCGTACTGATCGTAACGCATCACCCGGATGAGATTTCCAGACGCATTATTGATGAGCTTCACCGCAGTGCTACGATTTTGAGCGGAACGGGAGCTTATCTTCGTGACGAAACATCCGTTTTACTCTGCGTGGTGCGCAAGCAGCAGTTTTATCATCTGAAAAAGTTTGTCGCGGCCTGTGATCCCAAGGCTTTTTTGATTATTACGGACGCTACACAGATTATCGGAACGGGCTTTAAACCGATCAGCGCGGAGTAAAGAAAGAGAAAACAGCAGTATAAAACATCTTACCGAAGCTCATAATAAGAGCAAAAGTGAGGTGAAAAGATATGAATTCTAAAAATGCTCAGAACGCGCAGAATGCCCAGAACGAAAAGAAGCAGAACGGCTCCTCTGTGGAAAAGCAGAATACAAACACTTCCGGTATGACCTCTGGTTCCAATAAGAATTCTCAGAATTCCAAGAATTGCAATTAAATAGAATAAAATAAAAGATACCCGTGCAGATTGTTTGTACTCTGCACGGGTATTTTTATGCCTCATGGAATTGATGATTGAAATGACAAAGACAGAAGACAACATAAATAAAACGCTCCGATTGCGTTCGGCAAGGACAGCACCGCAATAAAAAATATGAAAATCAGAGAAGTGTAAATTTCTCTGCGGCGTCAGCCAAAACGGCTAAAACAGAAGAAAAAGAAGGATCACTGGTTTCACCTGCAAGCTCTAAGTCGACCAAGAGCCTTCCTCCCGGCATTGACTGAGAGCGGATGCTGAGAATAGAAACCTCTGCTGCGGCAAGAGGAGAGAGATACCTGCAAAGAGCGAAGGGCGTATCGTCAATCACGGCACGAACGGAAGCGCCGCCCGCACTTGTCGGAACGGATATGCTGTTCTCAACCGTCTGGTATTCCCGGTACTTGCTTAAATCCATCAAGATACCATAGAGAAGCTTAAATCCGCTGGTGTTTTTGCTGCCGAGGCGTTCTTCGACTTTTTTAAAGATTTCCTCCTCACGGGCGGGAGAAAAAATAGGCAGATCATGTTCCTTTTTATAACGGGCGACTTTCAGGATTGCTTTTTGACGCTGTGCAATTAAATTAATGATCTGCTGATCGATGTCGTCAATGTCACTGCGAAGCTTATCTAAATTCAAAGCGTCCTCCATAAAATACGCCTCCGTTCATAAATTCTTCTTTATTATACCGAGACGCGGCAAGAAAAGTCAATTTGACAAACTCACAGGATTTTATGACAGGATAGAGGATTTATACTGCATTTTGATGGCAAATTCCACTTTACATATGAGAAAGGAAAAAGGGAAGGATAGCTGCAGAGCAAAAAAAGAGGAGAAACGGCAGACCATGGAAAACCGTCGAATAGAATATCCGATCATTTTTTTCATTGGAGCGGCATTGTATTGCGCGATTGAAATTTTGTGGAGAGGCCGTACGCACTGGACCATGGGGCTCGCGGGAGGCGGATGCTTCTCCATGCTGTATGCGCTTGAGAAACATACCCGATGGCCTCTGTTCGGAAAATGTGCCTACGGAGCCGCCTTTATTACGGGGGTTGAATTTCAGATCGGTTGTGTGGTGAATCGTCTTCTCGGATGGAACGTCTGGGACTATTCTGCAATTGCGGGCAATTGGATGGGACAGATCTGCCCGTCATTTACAGGCCTTTGGTTTTTGTTGTGTATCCCGGGATTCGCGTTGGCGGAGGGTCTTCGCCGGATCATCGCACCTTGATGTTATATCAAATAAAAAGACGGCGGAATTTTCCGCCGTCTTTTTATGCCTGAAGCTGGGAAATCTCTTTTTGCAGATGCTCGAGAAAACAAGCTGCCGCGATTCCATCCATTTGGGTATGATGAAACTGAAAAGAGACGGTGAGCATTGTTTTCAGCCATTTTTTTCGATATCTTCCCCAGATGAAAAAGGGATTTTGATAAAAACCGGCGTAGAGATTGACCGCGCCGTCTATTTTATACTGCGCAAGCGCGGAGGTTCCGATC